>DATMMH010000447.1:0-36611 GCA_035569855.1 Candidatus Dormiibacterota bacterium
GATCCGGCCCCGCTCGACGGGGAGTGCTCGTGCGAGGCGTGCCGGGGTTTCTCACGCGCCTACCTGCGCCACCTCTTCGGCGCGCGCGAGCTGCTCGCCTATCGGTTGCTGACTCTGCACAACGTGACGTTCTACCAGCGGCTCATGCGGGACATGCGCCGCGCCATCGCCGCCGGAGTCTTCGACGCCTACCGGAGTCAATTCCTGGCCCGTTACGGCGCGGATCCGACGGGTGGGGAAGCGGGCGATTAGAATTTATCCACACTTATCCACTGACATATACAGTCATTTAATTAAATACTTATATCGATCACGCAAAAGATTCGCTTGACAAGCTGCGAGTGCCTGCCTACGTTGATCCTGCTCGGATTCCGCTTCGGGCCTGGCCAATCAGGCAGGAGGGCCGCTCGTGGAACGCGAAGTCCTCGATCCATCCCCCGACCTGCTCGACGATATCCGCAGCTCGCTCGACGGCCGATATCCGACCGAGAGCGAGGAGGAGCCGGAGGCGGAAACACCTGCGCCTCGTGGAATCCGGATCGCGCTCGCCGCCTTCGTTCCCACGTTCCTGCTCGTCGTCATCGGATTGCCCCATCTCCTGGCGCCGAGCTCGGCTCCGCCCTCTCCCGCTCCGATGCTGGTTCCGGCCCGCTCGACCACGATGCTGGGCCCGTCGCTTCCCACGGCGATGGACCGGTCGGGCGTACCGCTCCCCGACTTCATCGAGACCTGGGCGGTGAGCGACACCTGGGCGAACGCTGCCCCCGCGCTTCCGTCCAAGCTGGAGCGCGTCGAGCCGAGGCCGGTCAAGTCGCTGTCGGTCGACGCGGTGTCCTGGGTGCGCGCGGCCGCGTTCGCAGACGATCGAGCGGCCGCCCGCCTCGCCGGCACGATGCGCAGCCAGGGTTATCGGGTGGATCTCCGACTGGAAGACTCCACGACGTTGCCGTGGGTGGTCTGGATCAGCAAGTCGCCGGCTTCGTCACGCTCCCCCAAGTGAGCGCGTAGATTCGCGTCGGCCCCCAGAATCGCTCGCGGCCGGTGCCGACTCTGGGGTAGAATTCGTGCGGTTCGCACGACACTCCTGCTGACTCGGAGGCTTGACCTTCATGGTAGATCTCGCATACGCGATGGCGCCGGGGCCTGCCGGTGGCGGCAGCGGCGGCATCATGTCGATCCTGCCGCTGATGATCGGGATGTTCGCCATCATGTACTTCCTGATCATCCGGCCTCAGCAGAAGCAGCGGAAGGACCGGGAAGCGCTGCTCTCGGCCATCAAGAAGGGCGACCGCGTCGTCACCTCCAGCGGGCTCTTCGGGACCGTGGTGGGGCTCTCCGAGCATACCGTCACGCTCAAGGTGGCCGATCAGGTGAAGCTCGAGTTCGAGCGCTCGGCCGTCGCGCGGATCGTGCCCGCGGCGGGCGACAAGGAGTCGGCCGCCTAGATGCGCCGCAACCTCGGCATCCGCATCGCCCTCGTGGCGGTGGTGGTGGCCGCGTCGGTCTGGTACCTCTACCCGCCGGGCAAGAGCATCAACCTGGGCCTCGACCTCCAGGGAGGGATTCACCTCGTCCTCGGGGTGGACGTGGACAAGGCCCTCGAAGCGCAGGTGGAGCGGGCGGGCGACACCGTGCGCAGCGAGCTCGAGAAGAAGGGGATCGCGGTCGCGAAGATCGAGCGGCGGGGGGTCACCGATCTCGTCATCCAGCTCGCCTCGCCGCAGAGCTGGGACGGCGCGCTGACCACCGCGAACGAGGTGCTTGGCAACTTCGACCGGAAGGAGGCCGATCAGGCCGCGGCCCGTATCGTTCTGACGCTCAAGCCGCGCGAGGCTGCCCAGATCCGCGAGCTGGCGGTGCGACAGGGCCTCGAGACCATCCGGAACCGCATCGACCAGTTCGGGGTCGCCGAGCCGTCCATCCAGCAGCAGGGCGACAACCGCATCCTGGTGCAGCTGCCGGGGGTGCAGGATCCGGCCCGGGCCAAGGCCCTGATCGGCAAGACCGCGCTGCTGGAGTTCAAGCTGGTGGACGAGCGGACCGACGCCGAGACCGCGCTGCGCACCGGCGTACCCGACGGCGACGAGGTCCTGTATCAACGCCGGGTCGACAAGGAGACTCACCAGGAGCGCAAGATCCCATTCCTCGTCCAGAAAAAGGCCTACGTGACCGGGCGTGACGTCGCCACCGCCCGGGTCTCGATCGACCAGAACACGAGCGAGCCCTACGTCTCCGTGGACTTCAACTCGACCGGCGCCCGGGCCTTCTCGGACCTCACCGACACCAACGTCGGTCGCCGCCTCGCCATCGTGCTGGACGGCAACATCCACTCGGCCCCGCAGATCCGGGAGCGCATTCCCTCCGGGCGCGCCCAGATCACGGGGGGCTTCACGACCGACGAGGCCACCGACCTGGCTATCGTGCTGCGGGCGGGCGCGCTGCCCGCGCCGGTGCAGGTGCTCGAGGAGCGGACGGTGGGCCCCTCCCTGGGCGCCGACTCCATCCGTCAGGGCATCATGGCCATCCTCGGCTCCACCGTGCTCGTGTTCGTGTTCATGCTCATCTACTACCGCCTCTCCGGGCTCGTCGCCGACGTGGCCCTGGGCCTGAACCTGCTGCTGCTGCTGGCCACCATGGCGGGCTTCCACGCCACCCTCACGCTACCCGGCATCGCGGGCATCGCGCTCACCATCGGCATGGCGGTGGATACCAACATCCTGATCTTCGAGCGCATCCGTGAGGAGCTACGGGCCGGCAAGACGGTGCGCGGCGCCATCGACGCGGGCTTCTCGCGCGCCTTCAAGACCGTCATCGACACCCACGTGACGGTGCTCGTCTCCGGCCTCATCCTCTTCCAGTTCGGGACCGGCCCGGTCAAGGGCTTCGCGGTCACCCTGATGATCGGTATCGCGGCCAGCCTCTTCACCGCGGTCTTCTTCACCCGGTTGCTCTTCGACCTGCTCTACATGGGCCCGCGCAAGCGCGAGTCGCTCTCGATCTGACCGCCATGTTCGAGCTCTTCAAGAACCCCAACATCAACTTCATCGGCAGGCGCCGCTGGGCCTACATCATCTCGATCCTTTTCATCCTGGCCGGTGTCGGGTCCATGGTGGCCCGGGGCGGCCTGCGCTACGGGATCGACTTCTCGGGTGGCACCTTGATCCAGGTCCGCTTCGAGAAGCCGGTGCCGGTGGACCGGATCCGGGCGGCGCTCGAGACCGTGCACATGGGCGAGAGCGTGATCCAGGAGTTCGGCGACACGCGGGAATACCTGCTGCGGCTGCCCCTGACCGACGTCTCGTCGGAGGAGGTGACACGTCGGATCCAGGAGGCCCTGGCCAAGGACGCGGCGCTGGGCCCCCCCGAAATTCGGCGGGTGGAGTTCGTCGGGCCCCAGGTCGGACGAGATCTCCAGATTCAGGCCATCTATGCCGCGCTCTGGAGCACGGCGGGCATCCTGGCCTATGTCGCCTTCCGCTTCGACCTCCTGGGCGGCCTGGCCTCGGTCGCCGCCATCGTCCACGACGTGCTGATCTGCCTGGCGGCCCTGTCCCTGACCAACCGCGAGATGTCGCTGCCGGTCTTGGCGGCCCTCCTGACCATCATCGGCTACTCCGTGAACGACACGATCGTGGCCTACGACCGGGTCCGGGAGAACCGCCTGAAGGGTCGGCGGAAAGGGGAGACCTTCGAGACCCAGATCAACAACGCGATCAACCAGACCCTCTCCCGGACCGTGCTGACCGCCCTCACCGTCTTCTTCACCACGGCCGTGCTCTACCTGTTCGGGGGCAAGGTGCTCGAGGACATGGCCTTCATCCTCACGATCGGGGTCGTCACCGGCACCTTCTCGACTGTCTACATCGCGGGCTCGCTGATCGTGGACTGGACGACCTGGCGGGAGCGGTGGCTCGCCAGAAAGAAGAAAGTCGTAGCAAAAGCTTAGAAAATTTGGCAGAATTTGAGGTCAACCTAAGGAGGAGCCGGGTTGACCCAGCTGCAGACGCTCATCGAGGAGATCCCCAAGTACCAGCCTGCCGCCGACTTGGGCCTCCTGGAGCGTGCCTACCGCTTCTCCGAGCGATCCCACCAGGGCCAGCAGCGGGCATCGGGTGAGCCCTACCTGTCTCACCCCCTGGAGGTCGCCGGCCTCCTCGTCAACTTCAAGATGGACGTGACCACGGTCACCGCGGGGCTCCTTCACGACGTCCTCGAGGACACCAAGGCCACCAAGGGGGACCTCCAGCGCGAATTCGGCACCGAGATCGCGGATCTGGTCGATGGGGTCACCAAGATCGGTAAGCTCGCCTTCTCCTCCCGGGAGGAGCGGCAGGCCGAGAACTTCCGGAAGATGCTGGTCGCCATGGCGCGCGACCTCCGCGTGCTGATGATCAAGCTGGCCGACCGGCTGCACAACATGCGGACGCTCCAGTACCTGCCCAACGAGAAGGCGCGGAAGATCGCCCAGGAGACGCTCGACATCTATGCGCCGCTCGCCCACCGGCTCGGCATGGCCAAGGTCAAGGCCGAGCTCGAGGATCTGGCCCTCCGCGTGCTGCACCCGGAGGACTACCAGGAGCTGATGCGGCGGGTGGCCAAGCGGCGGCTCGAGCGCGAGGTCGAGATCAACAACCTGATCAGCCTCCTCCACGAGAAGCTGGGGGAGGTGGGCATCGAGTCGAAGATCGCGGGCCGCCCCAAGCACTTCTACTCGATCTGGAAGAAGATGCACGAGGGGGGTCGCGAGTTCGACGAGATCTACGACCTCACCGCGGTGCGCGTGCTGACCGGCTCGGTGCGGGACTGTTACGGGGCCCTGGGTGTGGTGCATTCCTTGTGGAAGCCGGTGCCGGGGCGCTTCAAGGACTTCATCGCCATGCCGAAGGTCAACATGTACCAGTCGCTGCACACGACGGTCATCGGACCCAAGGGTGACCCGGTCGAGATCCAGATCCGCACCTCCGAGATGCACCGCATCGCCGAGGAAGGAATCGCGGCCCACTGGCTCTACAAGGAGAAGCGGAGCGATCGTGACAAGTTCGACGACGCCTTCACCTGGCTGCGGCAGCTCCTGGAGTCGCAGAAAGAGACCAGCGATCCCAAGGAGTTCCTCGACAGCGTGCGGCTCGACCTGTTCCCCGACGAAGTCTACGTGTTCACGCCGCGCGGCGACGTGAAGGCGCTGCCGGACGGGGCCACCCCGATCGACTTCGCCTACACGGTCCATACCGACGTCGGCCATCATTGCGTCGGTGCGAAGGTGAACGGCAAGCTGGTGCCGCTCCGCTACACTCTCCGGCAAGGCGACATCGTCGAGGTCGTGACCTCCCCGACCCAGCACCCGAGCCGGGACTGGCTCAAGATCGTCAAGTCGAATCGGGCCCGCGCGAAGATCAACCAGTGGCTGAAGGTGGAGGAGCGCGAGCGCTCGCTGGCCCTGGGGCGCGAGCTGTTCGAGCGCGAGGCCCGGAAATACCGGCTCTCCCCCGCGACCCTCCTCGCGTCCGACGAGATGAAGAAGCTCATCTCCGAGCTCGGCTTCCCGTCCCCGGACGATCTGCTCGCGTCGATCGGCTACGGCAAGACGTCGATCCAGCAGGTGCTGGGCCGCCTCGCTCCTGCCGCGACCCACGACACCGAGACGGAGGCCAAGGCGGCCAGGCCCGCGCGGAAGGGCGAGGCTCCCGCGGTCCGGATCCGCGGCGTGGACGACCTGCTCGTCCGGTTCGCCAAGTGCTGCGCACCGGTGCCCGGGGACTCCATCGTCGGCTTCATCACGCGGGGCCGCGGCCTGACCGTCCATTCGCGGGATTGCCTAACCGTGGTCAAGAACGTACTCGACAAGGAGCGGTTGGTGGCCGTCGAGTGGGAGGCGGGCGATCCGGCCAAGCGACCGGTGCGCATCGCCGTCTACATCGGGCGCGATCGGCCGGGCCTGCTCGCCGAGATCACCGCCGCGATCTCCTCGCGGCAGGGCAACATCATCAAGGCGGAGATCACCGTCACCGACGACCGCAAGGGCCTCAACTACTTCGTGGTCGAGGTGGACGACCTCCGCCAGCTCCAGGACATCATGCAGGGGATTCGCGAGGTGAAGGACATCGCGAACGTGGAGCGGGTCCGGGGCATTTGACCCGCCGCGAGTTCGAAGCCCTCGTCGACTCCGCCCTCCGCAAGCTGCCCCGTTCGTTCCGCGAGAAGCTGGCCAACATCGCCGTCGTGGTCGAGGACTGGGCGGACGACGAGACCCTCGACGAGATGGGGATCGAGCCGCCCGACACCCTCTACGGTCTCTATCGAGGCGTGGATCTGACCCTCCGCGACTCGTCCTACGGCAATGTCCTGCCCGATACCATCCACATCTACCAAGGACCGATCGAGGAGGACTGCGACGACCCCGAGGAGATGGCCGATCTCGTCCGCGAGGTCGTCGTCCACGAGGTGGGGCACTACTTCGGTCTCGACGACCAGACCATGGACGACATCGAGCGAAACGGCTGACCCAGTCTCGAACACTTCCCTGCTGTTCTAGTCCCTCGGCTGCATAAGATTTTTGCTTGACAGGAATTTCATTTGTTCATATGGTTTCAGCATACGCTGAAAATGTCGGAGCAAGTGAAAGTACCGTGAAAGTGAACGTAAAGGAATGGCGAAAGCAGACGACATCAAGATGCTCGCAGCACAGCGTGTGCGCGAGCTCATGCCGAAGGTGATGGGGTGGGAGCAGTCTGTCGACGTGAAGGTCGGCGGCCAAACTGCTGATGTCGTGGTGAAATTCAAGATGGGTGAGAAGCCACATACCCTGACGATTGGTGTCACTTCGCTCGGACAACCTCGGCAGATCCGGGAGACCGTGACCCGGCTGACCGAGATCCGTCGGGATATGCCAGAGGCATATCCCGTCGCGGTGTCTCCCTATATCAGCCCGCAGAGCGCGGCCCTGCTGAAGCGCAGCGGCGTGGGCTATCTCGATCTATCGGGCAACTGCTATCTGAGCTTCGAGAGCGTGCACATCGAGAAGGAGGGCAAGCCCAACCTTCGCCCCTCCACTCGCCCGCTGAAATCGCTGTTCGCGCCCCGCGCCACGCGGGTCGTCAGGGTGCTTCTGGTGGACCCTCAGCATGCCTGGCGGCTCGAGGAACTGGCCAAGGCGGCCGAGGTGAGCCTGGGGCATGCCCACAACGTCGTGAAGCGGCTCGAGGAGCTGTCCTGGGTAGAGCGGAACGGCCAGCAGCGAATCCAGCTGACCCGGGCCGGGGACCTGCTGGACGCCTGGGTGGACGCCTACGCGTATACGCAGAACGACCTCCAGGCCTACTTCTCACACGAGCGCATCACGCGCGGGCTGGTGGCGGAGCTGGGGCGGGTTGCCCACGAGGCGCGCCGGCGCTATGCGTTCACCCTTCATTCCGGCGCGGCCCTGGTCGCCCCCAACGTGCGCTTTCCCGCGATCCACTGCTACCTCGAGGGCGACCCCGAGCCGGTGGCCCGGGCGCTGGGCCTCCGACCCGGTGAGGGAGAGGGCAACATCTACCTGCTCGCCCCGTACGACCACGGGGTCTTCTACTCGCCGATGGCCAAGGGCGGGCTGCCCGTGGTCTGTCTCCCGCAGCTCTACGCTGATCTCTACCACTACGAGCGCCGGGGCCGGGAGCAGGCCGCCCACCTCCGGCGCGAAGCGATGGGCTACTGAGTTTCCGTAAGAAGGGAGGTGAGACCGCACATGCCGAAGCGCAAAAAGGCCGTCAAGAAGGGTGGCAAGAAGAAGGCCACCAAGAAGGGTAAGCGGAAGTAGTGAGGTGGTGACGCGTGAAACGGGTTCCTAGGAAAGGAGGTGACGATCTCAATGGCGAAGAAGAAGAAGGCGGCCAAGAAGAAGAAGAAGTAACGCTGTTGTCGTGCGGTGGGGGGTGGCGGCCTCCCACCGGGACTCATTCTCAGGGTACGGCGGGGGGTGGCGACACCCCCCGTCCCCTTGTCTACTACGAAAACCCTCAGACGACCTTGACGACCTTACCGGCCTTGAGACAGCGCGTGCAGACCCGCATCCGCTGCACCTTGCCCTTCACGAGACCGCGAAGCGAGACCAGATTGACCAGCCAGCGCCGCTTCGTCACATTGTGCGCGTGACTGATGCGGTGACCGACGGCCGGACCTTTGCCGCAGACATCACAACGCTGAGCCATGCTGATCCCCTGCCGATCCGTTGGAAGCGTGAGTGGGTTTGCCCGATGCGGTCTCCTTTTATAGCATGACGGCTGACATGAGGCAAACCGTCGAGGTGCCACACGCCCTCGCGACCCCACTGCAATTCCTCAAGGGTGTCGGGCCCCAGCGGGCCAAGCTTCTCGCCAATCTGGGCCTCCGGACCGTCGAGGATGCCCTCTACTACCTGCCGGTCCGCCACGAGGACCGCAGCCAGCTCACGCCACTCCGGAGCCTCAAGCCCAACGACGTGACCACGGTGAGCGGGGTGATCCGCGCGGTGAGCCCACCGCCCCGCGGCCGCCCGCGGGTGCCCCTCTCAGTGCTCCTGGGCGACGGAACCGGCTTTCTCACCTGCGTATGGTTCGGCCAGGCCTTTCTCGAGCGGCTGTTCCAGCGCGGCCAGCGGCTCCTCGTGCACGGCAAGGTCCAGCGCTATCGCTCGGGCCCGCTCCAGATGCAGGTGAAGGACTACGAGATCGTCGAGGAGGAGCCGGGCGAGGACGGCGACCCGTCCGACGAGACCCTCCACACCGGCCGGCTCGTGCCGGTGTACGGGCTCACCCGCGGGCTCCGCGCCCGCGGGATGCGCGTGCTGATGAAGCGGCTCGTGGACGGCTACGTGGACGGGCTGGAGGACCCGCTGCCGGAGGCGCTCCGGACCCGCCATCGGCTCGAGCCGCTGCGCGACGCCCTCCGGGCCGGACACTTTCCGAAGACGGATGCGGACCAGGCGGCCGCGCGCCGGCGGCTCGTCTACGACGAGTTCCTTCTCCTCCAGCTCGGCCTGGCCATCCGCCGTCACCGGCAGGGTCGTGAGCCCGGGCTCGCCCTGAACCCGCCAGGAGCGCTGGCCCGGCGCCTGCTCGCCTCCTTGCCCTTCGCGCTGACCGCGGCGCAGGAGCGGGTGTGGCGCGAGATCCGCACCGACATGGCGGAGCCATACCCGATGAACCGGCTGCTGCAGGGCGACGTGGGCTCGGGCAAGACGGTGGTGGCGGCGCTCGCGATCCTCACCGCGGTCGAGTCCGGTTACCAGGCGGCCCTCATGGCCCCGACGGAGATCCTCGCCGAGCAGCACCTCATGACCCTGACCCAGCTCCTCGAGCCTCTCGCGGTGCCGGTGGCCCTGCTCACCAACGCGGTCAAGGGGAAGGCGCGCCAGCGCGTGCTGGCCGGCGTGGCGGAGGGCGAGATCGGCTGCGTGGTCGGCACCCACGCACTGGTCCAGCACGACGTCCGTTTCCGGCGGCTCGGGTTGTCGGTGGTGGACGAGCAGCATCGCTTCGGGGTGAATCAGCGCGCGACCCTCAAGCGGAAGGGCGAGAGCCCCGACGTGCTGGTGATGACCGCGACCCCCATCCCGCGCACGCTCGCCTTGACTCTCTACGGAGACCTCGAGGTCTCGGTGATCGACCAGCTCCCGCCCGGGCGCAAGCCGGTGATCACCAAGGCGCGGACCGAGTCGGCGCGCCGGCAAATCTACACGTTCCTGCGCGAGCAGGTGGGCGCGGGGCGGCAGATCTACGTGGTCTATCCGCTCGTGGAGGAGTCGGAGGTGATCGACCTGCGGGCCGCCACCGAGATGGCCGAGCGCCTGCAGCACGAGGTCTTCCCAGACCTCCGAATCGGCCTGCTCCACGGACGAATGACGTTCGCGGAGAAGGAGCGGGTGATGCGCGAGTTCAAGGCGGGCGCGGTCCACCTCCTGGTGTCGACCACCGTGATCGAGGTCGGCATCGACGTGCCGAACGCCTCGGTGATGCTGGTCGAGCACGCGGAGCGCTTCGGGCTCTCGCAGCTGCACCAGCTGCGCGGCCGCGTCGGGCGCGGCCCGTGGAAGAGCTACTGCATCCTGCTCTCGGGCGCGTCGTCGGAGGAGGCCAAGCAGCGCCTGCAGGCGATGACCGACACCAGCGACGGCTTCAAGATCGCGGAGGCGGATCTCGTGCTGCGCGGCCCGGGAGACTTCTTCGGCACGCGTCAGTCCGGGCTGCCCGAGTTCCGTGTCGCCGACCTGATCCGCGACGCGGCGGCGCTGGAGGCCGCGCGGCGGGACGCCGCCACCCTCATCCGCGAGGATCCGAGCCTGGTCGCGCCGGCGCACCGAGCCCTGCGGGCCGCCCTGCTCCAGCGCTGGCGCGGGAAGCTCGATCTGGCCGGGATCGGCTGATGCGCCCGCGCGGCCGTCGGCGCGGGGCGATCGGCTGCGCGGGCGTCGCGCTCGTGCTCGGGATGAGCGGCGCGCCCGCGCGGGCGCAGGACAGCGCGGAGGTGGCCCGCGCCCGCCAGGTGCTCGAGGCCTACCAGTCGTGCGAGCTGACGCGACGCTTTGCTCCGTGCTGGCCGCTGCTCTCCGACCGCGTGCAGCGCGACTGGGCACGGCAGGGGCGGGGAACCGTCGCGGAGTACGCCCTGGCGAAGGGCGCGGAGGAAAGCGGTGTCTCGAGCTTTCGCGTGATGCAGATCCGGCGTAGCCCGTCGCGGGTCGTCTTCGTGGTGGAGGCGATCCGCGCCGCCGAGCGCGATCGGCCCGGCTCGCGCGTGGAGTACGCCGTTCTGCGAGAAGGCGGCCAGTGGAAGATCGACGGGCTGCGCCGGGGGCAGTCGGAGACGACGCCGTGACCCGCGCGTCCGCGCCGCGTTCTCCGGTCGACCAGACGAACAACTAGCCGATGCGCGTGCTAGCCGGGACCCTCAAGGGGCAGCGGTTGACCACGCCGGCCGGGCGCACCACGCGCCCGACCGCGGATCAGGTGAGGATCGCCTGTCTCGACACCTTGATGCCGTTTCTCGCGGCCGGCCCGTTCCTCGACCTGTTCGCGGGCGCGGGTGGGGTGGGCATCGAGGCGCTCTCACGCGGGGCGCCGTCGGCCACCTTCGTCGAGCAGGACGGCGCCGCGCTGCGCGCGCTCCGCGACAACGTCGAACGGCTGGGTCTGGGCGCACGCGCGCGAGTAGAGCGTGGGGACGCGGCGCGCGCGGTCGAGGCGCTGGCCGCGGGTGGCGAGCGCTTCGCGGTGGTATTCCTCGATCCACCCTACGATTCGGCGCGCGGGGCGCCCGCGCTGGAGGCGGTCGGGGACGGACGGATCCTCGCCGCCGGCGCGGTGGTGGTGATGCAGCATGGCACCAAGGCGCCGCCGCCCGCCGCGCCGGGCGTGCTCACGCTCTGGAAAGCGCGCCGATTCGGGGAGACGACCTTGACTTTCTTTCGACTCGACGCGTAGACTGAGCAACGTTTTCCGACCGTTCCAGACGCGGCAATGGGGGCGAGTGTGGGCAAGCGGGCGGTGTATCCCGGCATGTTCGATCCGATGCACAACGGGCACCTGGACCTCATCGAGCGAAGCCTGCGCATCTTCGACGAGCTGATCGTGGCGGTGGTGGCCAATCCCTCCAAGGAGCCCCTGTTCACCGCGAAGGAGCGGCTCGAGCTCATCGACGAGTGCACGACCGGCATCGGAATGGGTCGGATGCGCATCACCTCGTTCGATGGGCTCCTCATCGACCTGGTCGATCGCGAAGGCGCGGACTGCGTGGTGCGCGGGCTGCGCGCGGTCTCCGACTTCGAGTACGAGTTCCAGATGGCGCTCATGAACCGGAAGCTCCGTCACACCGTCGAGACCGTGTTCATGATGCCCCACGAGCGCTACACCTACATCTCTTCGCGCCTCATCAAGGAGGTCGCCTCGCTGGGCGCGCCCGTCACCGGCATGGTCCCGCCGCCGGTGGAAGAGCGCCTCGCTCAGAAGTTCTCCGGCCGCCGTTAGACCAAAGGTAGGAGCTCCATGCTGGCAGATCGGATGAAGACGTTGGCTCCGTCGCCGACCCTCGCGATGCAGGCCAAGGCCAGGGCGATGCGCGCCCAGGGCATCGACGTGATTTCCTTCGGGGCGGGCGAGCCCGATTTCGACACACCCCGCCGCATCAAAGACGCGGCGATTCGCGCGATCGAGGGCGGCCAGACCAAGTACACCGAGGTGGGCGGCGTTCCGGAGCTGCGCGCCGCGGTCTGCCAGAAGTTCAAGCGCGACAACGGCCTCGACTACGCGCCCGACGAGGTGACGGTCTCCTGCGGGGCCAAGCACACGCTCTACAACATCGTGATGACGCTGGTGAACCCGGGCGACGAGGTGCTGATTCCGAGCCCGTACTGGGTCTCGTATCCCGAGCAAGTGCGGTTGCTCGGCGGGGTGCCGGTCCCGGTGGTCACCCCGGAGTCCACCGGCTTCGATCTCGATCCGGCCGCCCTCCGGCGCGCGGTGACGCCGCGCACGAAGATGGTGGTCCTGGACAGCCCGGGCAACCCGACCGGTGCGGTGTTCTCGCCCCAGGCGCTGGCCGAGGTCGCGAAGCTCGCGATGGAGCACGATCTCTGGGTGATCTCCGACGAGTGCTACGAGTCGCTTACCTACGAGGGGCGCCACGTCTCGATCGCCTCGCTCTCGCCCGAGATCAAGGCCCGCACCATCGTGGTCAACACGTGCTCGAAGGCCTACGCGATGACCGGCTGGCGCATCGGCTACGCGGCCGGGCCCAAGCCGATCATCCGCGCCATGACCGACGTGCAGAGCCAGGTCACGTCGAACCCCACCTCGATCGCGCAGTGGGCGGCGGTGGAGGCGCTGGGCGGGCCGCAGGACGAGGTGGCGAAGATGGCGGGAGAGTTCGATCGTCGCCGGCGCGTGATCATCGCCGCGCTCAACGCGATACCCGGCGTGAGCTGCGTGATGCCGAAGGGCGCGTTCTACGCCTTCCCGAATGTCTCGGGCCTCTTCGGCCGGCGCGGAAAAGGAGGCGTGCTGCGCGGCTCGGCCGACGTGTGTGCGTTCCTCCTCGAGGAGGCTCGCATCGCCACGGTGGCGGGGGTGGATTTCGGCTCGGACGCCCACATCCGGCTGTCGTACGCGACCGGTCTCGACACCATCACGGAAGGGCTACGCCGAATGGACCGCGCCGTCCGCGGCCTCGAGGGCTAGACATGAAGATCGAAGGCTCGGCCGACATCCCGGCCGCGCGTGACAAGGTGTGGGCCGCGTTCCTCGATCCCGCCGTCCTCGCCAAGGCCCTGCCCGGCTGCGAGGGGCTCGACGCGATCGGGCCGAACGAGTACAAGGCGACGATGAAGGTGGGCGTGGCGGCCATCAAGGGCACGTTCGAGGGCAAGGTGAAGCTCAGCGATCTGGAGCCGCCCCACCGCTACCGCATGGCGGTCGAGGGCAGCGGCGGCCCGGGCTTCGTGCGCGGCGACGCGAGCATGCAGCTCTCCGACGTCGAAGGCGGCACCCGGGTGAGCTACAACGCCGACGTGCAGGTGGGCGGGCTCATCGCCAGTGTCGGGCAGCGGATGCTGGGCGGCGTGACCAAGATGATGCTCGACCAGTTCTTCAGCCGGATGACCGAGCTGCTCACGTCGCAGAAGGCGTGACCCAGCGGTAGCACTGCCCACGCGTTCCCCGTTCCTGCTGGCCGGCCTGCTCTCGATCGCGGCGGCGAGCCCCCTTCAGCCGGTCGCGGGCGATTGCGCGGGCGGCGGTCCGGAGCAACCCTCGCGCTGCATCTACCGTTCCGCGTTCCCCAGCACCGGCATCGTCACCCGGTGCCGGACCGACCACGACTGCCGCGTCGGCTACTACTACGGGGACCCCGAGAAGCCGGAGTGGCTGATCCCGCCACCGGAGCTGCCCACATTCCCCAAGCCCGAGGTGATCTGGCACGAGTCCGCCTTCGCCGAGATCCGCTTCGACTGCGGCCGCTTCTGCCGGGTCAGCTACTTCTTCGAGACCACCCGGCGGCGCCTCTCCCCGCCGCGTCGCAACGTCCTCGACATCGACATGCGCCGCCTGCTCATGGCGCAGGCCGACGAGCGCGCGCTCGTGGCCCGCCAGATCTTTTCCGGCCGCGAGGTCGCCCGAATCCAACGCGACTGGGCCCCCGCGGCCTCGCTGGAGGAAGTGCTGAGCATGGTTCACTTCGATCCGGACGGGCGATTGTCCTTCACCTGGCTGAAGGCCGACCGAACGCCGGTCACAGAACGCGTTTCCGTCCCCAGCATCCCCCGGTAGGCGCGAGGCGGGGGCGGCGGGAGGGGGCCGACTGACCACGGCGCCCTGTTGCCTCCGCGACCGGGGGAGGCGTTCCCAATCAAGGCGGGTCGCTGCCTCGTCTCGGTTGCCGGGAACGGGTCAGCTGGCCCCCTCCCGCCGCCCCCGCCTCGCGCCTACCGGCCGCTACGTTGAGGGAACGGACGCGATCTCCAGCGGGTGTCGGAGCGGCAGCGTGAAGGGAAGTGTGAGGAAGACGACGAGACCTACCACGGTCAGCGTGAGTCGGACGCCGCCCCAGTCGCTGAGGAGTCCGTAGACGAACGGCGACAGCGCGGAGGCGCCGATGCCGAGCGTGTAGAAGATCGCGTAGCTGCGGGCCCGACGGTCGCTCGAGACGAGGTCGGCGACGGTGCCGTACAAGACCGACGAGGTGCCGTTCAGCGCGACGCCGAGCGGAGGCAAGGCGAAGAGGCAGGCCCCGAGGGGAAGGGTCAGTAGCAGGAGGATGCCGACCCCGGTCGCCGCTTCGGTGATCACCACCGTGCGGATGACGCCGACCCGATCGGCGAGGGCCCCGCAAACGAATTTCCCGACCGCGCCGCCGATGAAGACCAGCATGAGCGCGAGGCCCACCGACTGCACCGTCGCGCCCTTGCCGATCAGCAGGAACGGCATGAAGGTGAGGAAGCCGGTGCGCGTGGAGTTGTCGATGACGTGGATGGCCGAGAGCGCGCGATAGGCGCGCGGATCGCGGATGCCCCACCCGCTCGCGCGGCTCGCGCCCGTGGCGGATCCCGCGGCGGCCTGGGCTCGCCCCGCTCCGAGGCGCGCGAGCAATCCCAGGATGACGGCGGCGGCCAGCAGTCCGATCACCGCGTACGCCTCGATCGCGCGGCGCCAGCCGATCCATGGCAGGAGGAGGGCCACCGTGGCGGGCACCGCGACCTTGCCGAGATCGCCCGAGAAGTTGTAGGTGCCGAGCGCGGTGCGGCGCGCTCCGCTCTCGTAGGCGTGCGCCACGAGCGAGGACGAGAGCGGATGCTGACAGCCTGAGCCCAGGCCGCCCACCACCAGACAGGCGAGCAGCGCGACGAAGCCCCCGGTGAGCCCGGCGGTCAGGAAGGCGAGGGCGGTGACCGCGGTCCCCGCCGCGAGCAGGCGGGCCTCGCCGCGGCGCTCGGCGAGGATGCCGGCCGGCACCTGGAAGACGGCCATCCCGCCGGTGTAGAGCGTCTTGAGCAGCCCAACCTGCGCGAACGTCAGCCCGAACTCGGACGCCCAGACCGGGAGCAGCACGTACAGGATGTCCGAGAACCCGTCGTGGATGAAGTGAGCCCCGCAGGCGGTGGCGAGGACGGCGCGGGCGCGGCGGATCATCGCCGCGATTGTTTCACAGGTGATCGGGCGCGGGCAAATGCGGGGCCGCCCCGCGCCGGGGACGGCTCAGCGGCGCCGGCGGATCAGCAGGCCGGGGAAGGGGTGCCGGGCGCGGACGTCACCGTCACGCGGGGCCGATCTCGTCCAGGAACTCGAGCACGGCGCGGTTGAAGGCCTCCGGCTGGTCCCGGTTGGCGAAGTGCCCGGCCGGCGAGAGCAGGACGAAGCGCGCCTGCTTGATCTTCTTCTCCATCACCCGCATCGGCTGGAGCGACGGGTCCTCGTCACCGCAGACCAGCAGGGTGGGCACCGAGATCTCGGGCAGCCGCTCCGTGATGTAGTCCATCTGCAACAGCGCGCGGAGCGCGTTCGCGTAGCCGATCGGGGTCAGCATCCGGTAGTAGTCGAAGATCTCCTGCCGGGCCCCCGGGTCCAGCTTGAGCCGCCCCGCCACATTCGGGTTGGACGCGATCGCGAACTCGGCCATCGCGTCCATGCCGCCCTTGAGGGTGACGTCGATCGAGCGGGCGCGCATCACCAGATTGTCCACCGAGAGCGGCAGTCCCACCGCGGACGACGAATCGACCACCACGAGGGCGCGAACCCGCTCTGGATGCGCGAGCGTGAAGCGGGTGGCGATGCCGCTTCCCAGCGAGAGCCCACCCACCACCGCGCGGGCCAGGCCGAGGTGGCCCATGAGGTCGTGAAGGTCGAGCACCCAGTGGCCGAAGGTGACGCGGGTCGGGTCGACCGGGCTCTCGGAACGCGCGTGCCCCCGGGGCTCCCAGAGGATCAGGCGGTTCCGCGCGGAGAGGGCGTGGATGTTGGGCTGCCACATCCCGGCGTTGCCACCGATGCCGTAGGCCAGCAGGAGGGCGTCGCCGTCGCCGTGGGACTCGTAGTAGATCCGGACCCCGTCGGAGGTGGTGAATTGCGCCACGGGCCCTTATTACCCCCTCGCCAGTAACCTGTCAACCGGTCAGCCGGGTCGGGATCCACGGTCCAGCCCGGGACGTGATAAAGTTCCGCGAGGTAAGAGGATTCATGGAACGGTCCTTCGCGGAAGAGGTCAAGCAGCTCACGCTCGGGGACGGCCAGGTGCTCCGGGGCGAGGGCATCCTGGCCATCACCAAGGCGCTCCTGCAGTCCGGCGTCTCCTACGTGGGCGGGTACCCGGGTGCGCCGGTCTCGCATCTGCTCGACGTGCTGGCCGACGCGAACGAGTCCTTGCTCGAGCCCATGGGCGTCTACCTCGACGCCTCCGCCAACGAGGCGGCGGCCGCCGCGCTGCTCGGAGCGTCCATCAACTATCCGATGCGGGGCGCGGTGACCTGGAAGTCCATCGTCGGCACCAACGTGGCCGCGGACGCGCTGTCCAACCTCTCCTCCGCGGGGGTGATCGGCGGCGCGCTGATCGTGGTGGGCGAGGACTACGGCGCGGGCGCGAGCGTCATCCAGGAACGCACGCACGCGTTCGCGCTGAAATCGTCGCTGGTGCTGATCGACCCGCGCCCGACGCTCCCGAACCTGGCCCGCATGGTGGAGGAGGGCTTCGGCGTGTCCGAAGCCTCCAACCTGCCCACCGTGATCAGCCTCCGCATCCGGGCCGCCCACATGCGCGGCCGTATGGTCTGCCGGGACAACGTACGCCCGGCGGTCAGCATGAACGCCCGGCTGCGCCAGCACTCGTTCGACTACAGCCGGCTGAGCCACCCTCCGTCCACCTACACCCAGGAGGCGCAGAAGTTCGAGCGGCGGCTGCCGAGCGCGCAGCGCTACGTCGTCGGGCGCGGGCTCAACGAAACGATCCCGGGCGAGGAGAAGGATCTCGGCATCATCCTGCAGGGCGGCCTCACTCCCACCGCGCTCCGCGCCCTCGAGCTCCTGGGCTGCGCCGACGCGTACGGCCGGAGTCGTATCCCGCTGCTGGTGCTGAACGTGATCCACCCGCTCGTGCCCGATCAGCTCCTGGGCTTCCTGGCCGGCAAGCAGCGCGTGCTGGTGCTGGAAGAAGGCATGCCGAGCTTCATCGAGCAGGAGCTGAAGGCGCTGGCCTACGAGCACGGCGTCACCGCCCGAATCCACGGCAAGGACGTGGTGGCGGCCCAGGGCGAATACGTGCCGGAGGTGGTGCTGGCCGCGCTGGCCCGGTTCCTGGGCGGCGACGCCGAGCGCCGGCGCCGCGCCCTGACCGAGCACGTGGGTCAGGGCCGCGCGGCGCTGGCCACGCCGCTGCCGAAGCGCCCACCCGCGTTCTGTACCGGCTGTCCGGAGCGGCCGGTGTTCAGCGCGCTCAAGATCGCCCAGCGCGAGCTCGGCGAGACGCACGTCGCCGCCGACATCGGCTGCCACGCCTTCGCCACCCTGCCGCCCTTCAACCAGGGCAACACGATCCTGGGCTACGGCATGAGCGTGGCCTCGGCGAGCGCGGTCGCGCCCAATTTCGACCGCCGGGTGATCTCGATCCTGGGCGACGGGGGCTTCTGGCATTCGGGACTGACCGCGGGGGTGGCCAACGCGGTCTTCAACAAGCAGGACTCGATCGTGGTGATCCTCGAGAACTTCTACACCTCCGCCACCGGGCAGCAGGCCAACCCGTCGTCGGGGAAGAACCCGCGCGGCGACCAGGTGAAGATGTCCATCGCCGAGACGATCCGGAGTCTCGGCGTCTCCTGGATCGAGACCGTGAATCCGTACCGCGTCGGCGCCACCTTGAAGGTCATCAAGGAGGCGATGACCACCGCGACCGGCGGGCTCAAGGTCATCATCGCGCGCGCGGAGTGCCAGCTCGAGCGCCAGCGCCGCGTCAAGCCGGAGACCGCGGCCCGACTCAAGGCGGGCGCGCGGGTGGAGACGCCGCGCTTCGGCGTGGACCCCGACGTCTGCACCGGCGACAAATCGTGCATGCGCTTCAACGGTTGCCCCTCGCTCACCCTGAAGGAGAACCCGGATCCGCTGCGCGACGACCCCGTCGCCCACGTGGATCAGAGCTGCGTCGGCTGTGGGCTCTGCGGCGAGGTGGCCCACGCCGCGGTCCTCTGTCCCTCGTTCTACGAGGCCCGCGTCGTGCACAATCCGGGCGCGTGGCCGCGCGCGGTCGCCGCCCTCCGGCGCCGGGTCATCGGCTGGCTCCAGCCGGCGTGATGGCGGCGCGCCGCCCCGTCTCCATCCTCATCGCCGCGCTGGGCGGGCAGGGCGGCGGGGTGCTCAGCGAGTGGATCGTCGGCGCGGCCGGTCACGCCGGCTATCCCGCGCAGGCCACCTCGATCCCCGGCGTGGCCCAGCGGACCGGGGCCACCACGTACTATCTCGAGGTCTTCCCGGAGCGAGGGACCGAGGCCGCGCCCGAGCCGGTGTTCTCGCTCTACCCGACCCCGGGCGACGTGGACGTGATCATCGCCTCCGAGCTGCTCGAGGCCGGCCGCACGATCGAGGCGGACTACGCCTCGCCCGGCCGCACCACCCTGATCGCGAGCACCCATCGGCTGTTCTCCATCGCCGAGAAGTCGGCGCCCGGCGGCGGGATCTTCCCGCCCGAGGCCCTCGAGCAGTCCGCGCGACGCCTCACCCGGCAGTTCATCGGCTTCGACGGCCTGGCCGCCGCGCGCCAGCACCAGACCGAGGTCAACGCGCTGCTGCTGGGGGCCCTCGCGGCCACCGGGCTCCTGCCGATGACCGCGGCGGACTTCGAGGCGGCGATCCGGGAGGGCGGCGTCGCGGTGGAGCGTAACGTGCGCGGACTGAAGGCGGGCGCCGAGCTGGTGGCCGCGGGCGAGACCGGCGCGGGCCCGCGGCGCGATCGCCCGTGGGCGGAGGTGAAGGCCGAGCGGGCCGCCGCGCTCGGCGCGCGCGGGGCCGCCTTCCGGGCGCTGGCGAGCCATGCCGAGGCGGAGTTCGCGGAGCCGCTCCACGCGGTGCTCGGCGAGGCGATCGCCCGGCTCATCGACTACCAGGACGCGGCCTACGCCGAGCTGTTCCTCGCGCGGGTGCGACGGGTGCGGGCGCTCGATCCCGGCGCGCGGCTCACCGCGATCTTCGCCCGACGTCTCGCGGTGTGGATGACCTACGAGGACGCGATCAGGGTGGCCGATCTCAAGACACGGGCCGCGCGCTTCGAGCGCATCCGCCGTGAGAACGCCGCGCCCGAGGGCTCGGTCCTCATCGTCACCGACTACCTGAAGCCGGACCTGGACGAGCTCTACGGGATCCTGCCCGCCGCCGTCGGCGGGCCCATCGCCCGCTGGGCGGAGCGACGGTGGCCCGAGGGCCGTCCGACCATCGGCCAGCACGTGCGCACCACGTCGGTCCTGGGGTTCCTCCGGGTGTGGCTGCTCGCGCGGCTGCGCTGGCTCCGGCCGTCGTCCCTGCGCCGCCAGCGGGAGTTCGCGCTGATGGCCCGCTGGGAGGACGCGGTGCTCGCCGCCGCCGCGCTCGACGAGGCCCTCGCCTGCGAGATGGCGGAGCTCGCCACGCTCGTGAAGGGCTACGGCGAGGTGCGGCGGCGGCTCTCCCGGACGCTCGAGCGCTTCCTCGACGAGGTCGCGCGCCCGGCCATCGAGGCGGACCGGCGGGCCGGCCAGGGCTTCTCCGGCTCCGCCGACCTGGTGCGCGAGAGCCTCCGCCGGATGCTCGCCGACGAAAAGGGTTCCGACGCCGTCCTGCTGAGGAAATCATAGACATGTCCGCCAACCTGCTCCTCACCCGCGACGGCGCCATCGCCACCGTCACGCTCAATCGCCCGGACCGCCGCAACTCCCTGAGCGACGAGATGCTCACCGATCTGGCCGCCGCCTGCGCGGAGCTGCGCGACGACGCGAGCACCCGCGTGGTGATCGTCACCGGTGCGCCGCCCGTCTTCTCCGCGGGCGCCGATGCCGGGCACGCCAAGGCGACCACGGCCGAGGAGCGGCGGCGAGTGTTCATGTCCCGCAAGAGCCAGTTCCGGCGCCTCTTCGAGCGCGCCAACACCATGCTCGAGGGCCTCGAGCAGGCCACCATCGCGGCGGTGAACGGGCACGCGGTGGGTGGGGGCTGGGGCCTGGCGCTGGCCTGCGACTTCCGCTTCGCGGCGGCGGAGGCGCAGTTCTGGATCCCCGAAGTCGATCTCGGCGTGCCGCTCGGGGTCGCCAGCACGACGCGCTTCGTTCGGCTCGTGGGGCCGGCACGCGCCAAGGAGATCATCATGGGCTGCGCGCGCTACTCCGCGGCGGAGGCGCAAGCCTGGGGCCTGGTCCACCGCGTGGTGCCGGGCTCCGAGCTGGCGCTCGCGGTGCGCGACTACGCGCAGCTCCTCGTCAAGAAGCCGTTCCGCCCGATGGCCGAGATGAAGGCGCGCATCAACGCGATCGCGCGCAACGGCATCCCAGAGGTCAACGCGATGACCGAGGGGTTCCTCGAGCGCGAGTAGCCCCGGCGGCCCACCGGGTCGACCACGTCACCAGCGGGAGGAGCCGGTCGATCAGCTCGCGCCCGAGCGGCGTGAGCCCGTAGCCCTCCGGCCCCGCGGAATCCGCGAGCCCGCTCTCCCGCAGCTCGCTCAGCCGCTGGTTGAGGACGCTGGGGCTCACCCCGCCGCACGCATCCTGCAGGGCTCGGAAGGTGAGCCGGCTCGCCCGGAGCTCCCAGATCACGCGCAGGGCCCAGCGGCGACCGAGCAGGTCCAGCAGGACCATGATGGGACGGCCCGTTCGCGATCCCCGCCCAGGCCGTCCCGGCCTGGGCGTCCTCGGCATCCGCCTCCTCCTTGTGCCACCGATCGAGCCGCGGTAGAATGCCTGCTACTGAAATGATAGCACCGCCCTGAAAGCATCGTCTCCCGAAAGGAGCCGCCGGATGACGACGCCCCCCACCCCGACAACGCCGCGCGTCGCGGCCCTCGCTCCGCCCTACTCGGGGCCGGTGGCGGCCGCCCTCGAGCGCATCATGCCCGCGGGGGTGCCGCCGCTCGCCCTCTTCCGCACCCTGGCCGTGAACGAGCGGGTATTCCTGCGCGTGATGGCGGGCGGGCTGCTCGACCGAGGCTCGATCGGCCTTCGCGACCGGGAGATCGTCATCGACCGCGCGTGTGCGCGCTGCGGCTCGGAGTACGAGTGGGGAGTGCACGTCGCGCTCTTCGCGGCACGCGTCGGCCTCACACCCGAGCAGGTGGCGGCCACCCGCGGCGACGAGGCGACCGCGACCGCGTTCCCGGCGCGCGAGCGCCAGCTCCTCCGTCTGGTGGACGAGCTCCACGACGGCGCGCAGGTGAGCGACAACCTCTGGGCGGCGCTGCGTCGGGAGTGGAGCGAAGAGCAGCTCATCGAGCTGGTCGCTCTCACCGGCTTCTATCACCTGATCTCGTTCGTGACCAACGCCCTCAGGGTTCCCCTCGAAGCCTACGGCGCGCGCTTCCCGACGGCTTCGCGAGATGGAGCCGATGATAGACGTTCTCCCCCCGCGTCTCCTTCAAGAACAGGCTGACGCCGACCGCGATCAGCACGAAGAGCACGCAGATCGCGAACGCGTCGCGGTAGGCCTCGGTCGGATACACGCGCGCCCCGTCCAGCATCTCGCCCCGCCAGCGCGCGTCGAGGACGGCGCCGACCGGGCCCTGGGTGAGCGCCGCGCCCACGAAGCCCCCCAGATTGGCGACCGCCACCGCGATCCCGGCCAGGGCCGGTGGATTCACCTCGCGCCCGATCGGCCACGTCAGCATGAAGGCGGTGCCGACCAGGCCCATCGCGAACAGGAGCAGGCACACGCCCGCCAGGGGTAGGCGGCCGAGGGTCAGCACCAGGGTGAGCCAGACCAGGAACAGCGCGGCCGTCAGCCCCGCGTAGGGGAGCTTGCGCCGGCGCTCGCCGGCGCAGCACGCGGTCGGAGAGGTAGCCGGTGAGCGGACCGGAGGCGAGCAGCGCCATCGACGGGAGCGAGGCGTAGAACGCGGCGCGGGTCGTGGTGAGGCCGTAGACGTCGCGCAGGTACGGGACACCCCACAGGAAGAAGTTGCCGATGGAAGCGTAGAGGAAGAAGAAGCAGACGAAGGGCGGCCAGGTGTAGGGGTTCCGGAGCACGCGGAGGGTGCCGTGGGCGACGTCGCGCATCGAGGCGGATGCCGCCGGCGCGACGGCGCCGCGCGGCTCGTCGCGCACGATCAGGGCGCAGAGCGCCGCGACGGCGAGGCTGATCGCGCCGATCACGATCAGGGCGCCGCGCCAGGAGAGGGCCGCGACCAGCATCGCGAGCGGCGCGCTGCCCACGAGCGCGCCGAGGACGCCGACCGTCGCGCTGATCGCCGACATCGTGCCGAAGTGCGAGGCCGGGAACCAGTTCGCGGCGATCTTCAGCGTGCCGGTGAAGGTGACCGCGGCGCCGAGCCCGACCAGGAGCCGTCCTCCGAACAGCAGGGTCGGAGTCGGGGCGAGCCCCATCGCGACCGAGCCGACGCCCATCACCGCGCCGCCCGCGGCCACGACCCAGCGTGGCCCCAGGGCGTCGATCAGCAGGCCGCCGGGCACCATGAATCCCGCGTAGGCGTAGAAGTACATCGCCGAGATCAACCCCAGGGTGGCGCCGGTCGCGTTGAAGGCCTGCATCAGGTCCTTCGCGATGACTCCGGGAGCGGCGCGGTGGAGGAACGCGATCAGGAAGATGAGGGCCGGCAGGCCCCACATCAGCCACCGCTGCCCGGTTGCGATCGCGCTGTCGCCGGCGGGCACCGGTCAGCGCGTCCAGAAGCCGGCCGGGTCGCACTCCCGAACGAGGGCCAGCTCGGCCGGGCTCGGTGTCGGGGTAGGCGCAACGTCGGACGCCACCCTCAGGTCGAACGAGGTGGCGCCTCGGACGCTCTCCACGCTCTGCCCCGGGTGGTACGAGGCCAGGTACATCTCGCACGTCTCGGGGTCGAAGCGGAAGACGCCGAGCGTCGTGACCACCGCCACCGGCCCGCCGCCGGCCAGGCCGACGCGACGACGCCATCCGGGGCCCTCGCCGAAGCCCGGCGAGGTGATGTAGTCGACTCGCGCGCGGAAGCGGTGCTTCTCCTGCGGCATGATCACCACGAAGCGGCGGGCCAGGCTCGCGATGTCGGCGCCGCCGCCGCTGCCGGGCAGGCGCACTTTCGGCTTTCGCCAGTCGCCGATGTAGGAGGTGTTCAGGTTGCCGAACCGATCGATCTCCGCCCCGCCGATGAACCCGAGATCGACCAGGCCTTGCTGCAGCAGCGCCATGATCTCGAGCGTCCCGGTGCACCAGAGCGCCCCCGGGATGTTCGGGGTGTCGCTCATGGTCAGCAGCGTCTCCGGTGACGGCTGGTCGCGCACGACGCCGTTCTCGAAGAGGCCGGTGGCGCCCGGCGCGTGGGTCCGCTTGGCGTAGGCGAAGGCGATGAGCGGCAGGCGCATGCCCACGAAGACGACGTCGTCGTCGCGGATCTCGCGGGCCGCCGCGATGACCATGAGCTCCCGGTTGGTGAAGCCGGGCTCGGGACCGCGGCCGGTCACGCCGGTGCGCTCCTAGCGCAGCACGAAGGGCTGGGCCGCGCCCTTGGCGTACGGGTGGCGGCGGACCGCGTCCTCGTTCAGCTCGACGCCCAGGCCGGGCCCGGTGGGCAGGTCGATCCAGCCGTCGCGCACCTGGATCGGGCGGGCCAGGAAGGGCGTCTCCTGCTGCCCGGTCGGAAACTCCACCGGGAGCGGCCCACCGAGGGTGGCCGCGACGTGGAGCGTCGCGGCGAGCCCCGGGCCGAAGTAGAACGAGTGCGGAGCGATCGGCAGGTTCGCGGACTGGGCGAGCGCGGCGATCTTCCGGAACTCGGAGATCCCGCCCACCTTGGTGACGCTCGGCTGCAGCACGTCGCCCGCCCGCTGCCGCACGATCTCGCCGAAGCCGAAGAGCGTCGACTCGTTCTCGCCGAGGGCGATCGGGGTGTCGGTCGCCTCGGCCACTCGCGCCAGCCCCGCGTAGTCCTCCGGCGGCCACACCGGCTCCTCCAACCAGAAGAGGCGGTAGGGGGCCAGCGCGCGGGCCATCGCGATGGCCTCGAGCGGCGTCCACGGGCAATTGGTGTCGAGCATCAGCTCCACGTCGGGTCCCACCGCCTCGCGCGCGGCCCGCACCGATGCGACGTCGATCTGGTGGAGCTTGAGCATGCGGAAGCCCTGCGCCACGAACTGCCGGCAGGCCTCCGCCACCGCGGTCGGCGTCTCGTAGCGCATCAGGCTCGCGTACGCGGGCAGGCGCGGCCGCGCCGCGCCGCCCAGCAGCTCGTACACCGGCGCCCCCCGGACCTTGCCGAGCAGGTCCCAGCACGCGATCTCGATGCCGCTGATCGCGAACATGGCCAGCCCGCGGCGTCCGTAGATCATCGTGCTCCGGTGCAGCAGGTCCACCACCGCCTCGATCCGCAGCGGATCCTGGCCGATCAGCAGCGGGGCCAGGCTCTCGTCGATCACGCTGCACACCGCGAGCGGCGCCCCGTACGCGAAGGCCTCGCCCAGCCCGGTGACGCCCTCGTCGGTGTGCACGCGCACGAAGATCTGCTTGCGCGTGCCGCCGGTCCAGGGCGAGGGCGGCGTCATCGGGAGCAGCGGAATCGCGAGCGGCACGGCCTCGATGGCGGTGATCTTCATGATGGTCAGGCTCCGTAGTCGAGCGGCTCGGAGAGGAGGGGGCGCCGGACCCGGACGCGCTCGAGCGCGTCCGGGTCCAGCTGCGCGAGGAAGCCCTTCCAGTCGGGGACGCCCAGGACCCAGTGGTCGAGCCACCCGCGAAAACCCTCGACGGTGCGGCTCTCCTCGTGGAAGCGCTGGTAGAAGTCGTGGTACCGGCCGTAGTGGCCCTGCACCGGCGAGGGAAAGGCGCCGAACGGTTCGTGGACGACCGCGGCCACCTTGAGCGTCGGGATGAGCACGAGCCCGGGGTCGCTCAGGACGAGGGCGCGGGGGCGGATCTCCTCGGCGACGAGGATGACCCGCTTGGCCGCGAACGCGGCCGGGCGAGTGACGCCGAGGGTGCCCCAGACGTGCGCGTGCCCTTCCTCGTCGGCGCGCTGCACGTGCAGGATGGCCACGTCCGGGCTGATCGCGGGCACCAGCAGGAGCGGCGCGCCCGACCAGGGATCGGCGGCCGGCTTGAAGCTCGGGTTCGAGCGCGGGAGGTCGGTGCCGAGGAGCGAGCGCGTGGGCAGGTAGGGGACGCCGAGCGCGGCGGCGTGGAGCGCGGAGGCGATCGAGAGGTTCGAGTGGTCCTCCACCTCGATGGGCGCGGGGAGGCGCTGCTCCACCGCGCGCCGGTAGTTGTGGCCGAGCCCCGCGCTCACGTTGCCGACCCACGCCGCGATCACGCGACGCACGCAGCCGGCCCCGATGAGCTGGTCGAACAGGATGTCGGAGATCGGCCCGATCAGGGTGAGATCGCGGCGTCCCTGACGGATCAGCTCGTGGCCGGCCGCGAATGGAGTGAGAGCCTCGAGCGCGGCGCCCATGCACACGCTGGCGCCGTCGGGGACGAAACGCGCGACGGCGTCCTGCATGGACATGAGCTTGGGCCGAGGCACCCCGGTATCTTACTCCACGCGGGGAGCCTCAGTGATCGACGGAGCCGGCGTCTCTCAGCAGTGCTTCGTACTCTTCCCAGGTATTGACGTCGAAGGGATACGGCCGCTCGATCGGTACCGCCCGGACCCGCTCCGGGTGCGCATCCACGAGCTTCCAGGCCGCCTTGTCGCCGCGCAGCGCGTCCAGGGAGTCGAACATCGAGCGCGCGAAGAGCATCGGGTGGCCGAGCCGGCCCCGGTACGAGGCCAGCACGATCGGCGTCGGATCCCGCCGCCAGTCCTCGACCACGTGATCCATGAGTCCACGATCCACCCCGGGCTGATCACCCAGCAGTACCGCGACCGCCTCGGCCCGCGCATCGAGGGCGCCGAGCCCGGTGCGGTAGGAGGACGCGCAGCCCTCCACGAACTCCGGGTTCTCGACCACCGTCGCGGCGCCGAAGTCGACCCGCTCCCGGACCGCGGCGGCGGCGCCGCCGATCACCACCACCACCTGGTCGAGCGCCGCCGCCCTGCACGTCTCCTCGACCACGCGCCCGAGCATGGTGGTGCGCCCGAAGGGCAGGAGCTGCTTGGGTCGGCCGAGCCGCGTGGACGCGCCGGCCGCGAGGACGAGCCCGGCGACGAAGCGCCTCATCCGGTCAGCGCGGAGGCGTAGCGCGCCGGATCGGCCTCGAAGATCTCCTTGCAGTGCTGGCAGCAGAAGTACACCGAGCGGCCGGCCCAGTCGGATCGATGCCGCGCGGTGGCCACCTCGACCGTCATCCCGCAGATCGGGTCCTTCGCCTCGCGGGCCGCCGGCGACGACACGTCCGAGGGCTCGACCGGCTCGACCTTGCGGCTGTGACACGCGTGGATGATCTCGGCGAGGATACTGACCGCGATCTCCTCCGGGGTCACCGCGCCGATGTCGAGCCCCGCGGGGGCCTTGAGCCGGTCGAGATGCTGGGCGGGCACTCCGCGGCGGCGGAGCGTCTCCACGATGGCGGCCGCGCGCTTCCGGCTGGCCACCAGGCTGACGTAGCTCGCGCGGGACGCCAGCACCTCGGTGAGCGCGTCCTCGTCGAGCTCGCCGTGCGTGGCCACCACCACCGAGGAGCTCGAGTCGAGGGGCAGCGTTCGCAGCCCGGCGGTGACCGCCTCTCCGGGCAGCACCGCGATCGAGTAGCCCGCGGTCTCCGCGAGGGTGGCGAGCGTCTCGATGACGGGTCCGTGACCGACCAGGACCAGCAGCGCCTTCGGCAGAAACGGCTCCACGTAGATCTCCAGCGTGCCTCCGCTGTGGCACGTCATCGGAAAGTGCACGATGCCTTCGGTGCGCGCCGGATCGCGCCCGCCGTCGCCCACCAGGACGACCAGCCGCGGACGCCCGTCGCGGAGCGCGGCGAGCGCCTCCCGCGCCACCACCGGCTCTGCGCACGCCCCGCCGACCCAGCCGGTGACGCTTCCGTCCGGGCGGATCAGGGCCTTGGCGCCCGGCTTGGCCGAGGTCGGGCGCTCGCAGCGGACCACGGTGGCGAGCGCGAAGGGCTCGCCCCGGCGCCTCAGGTCGGCCGCCACGGTGAGCAGATCTTCAAGCATGAGGAGTCTCGCGCGTGGGCTCACGCGGGGACGGCTTGTTCTGATTGGGGGGGAGCGGCGTCGCTCCTCCCCCAAGCCCCCCCACCGCACTTAGACTGCGCCGCGCGTCGGGTTTCATGTGCGTTCTCTTATTTCCTCGGCTATTCGGTCACGCCTTTGTCGCGGAGGAGGCGCCAGACCTTCGGGGGCGTGATCGGGATGTCGACGTGGCGCACCCCCAGGTGCCAGAGCGCGTCCACCACCGCGTTGGCGATGGCGGCGGGGGCGCCGACGGTGGCCGACTCGCCCACCCCCTTGGCACCGATCGGGTGGTGCGGCGAGGGAGTGACGGTGTGGCCGGTCTCCCACTTCGGGGTCTCCACCGCGGTGGGCACGAGGTAGTCGATGAAGCTGCCGCCCTGCACGTTGCCGATCTCGTCGTAGGAGATCTCCTCGAAGAGAGCGGGGGCGAAGCCCATGGTGAGCCCGCCGTGCACCTGTCCCTGGACGATCATCGGGTTGATGATGTTGCCGCAGTCGTCGATGGCGACGAAGCGGCGCACCTTCACCTCCCCGGTTCCCTTGTCGATGTCCACCACGCAGATGTAGCTGCCGAACGGGTAGGTGAGGTTGGGCGGGTCGTAGTAGCTGACCGCTTCGAGGCCCGCCTCCATGCCCTGGGGGTGGTTGGTGTAGGCCGCGAAGGCGATGTCCTGGATGGTCTTGAAGCGGTCGGGCGCACCCTTGACCGAGAACTTGCCCGGCTCCCAGACCAGATCCTCGGGAGCGACCTCCAGAAGGTATGCCGCGATCTTGCGGGCCTTGTCCTGGATCTTCCGCGAGGCGATGGCGGCGGCCGCGCCCGCCACCGGAGTGGATCGGCTCGCGTAGGTGCCGAGGCCGTAGGGCGCGGTGTCCGTGTCGCCCTCCTCGACCTGGATGTCCTTGGCCGGGATGCCGAGCTCCTCGGCCAGGATCTGGGCGTAGGTGGTCTCGTGACCCTGGCCCTGCGACTTGGTGCCGAACCGCGCGATGGCCTTGCCGGTGGGATGGATGCGAATCTCGCAGCTGTCGAACATCTTGAGCCCGAGGATGTCGAAGTGCTTCGAGGGCCCGGCCCCGACGATCTCGGTGAAGCTCGAGATGCCGATGCCCATCAGCTCGCCGCGCTTGCGCTTCTCGACCTGCTCCCGGCGCAGCTCCGCGTAGCCGATGGTGTCCATCGCCTTGCGGAGAGCGCCCGCGTAGTTGCCGCTGTCGTACTCCCAGCCGAGCGCCGACTTGTACGGGAACTGCTCCGGCTTGATGAAGTTCTTCATCCGGAACTCGGCCGGGTCCATGTCGAGCTGATGCGCCATGAGATCGGTCATGCGCTCGATGGTGTGCACCGCCTCGGTCACCCGGAACGAACAGCGATACGCGATCCCGCCCGGCGGCTTGTTGGTGTAGGCCCCGTCCACCTCCACGTGGGCCGCCTTGAGATCGTACGAGCCGGTGCAGACGTGGAAGAGCCCGGCCGGGAACTTCGAGGGATTGGCCGCCGCGTCGGTGTAGCCGTGGTCGGCCAGGGTCTTGATCCGCAGCGCGGTGAGAGTGCCGTCCTTCTTGGCGGCCAGCTCCGCGGTGATGTGGTAGTCACGCGCGAAAGAATCCGCTTGAAGATTCTCCATGCGGTCCTCGATCCATTTCACCGGCTTGCCGGTGAGCACCGAGGCGGCCACCGCGATGACGTAGCCCGGGTAGACCGGCACCTTGCCGCCGAAGCCGCCCCCGATGTCGGGGGAGATGATGCGAATCTTGTGCTCGGCGAGCCCGACGTGGCCGGCCACCAGCGCGAACACGGTGCGGATGGCGTGAGGCGCCTGGGTGGTCATCCAGACGGTGAGCTGCTCGTTGACCTTGTCGAAGTGCGCGATGCAGCCGCACGTCTCGATCGAGGCCACGTGAATGCGCGGGATGTAGATGTCCTGCTTGACGGTCACGTCGGCCTCGGTGAAGGCGCGGTCCGTCGCGGCCCGATCGCCCCATTCCCAGTGCCAAATGTGATTGTCCTTCTTGTCCTTCTTGTCGGTGCGCAGCACCGGCGCGCCCGGCTCGAGGGCCTTCTTCGGGTCCACCACGACCGGGAGCGGCTCGTACTCCACCTCGACCGCGGCCACGCCGTCGGCCGCCGCGTAGCGGCTCGTGGCCAGCACCGCCGCCACTTCCTGTGCCTGGTACATCACCTTCTCGACGGGGAGGACCATCTGGGTGTCCGACATCAGAGTGGGCATCCAGTGCAGGTTGTACTTGGCGAGGTCCTGACCGGTGATGACCGCGAGCACCCCCGGGACGGCCAGCGCCTTGGCGCTGTCGATCTTCTTGATCTTCGCGTGGGCGAACGGGCTCCGGACGATGTCGAGATAGAGCATGCCCGGCAGCACCACGTCGTCCACGTACGTGCCCTTGCCCCGGATGAAGCGCGGATCTTCCTTCCGCTTGATCGAGTGCCCCATGCCGCCGACTTCGGGCGTGGTCCTGAGTGCCATCATGCGCCTCCCTGGAGCTTGGCCGCCGCGTGCTGGATGGCCTTGACGATGTTCACGTAGCCGGTGCATCGGCACAGGTTGCCGGAGATGGCCCAGCGGATGTCGTCCTCGGTGGGCTTGGGGTTCTTCTTGAGGAAGGCGACGCTCGTCATCAGCATACCGGGCGTGCAGTAGCCGCACTGCAGCCCGTGCTCGGCCATGAACCCCTCCTGCAGCGGGTGGAGCTTGCCGTCCTGCTCGAGGCCCTCGACGGTCATGATCTCGCGGCCGTGGGCCTGCACCGCGAACACGGTGCAGGACTTGACGGGCCGACCGTCCAGGATGACGGTGCAGGCGCCGCAGTGGGTGGTGTCGCACCCGATGTGGGTACCGGTGAGCCGGAACACCTCCCGGATCAGGTGCACGAGCAGGAGGCGCGGCTCGACGTCGGCCTCGTGCTTCTCGCCGTTGATCGCGACTTTGACGAGCATCGTCTCAGCCCCCTCTCTGCGCGCGCTCGATCGCCTTGCGGAGCGCCCGGCCTGTCAGTACCCGCACCAAGTCCTTCTTGTACTCGACCGAGCCCCGAAGGTCCGCGGACGGTTGCGCCGCCTCGGCCGCGAGCTGGGTCGCCTGCTTGATCGCGGCGTCGTCGGGCCGCTTGCCCCGCAGCGCGCCTTCCGCCTTGACCGCCTTGATGGGCACGGACCCCACGTTGGTGAGGCCGATGCCGACCTCCTCGCAGACCCCGCCTCCGCCCAGCGTGAGCTGCACGGCCACCGCCGCGGTCGCGAAGTCCCCCACCTTGCGCTCCATCTTGACGTAGGCGCCGCCGCTGCCCGGGCGCGGTGTCGGGACGCGGATCTCCACCACGATCTCGTCGGCCCGGAGCGCGGTGCTGAACGGCCCGGTGAAGAACGAGCCGATCGGGATCTTCCGCTCGCCTCCCGAGCCGACCGCCACGATCTCCGCGCCCAGCGCCAGCATGGTGGCGGGATGATCGTTGGCCGGATCGCCGTGAGCGAGGTTGCCCCCGACGGTCGCCATGTTGCGCACGATCGGATCCGCGATCACCTTGCAGGTGTCGAAGAGCAGCGGATAGCGACGCCGCACGAGGTCCGATTCCTCGAGGTCGACCTCGCGGGTCAGCCCCCCGATCCGCAGCGAACCGCCGTCCTCGCGCACGTAGGCGAGACCCGGCAGGCCGTTGATGTCGATGAGGTGGCGCGGGCTGGCGAGTCGCAGCTTCATGAGGGGGATCAGGCTCTGGCCTCCCGAGAGGACCTTGGCGTCGTCGCCGAGCTTGGCGAGCAGAGCGGTGGCCTCACCCAGCGAGTTGGGAGCGTGGTACTCAAAGGCGCCCGGAATCATCGTGGTGACTCCCTTCTGGATCTGCCCGGCGCGCGTCCTCGCGAAGCTGAGCCCCGCGCGCTTGAGGGTGATCCGGAGCGATTCCAGCGAAATTGCGGACAGGGTGCCGGTCTGGACGAGGTACTTGCGGAGCTTCGCCAGACTCCACTTCGTCCCCGAGATGCCCAGATCCCGGGGCCGGGCGCTCACGACCGTCGTGATGTGTCGGAGGACGTCGGACGAGATCCTCGAGGGTCGTCCGGAGCGGGGCCGATCCATGAGCCCGGCGACACCCGAACCCTCGAACCGGCGCAGCCACTGGGCGATGGTGGGCCGGGACAGACCGAGCCGCTGCGCGATCTCGGGAACGGAGACGCGGATGGAGGAGAGGAGCACCACGGCGGCGCGCGCCCGGCTCGCCAGGGGGCCGCCATCCCGGAGCTGGACCAGTTCCGAGCGCTCCGGCTCGGTGGGCTGCCTGACGAACCGGCTGGGGACGTCCGCTGCCACCCATCACCTCTCCCTCGAGGATGACTGGGAAATCGTCGCAAGGAACTTTCCGGTTGATCCAGAAAGCCCCTCCGGCCGGGAAGGTACGGGACCCGGCCGGTCCTGTCAAGGACAACCGGTTCCCTAGAGCCGTTTGAGTGGGGCTCGCTCGCCGGCGGGGAGGGGATATCGGTCGACGTTCAGGACCATCGAGACGATCGAGTAGTAGCCGCTGGCCGCGATCAGGTCGATGACGCCCTGCTCCCCGAACCGATCGACGACGGCCTGGAAGGCGATGTCCGAGACCGCCTTGTCCTGGAACAGCTGGGTGCAGAAGTGATACACGATGCCCTCGTCGCCGCTCATCGATGAGGGGTGACGACCCTCCGCGATCGCCTCGATGATCGCGTCGGAGAGGCCCGCCGTGCGCGCGAGCCGGCTGTGAGCCCAGAATTCGTACTGGGCGCCCCAGAAGCGCCCGGTGATGAGGATCGCCATCTCGTTGAGCGGAGCCGGGATCGAGCTCTGGAAGCGGATGTACTCGCCGACCTTCTGCACTCGGTCCGCGACTTCCGGGCTGCGCAGCAGCGCGTTGAAGGGGCCGCTGGCGCCCTTGCGGGGCCCCGACACGATGCCCTGGTAGCTCTCACGCTGACGCGGGGTCATCGTGGCTTCGGTGAGCTGCGTGAAGCGGCGGCCGTCGTGCGAATTCACCGGGCTCGGCATCTCGGGGCTCATCGGAGTCCTCCTCTGGAGTGAGTAGCGCGCCCATCCGGGGCGCGGCGCCGCCACAGCATAGCGCGGTATGCTCGCGTCATGGACCCTCGTCTCGAGATCATGGTGGAGGCCGCCCGCGCCGGCGGCGCGGTGGCCCTCGAGCACTACCGGCGCGGATTCTCGGTCTCGCTCAAGGCCGACCGATCGCCGGTGACGGAGGCCGATCGCGAGGCCGAGCGCGCGATCGTGGGCGTGCTGCGCGCGCGCTACCCCGATCACGGCGCTCTCGGCGAGGAGCTCGGGGAGTCGGGCCCGCGCGACCGGCGCTTCATCGTGGATCCCATCGACGGGACCCGGAACTTCGTGCGACGGATCCCGACCTGGGCGGTGCTGATCGCCCTCGAGGAGGCGGGCGTGGTCACCGCGGGCGTGGTCTTCCAGCCGGTCGCGGGCGTCCTGCATACCGCCGGGCGGGGACAGGGCGCCTACCGCGACGGCGAGCGGATCCGCGTGTCGCCGGTGGACGCGCTCGAGCGGGCCCTGGTCGTCCACTCCTCGGTGAACTTCCTCCGTCGCAGCGCGTACTGGGAGGGCTTCCTCCGTCTCGCCGATCGCACCCAGGTGCAGCGCGGCTTCGGCGACTTCTCGGCCTACCTCTGGGTGGCGGAGGGCCAGGGGGAGATCGCGCTGTCGACGACCGTGAAGGCGTGGGACGTCGCGGCGCTCAAGATCATCGTGGAAGAGGCAGGCGGCCGGCTCACCGACCTCGACGGCCGATCCGGGATCTACGGGAGCACCGTCTTCGCGAGCAACGGCCTGCTCCACGACGCCGCGCTCGACGCGATGCGCGCCCGCGCGTGACCCTGGGCGCGGGCCGCTTGCCGGGCCTGCCCGCGCCCGTTATGCTGCTCGCGCCCGGCCCGCTGACCGGCCGGGCGGGAGGCGACCGGCGCACGGCATGGGGCGGTACTGGCTCGGCATCGACATCGGCGGCACCTTCACCGACTTCACGCTCTACGACACCGCGACCCACGCGATCACCGGCCTGAAGGTCGCGTCGACGCCGCCCGATTTCGCGCGGGCCGTCGAGGACGGGCTCGAGCGCCTCGCCGGGGAGCACGGGATCGACCTGCGCGCGATCGACGTGGTCGTCCACGGCACCACCATCGCGGTGAACACGCTGATTCAGCGGACCGGCGCCCGACTCGGCCTCCTGGTGACCGAGGGTTTCCGCGACGTGCTCGAGATTCAGCGCCTCCGTTTGCCGAACCCGCTCGATCTCCACGGCGGCCGCCCCGAGCCCCTGATCCCGCGGGCCCGCGTCGCCGAGATCCGCGAGCGCCTCCGCGCCAGCGGGGAGGTGGACACGCCGCTCGACGAGGCCAGCGTGACCGCGGCCGCCGCGGGCCTGGCCCGGCAGGGCGTCGAGGGCCTCGTGATCAGCCTCATCCACGCCTACCGTGATGCCTCCCACGAGCGCCGCGCCCGCGCGGTGGCCGAGGCCGCCGCGCCCGGCGTGCCGGTGAGCGCCTCCCACGAGGTGTGGCCGGAGGCGCGCGAGTTCGAGCGCACCGCGCTCGCGGTGGTGAACGCCTACGTGCAGCCGAAGGTGCGCCGCTACCTGGAGGGCTTCGAGGCCGCGCTGACCGCGCGCGCGGTGCCCGCGGTTCCGCACGTGACCAAGTCCAACGGCGGCATCATGCCGGTGGCGGCGGCGCGACGGCAGACGGTGGCCACGCTCCTCTCCGGCCCCGCCTCCGGAGTCATCGGCGCCGCCTACGTTGCCTCCGCGGCGGGGCTCGGCAACCTGATCACCCTGGACGTGGGCGGTACGAGCGCAGATATCGCGGTGGTGGACAACGGAAGGCCGCGCTACAGCACCACCGAGCACATCGGGGGCATCCCGGTGATGATGCCGGTGGTGGGGGTCACCGCGATCGGCGCCGGGGGCGGCTCCGTCGCGTGGGTGGACGAGGTCGGTGTCCCCAAGGTGGGACCGCAGAGCACCGGCGCGAGCCCGGGGCCGGCGTGCTACGGGCGCGGCGGCAAGGACGCCACGCTCACCGACGCGTTCGTGGTCTCCGGCTTCCTGGATCCGGAGCGCTTCCTGGGCGGCCGGATGCGGCTCGACCGCGCGCTCGCCGAGGAGGCGGTCCGCCGCTTCGCGGATCCGCTCGGCATGAGCCTCCACGAGGCGGCGGAGAGCGTGGTGCGGGTCGCGATGTCCAACATGTACGCCGCGTTCACCAAGATCATCTCCCGCGCCGGGATCGACCCGCGCGACTTCGCGCTGGTGGCCTTCGGCGGGGCGGGGCCGCTGGTCGGGAGCCTGCTGGCCCGCGACGTCGGGATCCCGACCGTGTTCGTGCCACGCGCGCCGGGCACGCTGTGCGCCCTCGGCGCCATCACCACCGACATCCTGAACGATGCGGTGCGCACCGTGCACGGCCGACTCGACCGGCTCGATCTGGCCGCCCTCGCCCGCGAGCAGCGGGCGCTCGAGGCCGAGCTCCTCGGGTGGGTCCGGGAGCACGGGGCCGAGGTGGACGACATCCGCTTCCGGCACGGCGCGGACATGCGCTACGTCGGGCAGTCCTACGAGATCGAGGTGGACGTTGAGCCCGCGTGGCTGACGGCCGGCGGCGCTCCGCGGCTGCTGGACGCGTTTCACCGGGCCCACGAGCGCGTGTTCGGCCACGCGGATCCGCACGCGCCGGTCGAGGTCGTGAACCTGCGCGTGCAGCTCCGCGGCGTGCGGCCGCGGGTGCCGCTCGCCGAGGTGGCCGCGGGCGCCGGTGCCTCCCCGATCGGGGAGCGACGCGTCTGGCTCGAGGGCCGCCCGGCCCAGGCCCGCGTGTACGACCGGGCGACCCTCGGCCGCGGTGACCGCGTGGTCGGGCCCGCGATCGTGGAGCAGCCGGACACGACCGTGCTCGTGCCGGCCGGCGACGCGGCGGAGGTCGACCGCTTCGGCAATCTCGTCATCCAGCGGGAGGCGTGATGCGTCTCGATGCCCTGACCCTCGAGCTCCTCCGGAACTATCTCCACGGCGCGGTGGAGGACATGGCCTACGCGGTGGAGCGTACCGCGCACACCACGTTCGTCAAGGAGACCGCCGACTTCACGTGCGGCCTCCTCACCCCGGGCGGCGACTTCTTCGCCTATCCGGTCGAGCTGGGCGTGGCGAGCATGGCCGGGATCAACTACGCGCGCACGCTCGAGGCGGTGGGACCGCTCGATCCGGGTGACGTGGTCATCACCAACGATCCATACGGCTCCGCGGCGGCGGCGACGCACCTGCCCGACCTCCATCTGGTCCGCCCGATCTTCTGGGAGGGCCGGCTGGTGGGCCACGGGGCCGGATTTCTCCACTGCTCGGACATCGGCGGGCTCGTGCCGGCCAGCATCTCCCCCCGCGCGGTCGAGATCTTCCAGGAGGGCCTGCGCCTGCCGCCCAAGAAGCTGTTCGTGGGCGGCGCGGTGAACCAGGATCTGCTCGACGTCATCCTCGCCAACTGCCGCATCCCGGAGCAGAACTGGGGCGATCTCCAGGCGCTGGTGGCGGGGCTGGTGACCGGCGAGCGGCGCGTGCACGCGCTGATCGGGCGCTTCGGAGTCGACACCGTCGAGAAGGGCATGGATGACCTCATCGACTACACCGCGCGAAAGGTCGAGGCGCTCATCCGACGCATGCCGCGCGGCCGCCACGAGTTCGTGGACTTCATCGAGGACGACGTGGTCACCGACATCCCGATCCGGCTCAAGGTCGGGCTCACGGTGGGCGACGGCGAGATCCACCTCGACTTCACGGGCAGCGACGTG
>DATMMH010000448.1:0-2090 GCA_035569855.1 Candidatus Dormiibacterota bacterium
CGGTGGGAGGCCTCCAGCTCGGCGAGCACGTCGGCGCTCTTCACCCCCGCCTTCCGCTCGACGAAGCGCGCGTTCCACGCGTCGAAGTCGTCATACGCCCCGGGCGAATAGGGGGCTTCTCCCTTGCCGATTCGGCCCAGAGCGGGCGTCAGCTCCTCGTGCCAGCCCGCGATGTGGATCAGGATCTCGCGCACCCCCCAGGTGCCGAGCCAGACCCGGCGCATCTCCTCGTCGCTCAGGCCGTCGATCGTCCGGTGGAGCTCGGCGAACGCCTCATCCGCATCCCGTAGCAGCGTGATCTTGTCGCTCATCGGTTCCTCCCGGCTCGAGTGGTCTCCATCTGTACCCGCTGAGACCCCGGTCGCGGCCGGTCGTGAAAGCCGTTCCAGCGCCCGTGAGGAGCCCGTGATGTAGAGTTGGGCCACGATGACCCGGCGCGTCGCGCTGATCATGTTACTTGGCCTCAGCGTCTCCGCCCCGGTGGCCGCCGCCGAGACGTGGGTGCTGTGGGCCCGACCCTGCGATCTCGCGGGCCAGACGTGCACGGGCGACTGGCAGCGCCGCGAGACGTTCGACGCCGAGCGCTGGTGCAAGGCCGCCCTCACCACCGCGGTCAACAAGGCGCTCACGTCGGAGGCCCGCCAAGCCGCGCTGACCAAGGGCGTCGTGCTCGAATATCGCTGCCTGCCCGAGCAGAAATGATCCGGTCGGCGGCCGGTCACCAGCGATCGCGGTGCACCAGCTCGGTCAGCGGGAGGCGCCGGCGGGCCACCGAGGGCGGCGGGGACGCGCGCTCCGGATCCACGTAGCCGAAGCCGATCACGCGACCGACCACGATATCGGGCGGGATCCCGAGCAGGCGCGCCACCTCCGCTTCGGGCAGGTGCGCGGGACAGGAGCCGATCCCGTCGTTCCAGGCCGCCAGCATCATGTTCTGCGCGCAACGGCCGGCATCGAAGGCATGCTCCCGGGTCTGGACGAGCACGATCGTCACCGCGGTGCGCGCGATCCAGCGGGCGAAGGAGCTGGTGGCTGCGAGCGCCTCAAGGAGCGCCCGATCGCGAACCACCACGAAGCGGTTCGGCTCGACGTTCTTCGAGCTGCCGGTCATGCGCCCGGCCTGGAGGATCCGCCCGAGCGCGTCGTCGGCGATGGGCCGGTCGAGGAACGCCCGCTGGTCCCGCTTGTCGACGATGGCGCGGTAGGCGTCCACGGCTACCCGACAGCGCCCGAGGCCATGAAGATGCGGAACGCCACCAGCACGCCCGTCACCCACGCGAGCCCCGCGGCCGCGACGCCGACCGCGTAGAGGGCCAACCGGGACGCCCAGCGGCCCGCCAGCAGGTGCACCGCGATGGCGGCGACAGCCACCGGCAGGGCCATCGTGAGCGTGTGTAGCAGCAACACCCGCGGCGCGATATGGGCGTAGCCATAGGTCGGCGTCAGCGCGTTGCCGCCGATCGCACTGGCCACGAACGCGCCGAGGAGGAGGATCAGGCCGATCGCGAGGCCGACGATGCGCCAGAGCCGCGCGCCCCCACCGGCCCGCCAGGCCCACACCGCCACGAAAGGAAACAGCAGGATCACCCCGACCCGCATGACGATCTCGAGGACGCCCAGCACGTACATCAAGGGTGCTCGAGCCCTCCCGCGACGAGCATGCGAAGGTTCTACTCTGCCCGACGGCCCAGATCAAGCTTGACGACCCCCGGAGCGAGGCGCACACTCCCAGCACCCTGGGGTGGTAGGAGGCCTGAGGTCGATGAAGAGGATGTCGATCGCGTGGGTCGTCGGGCTGGCCATCGCGGTAACCCTCGCGCCCAGCGTCGCGCTCGCCCAGCGCGGCGGTATGGGCGCGCACTCGGGCGGCTCGCATCACCACGTCGGCCCCGGCTCGGGGGCCTCCCGCTCGTTCGGCCATCACCCGTTCGGCGCGCGCGGTCCCATCATCGTCTACGCGCCACCGTTCTGGTACGACACCGCCGGCCCGTACTACCCCCCGAACTATCCGGAGACGGGCTATGACCCCTCGTCGGCCTATGCGCCGACGACAGCCTACTCGCCGACGCCGGGCGGAACCATCTCGCTCG
>DATMMH010000449.1:0-8534 GCA_035569855.1 Candidatus Dormiibacterota bacterium
GAACATGCGCGCGAGGCCGTGCTTGATTGGCAGCGGCGCCTGGGTCGACGTCCACACGCGAAGCACCGGGGTCCGCGGGTCGTGCTCGGCCACCACCCCGCGCCCCTCGATGGGGCTGCCGCAGCTCCTCTCGATCACGAGTCGATCGCGGAAGCGATGCGCAGCGAGGCGGAAGCCGCCGTCGGGATCGCCGACGCGCTGCGGGAAGCGGGCGGCGCGGTTTTCCGCGACATCGGCGTGCACCCGCGGAGCGCCCGCGGCCAGCGCCGCCTCCACGTCGGTGACGACGGGCAAAGGCTCGTACTCGACGGCGATAAGGTCGACCGCGTCCTCGGCGATGTAGCGGTCCTCCGCCACCACGAACGCGACGGTCTCGCCAACGAAGCGCACCTCGTTCTGCGCCAGCGGCCGCTGGGTACGCGGGTGGGTCAGGTTCGGATGCGGGATCAAGAGCGGCCCCGGCTCGTTCAGATCGCCGAGGTCGGACGCGGTGACCACGAGATGCACGCCGGGGACGGCCCGGGCGCGCGAGGCGTCGATGGCGAGAATCCGGGCGTGGGCGTGCGGGCTCCTGAGACACGCCGCGTGGAGGACGCCGGACGGGCTCACGTCGTCGACAAAGGACGCGAGGCCGCGGAGAAACCGCGGGTCCTCGTTCCGCACGGTTCGCGCGCCGATCACCCGCGTGGTCACGGCGTACCGGCGCGCTCCCGACCCGTCTCCGCGGCCAGGAGAACGCTCGCCCGGCGAACCGCTCGCACGATGTTCTGGTAGCCGGTACAGCGGCAGAGGTGGCCAGCCAGCTCGCGCCGGATCTCCTGGTCGCTCGGGGTCGGATGATCGCGGAGGAACGCAGTCACCGTCATGAGAAAGCCGGGCGTGCAGAAGCCGCACTGCAGCCCATGCTCCTGCCTAAACGCCTCCTGGACGGGATGCAGCCGATCCGGTCCCGGCGCCAGCCCCTCGACCGTCGTGAGCTCCGCGCCGTCGGTCTGGACGGCCAGCATGAGACACGACCGGACGGGCGCACCGTCGAGCTGGACGGTGCATGCGCCACACACGCCGTGCTCGCAGCCGACGTGCGTTCCCGTAAGTCCCAGGCGATAGCGCAGAAAGTCGGACAGCAGGAGCCGCGGGGGCACGGATTCCACGCGCTCGCGCCCGTTCACGCGGAGCCGCACGGCGACGAGCGCGGGCGCGACGGGGCTCACAGCCGTCTCGCGCGCTCCGCGGCGCGAGTGAGAGCGCGAACGGTGAAGACGCCGGCGAGGTGGCGGCGGTACGCGGCCGTGGCGTGCACGTCGCCCGAGGGCTCGATGCTCCTCTGCACGCTGTCGGCGGCGGCGGCCATCGACTCGGGTGAGAGCGGCGCTCCGACCAGGAGCCGCTCGGCCGCGGCGGGTCGGACGGGAACCGCGTCGACGCCGACGAGCGCGAGGCGCGCCGCGCTGACGATCGCGCCGTCGAGCGTCACCACCGCGGCCACGCCGACGAGCGCGTAGTCGCCGTGGCGCCGAGCGAACTCGATCCACGCCGAGCCGCTCCCCGGGAGAAGGGGCGGGAACCACACGTCCGTGAGGAGCTCGGTGGGCGCGAGCGCCGTCGCCAGGTAGCTCCGGAAGAAGTCGCGGGCGGCGAGCGAGCGCTCGCCAGCGGTGCCGCGCACGGTGAAGCGCGCGTCCAGGCACACGGCCACGCCGGGCAGCTCGGCGGCGGGGTCGGCGTGGGCCAGGCTGCCGCCGATCGTGCCACGGTTGCGGATTGCGGTGTGGCCGACCCAGGGGAGCGCCTCGGCGAGGAGCGGCACGCGAGCGCCGATCAGCCCGCTCCGCTCGATCGCCCGCTGGCGCGTCATGGCCCCGACGGCGACGCCGCCCGCCCGCTCGACGATGTACGAGAGCGAGCCGACGCGATTCAGGTCGACGAGCCGGCCGGGCGCGGCGAGCCGCATGTTGAGGAGCGGCATCAGGCTCTGGCCGCCGGCGAGGAGCTTGGCGTCCTCCCCGTGGTCGGCGAGCTCGGCCAGGGCCTCTTCCGCCGAGGCCACCGCGACGTACTCGAAGACCGGGGGCTTCACGCGATCGTGACCCTCATCCCGTCTGGGTGCCGTCCAGGAAGTCGACGGAGGCGTGATCGGCGCCGGCGAGCTTGCGATACCCGGGGCCGCGATCGAAGAAGGGTTGGGGGCCGCGGGCCGCGCGGCGCTCGGCGCGGAGCGCGCGAGTGGCCGCATCATCGACCCGCGCTTCGCCCTCGGCGTCTTCCGTCAAGATCACCCCGTAGTCCTCGCGGGCGGCGCGGGCGCTGACCTTGCCCTCGAGCACGTCGAGAGCGACCAGCTCCGGCTCGCGCTCGAAGGGATCTCCCCAGCCACCGCCGCCCGTCGTCTCGACGCGGACGAGCGTCCCCGCGCGAATCGGCTCGTCGTCGACCAGACCGGGCAGCACGCGCTCCCCGGGTCCGCCGGGATCGACGGTGACGCGGAAGGGCGCGCCCGCCTTGCCGCCGCGCAGCCCCCAACAGGAGAGGATCGAGCGGTCGGCAACGCAGAGAAATGCGCTGTCACGCAGAGGGCGGAGCTCTTTGAGGTAGCCGAGCCCGCCGCGCCGGAAGCCGGCGCCCCCCGAGTCGGTGGCGAGAGCCAGCCGCTCTACCAGGAGGGGAAACCGGGTCTCCGTGAACTCGACGGGGAGGTTCTTGCTGTCCGGCACCACGTGGATCGTGTCGGACCCGTCCGCGTAGTAGCGGCCTCCCGATCCGCCCCCTAGCACCTCGCGCATCAGATAGAACTGCCCGGCGCCGTCGACACCGTGAAACCCGGTGTAGCGGATGGTCTCCTGGTCGGCGGGCATCCGACCGCCCACCGCCTTGGCAATCACGCCGGCCAGGATGCCTAGAAGCCGCAGGATCACGAACGTTCGCGCGTTGGTCGGGGCCGGGAAGACCGGCGTGAGCAGCGTCCCCGGCGGCGGGAAGCGCAGCTCGATGAGCGGGACGACGCCCTCGTTCACGTCGAGCTCGGCCATGCGCTCCGGCGAGTCGGCCAGATTCCGCAGGATCGGCGCCAGCCACTTCTTCAGGAACACGCCGTCCGCGTAGTCGCCGGCGTGGTTGATCGGCCCCTTGGCCTGGGCGCTCGTGCCCGCGAAGTCGATCACGAGGCGGCCCTCACGCTTGGTCAACGCCATCCGCTGGGTGTGGAGGCGCGGCGGATCGACACCGTCGTGCTCGGCGTAGTCCTCCCACACGTAGGTCCCGTCGGGGATCTTGCTGAGCAGCTCGCGCTCGAAAGTACGCGTGGTCCGGTCGAGGATGGCATCGAAGCAGGCCTCGACCTGGGCGCGCCCGTAGCGGCGGAAGAGATCGCCGAGCCGCTCGGCGCCCATCCGGCACGCCGCCACTTCGCTGTCGAGATCGCCGCGGAGGCTGTCGGGCAGCCGCGAGTTGCGCACCAGGACCTTGATGAGGTCCTCGTTCGGCGCGCCGGCCCGGTAGATGCGGACGGGGGGAACGATTAGGCCCTCCTGGTAGGCGCTGGTGGCGTGAGAAGGCATCGAGCCGGGCACGGCGCCGCCGATGTCGTCGTGATGGCCGAACGCCTGGACGAAGGCCACGACGGCCCCGTCATCGAACACGGGCACGGTCACGCAGAGATCGGGCAGGTGGCCGATGCCGCCCTCCGAGCCGTAGACGTCGTTGTGGAAGAACACGTCGCCGGGCGCCATGCTCTCGAGGGGAAAGTCGCGCACGATCGGCTGGACGAGGGCCGAGTAGGAGCGGCCGGTGAGCTTGCGGCAGCGGCGGTCGTGGAGGCCCGCGCGGAAGTCGCGCGCCTCGCGGATCATCGGCGACCGCGACGTGCGCTCGATCGCCGCCTCGACCTCGGCCTCCACCGAGGCCAGCGTGCCCTCGACGACCTGGAGCACGATCGGGTCGACCGCAATGCCGCTCATGCGGAGTCCTGTCCAGCGTCTCTGGTCAGGATGAGGTTGCCGAAGCGGTCTGCCTCGATGCGCTGGCCGGGGTAGACGACGGTGGTCGCGCCGTACTCCTCGACGATGGCCGGTCCCCTGGCGACGTCGCCGGGCGCGATGCGCTCCCGCGTGTACACCGCGCACTCGTGGGGCGCGCCGGCGAAGATGACGGTTCGCCTCGCCGTGAGCGCACGCGCGGGCCGGCCGTCGCCGGGCGGTAGCTCGCGGAGCTTCGGCCGTGCGATGGGACCGACGCCGGTCACCCGGAGATTGACCCACTCGATCGTCTGGCTACCCGTCCCGCCGCCGGCGCGCCGGTAGCTGTAGTTGTAGCGCTGCTCGTGGGCGTCGTGGAAGCGCTCGGCGGCGACCGCCGCGCCCCGCTCGTCGATCTCGCCCGGCGGCAGCTCCACCGGGACCTCCCACGCCTGGCCGAAGTAGCGCAAGTCGGCGCTGCGCCCGACGCGGATCTCGTGGTCGGCGAAGCCCTCGGCGGCCAGCGCCGCGCGGGCGAGCGCTTCCAGGCGCGTGAGGTGGGCGTTGACCGCCGCGAAGTCGAGGCGGTCATGGCGCTGCACGAACGTCTGCACGTAGTCGTTTTTGAGATCGACGACGAGGAGACCGAAGGCGGAGACGTTGCCGGGAGAGGGCGGGATGAGCGCCGCGCGCAGGTGCAGGAGGTCGACGAGCCGCCCGGCCAGCAGCGGGCCGGAGCCGCCGAAGGCCACCAGCGTGTAGTCGCGCGGGTCGAGCCCGCGCTTGACCGACACCTGCTGGATGGCGTTGGCCTGATTCCACGCCGCGATCTCGAGGATTCCCTCGGCGGCGCGCGCGGGGTCGAGGCCGAGGGACGCGCCGAGCGTGGCGATCCCCTCCTCGGCGAGCGCGCGGACGAGCGGGATCTCGCCGCCGAGGAGATGCGGCGGGATCCGGCCGAGGACCAGGTGGGCATCGGTGACGGTGGGCTCGCCGCCGCCGCGGCCGTAGCAGCGAGGGCCGGGATCGGCGCCCGCGCTCCGCGGCCCCACTTTGAGCCCGCCGTCGGGCGCGATCCAGGCGACGCTGCCGCCGCCGGCGCCCACGGTGACGATGTCGATCATCGGCACCTTGACGGGGAACCGGCCCACCGCGCCGTCGGTGGTGAGGCCGGGCATGCCGTGCTCGACGAGACACACGTCGGTGCTCGTCCCGCCCGCGTCGGCGGTGAGGACGCGGTCGAAGCCGGCGGCCTGGGCAAGGAGGCTCGCGCCGAGGGCGCCCGCCGCCGGGCCGCTCAGGATCGTCGTGATCGGCTGGCGCGCGACCTCGCGCGCCGAGATGACGCCGCCGTTGGACTTCATGACGTAGAAGGGCGTGCCGGCGCCCAGCTCGCCGTCGATCCGCGACTGGATGGCGCCCACGTAGTCGGCCACGCGCGACTTCACGAAGGCGTCCACCAGCGTCGTCACCGTGCGCTCGTACTCGCGGTACTCGGGCAGCACCTCGGAGGAGATCGACACGTGCGCCCCGGGGTGCTCGCGCGCGAGCACGGCGCGCATCAGCATCTCGTGCTCGGGGTTGGCGTAGGCGTGGATGAAGCTCACCCCGATCGACGCGATACCGCGGTCGCGAAGCCAGCGCGCCACTTCGCCGGCGGCGGCCTCGTCGAACGGCCGCAGCACCTCGCCGCGAAAGGTCATCCGCCCGGGAACCTCGCGGACCAGGTGGAGCGGCACGATCCGGTCGGGCTTCACCCAGAAGTAGGAGTTGCCGTAGCCGCGCGGCACCGCCTGTCGCGCGATCTCCAGCACATGGCGGAAGCCCTCGGTCGTGACGAGGCCCAGCCCCGGGAAGCGCTCCTGGAGGAGCGCGTTGGTGGCCACCGTCGTGCCGTGCGACACGGCGGCAACGGCGGCGCCACCCACCAGGCGCAGGATCTTGCGGATCCCGTCGAGCACGCCGACGGAGGGATCACGCGGAGTCGAGGGCGTCTTGGTCGTGAAGATCTCGCCGGTGGCCTCGTCGATCGCGACGACGTCGGTGAAGGTGCCGCCCGTGTCGATGCCGATCCTCAGCCGGAGATGGCCTCGCGCTGGAGGCGACGCGCGGTCAGTCATCCAGGGGCTCCGGGGTGAGGGCGTGGAGCGCCGCGTCAAAACAGGCGCGCGGGGGGTTCACGAGACCGGCGCCGATCCGGCCGGCTGCGCCTCGGTGACGTGCGGCGCGGCGAGGAGGCCTCCACCCAGGGCCGTCTGGAAGGCGCGTGGCTCCATCCCGGCGAACTTACACCAACGGGGCGAGCGTGTGGCCTACGATTTCCCCTTCGGCTGGACCCGCACGCCCAACGTCCGGGCTGCGGTCTCCGTCTTTCGCCCGGGCCGGCTGGCCTGATAGCCTGTTGCCGTCGTTGACGGCCTTTGATGGCCGAGCGTAGCATCCGGAACATGACGATCTCCACCGTGCTTGCCGAAGCCCAGGAGCTGCAGCCGGACGTGGTCCGCCTACGGCGTACGATCCACCGCCAGCCGGAGCTGGGCCTCCAGCTGCCGCGGACCCAGGCGGCCATTCTGCAAGCACTCGACGGCCTGGGCCTGCGCCTCCGGAAGGGCGATCGGCTGACGTCGGTGGTGGCGACGCTCGAGGGCGCCCGACCCGGCCCGGCCATCCTGCTGCGCGCGGACATGGATGCCCTCCCGGTCCATGAGGAGACCGGCCTCGACTTCGCGTCCGAGGTGAAGGGCGTGATGCACGCCTGCGGCCACGATGCCCACGTCGCAATGCTGGTCGGCGCCGCGCGCCTGCTCGCACGGCGCCGCGATCACCTCGCAGGGCGCGTCGTCTTCATGTTCCAGCCCGGAGAGGAGGGCTACCACGGGGCTCGCTTCATGCTGGAGGAAGGCCTCGACGAGGGCGGCACCCTGCCGGCGGCGGCCTTCGCCTTGCACGGGGGCGCGCGCTTCCAGGCCGGCATGGTCGGGACGCGGCCTGGCCCGATCCTGGCCTCGGGCGATACCCTCGAGGTGGTGATCCATGGGCGAGGCGGGCACGCCTCCGCGCCGCACGACTGCCTCGACCCGATCCCGATCGCGTGCGAGATCGTCCAGGCCCTCCAGACCTTCGTCACCCGGCGGGTCGACGTGTTCGATCCCGCGGTCATCACCATCGCGAAGATCGAGGCCGGCAGCACGCGCAACGTGATCCCGGAGACGGCGCGCATGCTCGGGACCATCCGGACCGTCTCCGAGCGCACCCGCGAGCGCGTGCTCGAAGGAGTCGAGCGCCTCGTCAAAGGGCTCGCCGCGGCCCACGGGGCCGAGGCCGAGGTCAAGCTGATCCGGGGCTATCCCGTCACCGTCAACGATGAGGGCATCACGGGATTCGTCGCCCACGTGGCCGGCGAGCTCCTCGGCGAGCACCGCGTCCGCATGATGCCGACCCCGATGATGGGCAGCGAGGACTTCTCTTACGTCCTGCGCCGCGTCCCGGGGACCCTGATGTTCCTCGGCACGCGGCCGGACGGCACGGCGCCCGCCATCCCTAATCACTCGAACCGGATGGTGGTCAATGAGGCGGCGATGGCCACGGGCGTCGCGCTCCACGCGGCGGTGGCCCTGCGGTTCCTGGACGGCACACGCGGCGCGCGCCCCGCGTAGGGTAGCGGCAGCTCATAGGAACGATTGCCGCCCTTCCGATCCGCGCGCGGCACGAGGCGGAGACGCAGGAGTTGGGTGAGAATGGTCGCGCTCATCTTCTCAGTGGGAGGGCCGCCATGATGATGACGATGACGATCGAGCGAGTGACGGCGTTCATGGGTCTCGACGTGCTGGTCGCGAAGGACGAGGGCCTGTTCGCGGCGGAGGGCCTGGATCTCCGGCTCGCGGCGCTGCCGCCCGACGAGTTCCGGTCCGCCGCGGAGGGGACGCCGACCAAGCCCACCACGAACCAGGGGAAGCTCCAGGCGCGCGGCGAAGCGCAGATGTTCCAAGCGTGAGAGTGCGGCAATAACCGCCGGGTGGCGGAAAGTGCTGTCGGCGCGCTCCAGGTGGGACGACGCGCCATGATCGTCTGCGGCGCTCTGGTGGTCCCGCCGACCTCCCCCGTCTACACGCCGCACGAGCTGGCGCACAAGCGGGTGGCCCTCGACTACGGCAACGGCACCGCCTACGCGGGCCTGCAGATGCTGGAGGGCGCGATGCCGCGCGAGGCGGTCACCACCTGCGCCGCGGCAACAAGTCCTGCTGAGCGATTCGCGGGTTTGATGCGGGGTGATTTCGAGGCAACGGTGCTGCAGGAGCCCTGGATCACGGTGGCGGAAAGGGCGGGATGCCGTCTGGTTTCGACCACGTTCTTCCACGGCACCTGGGTCGCCACCCGTGATGTCAACGTGGAGGCGTATGCGGCCCTCCTGCGAGCGATCACTCGGGCGGTCCGCCGCATCAACGCCGACAAGCGACGGTATGTCTCGTACTTCATCCACGATTGGCCAGGCCACCCCGAAGTGGAAGCGCTCACGCCCGACGACTTCAACCTGGGGCGCATCCAGTTGAAGGAGCCGGGTCCCATTCCCGAGCACGAGGCGCG
>DATMMH010000450.1:0-2651 GCA_035569855.1 Candidatus Dormiibacterota bacterium
CCGGGCAGGATGGACGCGGTGCCCATCGGCTCGAGGGACGCGGTGAGCGGGTAGATGTGATAGGCGCCCGCGTCGGAGAGCACGCGGGCGCGCAGGCCGAGGAGCGTCCCGTCCGCGGCGGCGGCGGCCTCGATCTCGACGCGCCCCTCGCGGGCGTGCGCGGCGGTCGCCAGGTTCTCGCGTCGCGTCTCGAGCCACTTCACGGGACGGCCGGACCGGCGCGCGAGGGCGGCCACCGCCAGATCCTCGGGCATCACGTGCATCTTCTGCCCGAAGCCGCCCCCGGTATCGGGCACGATCACCCGCACCCGCGACTCGGGCAGGCCGAAGGCCCGCGCCATCCCGACGCGGAAGACGTGCGGGACCTGGCTGCCGGTCCAGAGCGTGAGCGCGTCACCCTCCCAGCGGGCGATCAGGCCGCGGGGCTCGAGCGGCGCCGCCGAGCAGCGCGCGTGGCTGAACGTCTCCCGGACGACCACGGAGGCGGCGGCGAAGGCCGCGTCCACGTCGCCCTGGCTTCCCCGCCGCTCGAAGAGGACGTTGGAGTCCAGCTCGGGATGGAGACGCGGGGCTCCCGGCGCCAGCGCGCTCATGATATCGGCCACCGCGGGCAGCGGCTCACACTCCACCGTCACGAGCTCGGCGGCATCGGCGGCGGCGTAGGGCGTGTCGGCGGCCGCCGCGGCCACCGGCTCGCCGACGAAGCGCGCGCGCGCGACGACGAGCGCGGGCCAGCGGGTCGGCGTGAAGCCCGGCGCGTCGAGCCGCGGCTCGAGCGGGGCCACGGCGTCGGCCAGGTCCGAGCCGGTGAGGAGCACCGCCACCCCGGACGAGCGTCGCGCCGCGTCCGTGTTGACCCGCACGAGCCGCGCGTGCGCGTAGGCGCTCCGGACGAAGGCGGCGTGAAGGAGTCCGGTGAGAGGGAGGTCGTCGAGATAGCGCCCCTGGCCGGTGAGCAGCCGAGGATCCTCGAGCCGCTTCACGTGGGCGCCCAGGTAGCGCGGCGGGGGAGAAGTCAGGGGCGGCTCCCGGTCATGGAGCCGCGACGCGAGGCAGCACCTCGGCGGCCAGCAGCTCGAGCTGCTCCACGCCCCAGTTGAGCGGGTTCAGGACCACGTACTCGCAGCCGCCGAGATTGGCGACCTTGGCCCGGATCTTCTCGGCCAGCTCCTCCGCTTCTCCCAGGAGATAGAACTCCCGCCAGTACGGCAGGTCCATCCCGGAATAGACCTTGAACTGCCGGATCGCGGTCTCCGGCTTCTCGCCCTTCTTCAGCACCCACACGAAGTTCGAGTAGACCTTGTTCATGTCGCCCGGCTTGCGCCCGGACTCGCTCATGAAGCGCTGGATCTTCTCCCAGTCACCCTTGACCATGTCCGCGGTGGCCGAGGAGTGCGGGACCCAGGTCTTCGCGTACTTGGCGATCCGCCGCAGCACCGGATCGATGTTGGTCACGGTCTGGCCGTAGACCTTTTCGAAGGGCTGGCTGCCGCCGCCGATCCAGATCGGCGGGTGCGGCTTCTGCGCGGGCTTGGGGTCGATCGTGAGATTGCGGAACCGGTAGTACTTGCCCTCGTAGGTCACGCGGTCGCCGGCCCAGAGCGCGGTCACCGCCTCGAGCATCTCGTCCATGCGGCGGCCACGTTCCTTGTGCGGGACCCCCATCAGCGCGAACTCTTCCTCGTGCCAGCCGACCCCCACGCCCAGGATGCTGCGCCCGCCCGAGAGCAGGTCGAGCGTGGCCCACTCCTTAGCGAAGTAGGCCGGGTTGCGGAGCGGCAGCACCAGCACCATGGTGCCGAGCTTGATCGTGCGGGTGACCCCGGCCAGCGCGGAGAGCAGCGCCACCGGCTCGAGCCAGGTGCAGGCGTACGCGGGCGGGGTCAGCAACAGGTGGTCGATGCTGACCGCGCAGTCGAAGCCCAGGTCCTCCGCGCGGCGCAGGTACGCGCCCATCTCGGCGAGCGTCGCGGTTTTCGGGCCGAGGGCGAAGCTCGGGATGCGCAGGCCGAACTTGATTGCGCCCGGGGCGGTGCCGGTCTGCCTTGGGGGGCGTAGTGGCGTGACTGCGATGCTACCCTGACTTCGCTTTTTTGAGCGCGTTGGCGCGACCTTCCTTGGTCGGCGGTTTGGCCTCTTCGCGCCTTTGGCGCTCATCGGAGGCCGTCCTCTTTCTTCGCCTCGGCCACGGTGAGGCCGCCGACACGCGGGTGCGGGCGACCGCCGTCGGTGACGACGAGCGCCACCAGGATCTCGCGGGCCCTGGGCGCGTCGACGACCCGCACCTCCATCGCGTCGAAGTGGGTGCGCACGAAGGCGGCGTCCTTGTAGTGGAGCGGCACGTCGATGGTCGTCCCGGGTCCGCCCAGCTTCTTCGCCGAGGGGATGATGGCCTTACCTCCGTGCACCAGCGCCCGGAACGGCGCCCCGAGCGTGGGATGGAGGATCGCCGCGGCGTGCTCGTATTCGCCGTCCACGCCCACGATGGCCGCCTTGCCGTAGGAGTGCACCGGCGCGCCCAGCGCCATCACCGCGCGCCGACCGAGCAGGTCGCCCAGCTCCTCGCCGGCCTTGATCAGCTCCTCGAGGTCCTCGACGAAGCGGCCCGCGAACGGGTTCTCGATCACCGCCACCGCCGCCACCTTCCGGAT
>DATMMH010000451.1:0-17517 GCA_035569855.1 Candidatus Dormiibacterota bacterium
CTTCGTGGACAAGATCCTGAAGGGCGCCAAGCCCGCCGACCTGCCGGTGGAGCGGCCCGCCCGGCTCGAGCTCGCGGTCAATCTGAAGACCGCGAAGGCGCTCGGGGTCAAGATCCCGCCGGCGGTGCTGGAGCGCGCCGAGCGGATCGTGAAGTAGCCGCCCGCTCCGCTACGCCCTCGGCCGCGGGAACACGAACTTCCGCTCGGCCGCGTCCTTCGGCCAGACCACCCGCGGCTGCTGCCCCAGGATCTGGAGCATCGCGGTGGAGGCGTTCGGGTTGTCACCCACCTCGTTGAAGACCACCGGTCCGGTCGAGACGGTCACCCCGCCCGCGAAGCTCGTCTTCTTGATCGCGGCCACGACCGCGTCGGGGTCGGTGGAGGCGGCGCGCTCGAGCCCGTCGGCGATGACGAGGATGGCTTCGTAGGAGTAGGCGCCGCTGGCGTCGAAGTGACGGCCGCCGGAGCGCTTGCCGTATTCCACCGCGATCTTCTGCGTCTCGGGCTTGGCGTAGTTCGCGTAGACCGTGCAGTCCATCACGTACTCGAGCTTCTCCTTGAGCTGCTCGATCTGCCGGGTCTCGTAGAGCCCGGGCGCCCCCGGGCTGATGATGCCCATGAGGTCGGCGCGCTGCCGGGCCAGCTCCTCGAGCAGCAGGATCGCGGTGGCCGGGCGCGTGACCGGCGCGAGGATGTCCGGCTTCGCGGAGCGGGCGCGCGCGACCTCGGTCGAGAGATCGACCGCGTTCTCCGGGTAGGGGATGACGTCCACCACGTCGAAGCCCGGGCTGGCCGCCTTGAGCGCGGCCTGGAAGCTGTCGGTCTGGGTCTTGCCGAAGAGATCGTTGGAGTACATGAGCACGACGCGCTTCGGGCTCACTCCCGCCTCGCGGAAGATCTCGGTCATGTAGCGGACCGCGTTCCGGCCGAAGGTGACGCTCCCCGGGAAGATGCGGTAGACGTACTGGAGCTTCTGCTGCCCCTCGCGTACCGACTTGGCCGCGTTCGCGGTGGGCGCGTCGGCCGCCGAGATGTCGATCACGTAGGGGATGCGCCGCTGCTGGGCCAGAAGCGCGATCGTGGCCACGTGCGCGGAGTGGAAGCCCCCGGTCATGATCTGCGCGCCCGCGTTGATCAGGCGGTCGGCCTCGGTGCGGGCCACGTCGGCCTTGGTCTCGCTATCGGCCTGCAGCAGCTCGAGGCGCGCGCCGCCCAGCGACTTGATGCCGCCCGCCGCGTTGACCGCCTCGACCGCCATCTGCGCGCCGAGGCGCGAGTCCTGTCCCACGTCGGCCATCGGGCCCGTCACCGGACTGACCATGCCGATCTTCACGCTTCGGGGCTGGGCCCGCAGCAGCGTCGGGACGCCCAGGACTGCCGTCGATGCCGCGGCCATCCCGCGAAGGAATCCCCGCCGAGTCACCGGAGTCCGCGCCATCGCTCCCCCCTCCTTGTCGGCCCCTTCTGCGTCGAGGGCGGTCCGACCGACGAGACAGTAGCATGGAAGGCGGCGCCGGTGACCCGGGCGTGGATAATGCGGCCATGAGGGAGCGCGCGGGGCGCGCCGGCCATGACGCGATCGTCGTCGGAGCCGGCCACAACGGGCTGGTGGCCGCCTGTTACCTGGCCCGCGCGGGGCTGCGGGTGCTCGTGCTCGAGCGGCGGCCGATGGTGGGCGGGGCCTGCGTGACCGAGGAGACGTTCCCGGGCTTCAAGGTCTCCACCGCCGCCTACGTCAACAGCCTCTTCCGCCCGGAGATCGTGCGCGACCTGCGCCTGCGCGAGCACGGCTTCGAGGTGCTCGCGCGCGATCCCTCGTCGTTCACGCCGCTGCCGGACGGCCGCTCCCTCATGCTGGGTCCCGACGCCGGGCGCACGCGCGCGGAGATCGCGAAGTTCAGCGCCCGCGACGCCGCGCGCTATCCCGAGTACGAGGCGATGCTGGAGCGCGTGGCCGCCTTCGTCGAGCCCACGCTCGGCACGACCCCGCCCGACCTCCTCCGTCCGGGACTGCGCGGCCTGCTGCGCCTGTGGGGCCTGGGCCGCTCGTTCGGGCGGCTCGGCCCCGCGACCTCCGAGGCGGTGGAGATCCTCACCGGCGCCGCGCGGCCGATTCTCGATCGCTGGTTCGAATCGCCGGAGCTCAAGGCGACGCTCGCCACCGACGCGATCATCGGCGCGGTGGCGAGCCCGTCCACCCCGGGCACCGGCTACGTGCTCTTCCATCACGTCATGGGCGAGACCGACGGCCGGCGCGGCGCGTGGGGCTACGTGCGCGGGGGTATGGGAGGGCTCACCCAGGCGCTGGCGCGCGCCGCGCGCGAGCTGGGGGTGGAGATCCGCTGCGACGCGCCGGTGGCCCGCATCGCCACGCGCGCCGGCCGGGTGGAGGGCGTCGTGCTGGAGAGCGGCGAAGTGCTCGCCGCGCGCATCGTGGCCAGCAACGCGGACGCCCACGTCACCTTTCTACGCCTCCTCGAGCCGGCGGCGCTGCCCGAGCCTTTCCGCGCGGCGGTGGGCCGGATCTCCTACGAGAGCGCCTCGCTCAAGATCAACGTGGCGCTCGCCGAGCTCCCCGACTTCACCGCATGCCCCGGGACCGCGCCCGGCCCGCAGCATCGGGGCACGATCCACGTCTGCCCCGACCTCGACTACATCGAGCGCGCCTTCGACGACGCCAAGTACGGCCGCCCGTCGGAGCGGCCGGTGCTGGAGTGCACGATCCCCTCGGCGGTGGATCCCACGGTGGCCCCGCCCGGGCGTCACCTGATGTCGATCTTCGTCCAGTACGCCCCGTACGCGCTGCGGGACACCACGTGGGAGGCGATGCGCGAGCCCTTCGCGGACCGGTGCTTCGCGCTGCTCGACGAGTACGCGCCCAACTTCAGCCGCTCGGTGCTGGCCCGCCAGGTGCTGGCGCCGCCCGATCTCGAGCGCGTCTTCGGGCTCACCGGCGGCAACATCTTCCAAGGCGCGATGACGCCCGGCCAGCTCTTCTCGCTGCGTCCGGTGCCGGGCTGGGCCTCCTACCGGACGCCGGTGGCCGGCCTCTATCTCTGCGGGGCCGCCGCGCATCCTGGCGGCGGCGTGATGGGCGCGCCCGGCTACAACGCCGCGCGCGAGATCCTGCGCGGCCGGCGCTTCCGCTTCCTCACCACTTGAAAACCGAGAGCAGGTTGTGGAAGTCGTCGGTCCAGGTGCCGACGCGGGGCTCCGGGTCGAGATGCGCCGACTGCCAGCGCGGGTCGGAGGCCATCTCGCCGAAGTCTTCGCGCCGACGGGCCAGGATCGCCCAGCTCGCCTCGACGCCGCCGCGGATGTCGCCGGTGTCGCCGTGCTGGAGCATGCCGGCGAGCCCGCCGTCCTGGGCCAGGCCGGCCACGACCGGCTCGAGGCGCAGGTGGCGATTGGAGATGTGCAGGGCCAGGATGCCGTTGGGGGCGAGCAGGTCGAAGTAGAGGCGCATCGCCTCCCGGGTCAGGAGATGTACCGGGATGGCGTCCGAGGTGAAGGCGTCCACCAGGATCACGTCGTAGCGCTCCTCGGGCCGGTCGCGCTTCACCGCCTCCATCCGGATGCGCGCGTCGCCCAGCTCCACCCGCACCGTCGCGCCGCGGTTGCGCGCGTCCGTGGCGTAGGTGAAGTAGACGGGGTCGAAGGCGATGTCGCGCACCTTGCGGTCGATCTCGTAGAAGGTGACGCGGTCGCCCGGTCGCGCGTAGGCCGCGAGCGTCCCGGTGCCGAGGCCGACCACCGCCATGTGGAGCGTGGTGCGCCGCCGGTCCAGCTCCTCGAAGAGCTGGCCGATCGGACCGTTGCGATGATAGTAGGACAGGGGCTCGGCGCGCCGCGACGGCTCGAGGCTCTGGCGGCCGTGGAGCGTGGTGCCGTGGCGCAGCTCGGTGTAGCCCTTCTCGTCGCGATCGCGCGAGATGCGGAGCACGCCGAAGAAGCTCCGGGTCTGGCGGATCTGGTCGTTGTTCCGCGCGTCCACGAAGCCCGCGATCGCCAGCACCGCGCCCAGGGCCACGCCCAGGTGGAGCGGCCGGCGCCGGAGCAGCCAGGCGAGCACGAGCGGCGGGCCGTAGATCAGGAGCTTGTTGACGATCCGCTCGATCGGATCGAACCGGTCCGAGATCTGGTCGGGGCCCACGTTCAGCACCCGCTCGAGGAACGAGAGGTCGATGCGCAGGGTGGCCGATTCGGAGTAGAGGATCAGGGCGAGCGCGATCAGCACGAGCAGCACGCCCGCCGCTCGGATCGCGCCCGGGCCGAGACCGACGGGACCGATGGGCCGGCCGGTCAGCAGGATGCACGCGAGCACCATCATCATCGGGTACTCGATCAGCCCCGGGAAGACGAGCGGGGCCACCAGGGCGTTGAACAGACCGCCCAACACCCCGCCGATCGAGATCAGCAGGTAGAACTCGGTGAGATCGCTGGCCGCGGGCCGGTCGAGGGCGAGCGCGCCGTGACAGGCGAGCGCCACCACGAAGAGCAGGGCGAAGTGCCACAGCACCACCACCCAGATGCGCGCGGGCATGCCCGAGACCATGAGGAAGATCACGATGAGCACGACGGGCAGGACGGCGAGGAGCACCACGTGGTGGAAGAGCCGGGGCCAGCGGCCGAACGCGAGGATGAACGTGAGCAGGTAGATGGCGAGCGGAAGGACCCAGAGCAGTGGCACCGCGGCCAGGTCGGTGGTGATGTAGGTCGTCACGCCGAGCAGCAGGCTCGAGGGCACGAAGGCGAGCGCGACCCACCACAGCCGGCGCGCCCAGGTCGGCCTCGGCTGGCTCGGCGCGACGGGGGCTGCCGTCTCCGCGGCGGTGGGCTCGCCCGCGGGGGCGGGCCGCCGCCACAGGGTGAGCGCGCAGAGCGCGATGAGAACCGCGAGCGCCGCGTAGCCCACGCTCCACAGCGCGGTCTGGGTGAGCCGGCCCGCGCCCTGCAGGTGGAGATAGGGCTCCACCAGCGTCGGATAGCCGAGCAGGGCGAGCATGCTGCCCAGGTTGCTCGCCGCGTAGAGGAAGTAGGGATCGCGCGCCGCCGGGTGCCCAGTCCGGGTGAACCACTGCTGGAGCAGCGGGGCGGTGGCGCTCACGACCAGGAACGGCAGGCCCACCGACACCGAGAGCAGCGTGAGCACGTCGAGCACCGGATTGGCCTCTCCGCCGCGGAGCAGGCGCGGATTCACGGCGAGCGGCAGCACCGCGAACGGCAGCGCGAGCACGACCAGGTGGACGAGCACCTGGCGCGAGAGGCGGAGCCGCGCGCTGAGCAGGTGGGCGTAGGCGTAGCCGCCGAGCAGCGCCGCCTGGAAGAAGACCATGCAGGTGCTCCACACCGCCGGAGTCCCGCCGAGCAGCGGCAGGATCATCTTGCCCACCATCGGCTGCATCGCGAAGAGGAGCGTGGCGCCCACGAAGAGCGTGAGCGTGTAGAGCAGCAGCACCGCGATCAGATCGATTCCCCCGTGGCCGCCCGCCGGGCGGCGGCCCGTAGCATAGCCGCATCCGGGTCCGGCAGTCACGATAGAATCGACGGCGCGATGCTCGGCCCGTCACGTCCATCCGCCGGGTTGCAACCGGTGCTTCCTGATGGCGCGCTGTCCCGGGCGGAGGAGGTCGCGGTCAAGCACGGCTTGCGCGGGAGGCTGCGGACGCTGGTGCACAGGACGAACTGGCGGATGACGTTTGCGCCCTGGGCGGGCCAGCAGGAGCGCGTGGCGCGCACTCGGCGCTGGTCTTCGACTACCGCGCGGCCGAACCGGAGACGGCGGACCTCGTCGTCTACGATCCCAACGACCCGAGCGCGCCGGGCGTCGTGCGCTTCGACCACCGGGATGCCCGCTTCCATCCGGCGCCGCTCTGTGGCGTGAGCGTGCCGGCCTTCCGCGCGTTCCGCCAGTACGACTCGCCGCTGTTCTAGCCGAGGCTCTGTCAGGGGCCGGGGCCGGTCAAGCGCCAGCTGCCGCCCTCCCGGCGCGCGACCTCCGGCTCGCGCTCCCACGAGAGCGCGGTCGTCCAGACCCCGAGCCCGCGGAGACGGCCGGAGACTTCGCCCGTCGAGTAGACCCAGGCCGCGCCGTCCACCATCCGCACCTGGTCGATGCGAACGCTGGTCTTCACGGCGTCGTACAGCGCGAAGAGCGCGGCGAGGTTGTCGCGGATCGACGCCTTGGTGAGCGGACCGTTGCGATAGCGCTCGGACACCTGGGCGAGCACGCCCGCGGCGTCCATCGCCTGGAAGCGCGCGGTGGCCACCGTGAGGGCCTGGCGAAGCTCCTCGGTCGTGGCGGCGGATGCCGAGGTACCGGCCGCGTCGGGCGGACCGGGCGGCGAGGCCTGCGCGCGGGCGCCCGCGGGCGCCCCGAGAGCGCTTCCGACCAGGGCGATCAGCAGGAGCGATCGGGCTCGCCACGCGAGCCCCCACCGGGAGCCAGGCCGCCGCCGGGAGCTAAGAACTACCGCCCCCATGTCTGCGGCGCCACTTGGCAACCGCCCGGCCCGAGCGGAGCGCCCGCAGGCGCGTCTGTCCGCGGCGGCGCCCGTCGCGATAGCTGCGCAGGACCGCGGTCAGGAACGCGAGGGAGCGGAAGCGCCGCGTCAGGCGCCTCAGGCGTCGGGTCATCGTGTGTCGTTCCTCCGGAACAACTTACGCGGCCGCGCGTGTAAGCCTTACACGACCCGCGGGCGCATCCGGGCGGTCGGTACGCCATTCGGGCCTCCGAAGGCGTTTTTACCCCGCCTGGTATCCAGCTTGCTCTCCAGTATGCGTGAGTGGGGCCAACTGGCTCGCGGTGCTGCTCGGTGCCGCGGCGCCACGCTCGGCGAGAGGAGGACAGACCATGGCGCACGACCGGAAGAAGACGGCGATCGCAGGCCTCGCGCTCTGCTGCGGGCTGGTGGGCTCGGTGGGGGCGCCCGCGACGGCTCAAACGTCTCCACGGCCAGCTCCGGCTCTTGCGCGCCTCGACAGCCGGGCCGGCATCATCCAGGGCAAGCTGAGCCGGGTGGACGGTCAGCACGAGACGGTGGACGTCTCGATCGGCTTCCTCGGGCTGCTCGGCAAGACCCTCGAGGTCAACCGCGACACGCTCATCCAGGTGAACGGGCGGGCCGCGCAGTTCGCCGATCTCCAGGAGGGCGCGAAGGTGAAGGCGTTCTACGAGGAGCGCGGCGCCCGCCTGGTGGCGACCCGGCTCGAGGTCTCGACGGTCTAGGCGACGGCTCAGAAGTATTCGAGCGTGCCGGGCTCGGCCAGCATCCGAAGCCGCAGCCCGGCCATGAAGACCAGATAGGGGTGGGCCCCGCGCGCCACCAGCGCGTCGCGATCCATGCGGGTGAGATCGGCCTGCTCGCTGTCGTCGAGCTCCATCTCGGCCATCGCGGACCTCGCGTCGGCGCGGAAGCGCTCCGCGAAGGCGCGGTCGGACTTGAGCGCGTGGAGGCAGCGGTTGAGGCGGTACGCGCTCGAAGGCGGAAAGCGGTAGTGCGCGTCCGGGCTCACGGAAGGCTCACGGCGGGCTCACAGCGGCCACTCCACCACCGCGTTGCCGTGATGCCAGGAGGGCTCGTAGCAGTAGACGTCCGCGCGCGCGTCGCCGACCGCGCCCAGCAGGGTGATCCACGTCCGTAGCTCGATGTTGCCGCGCTTGTCGAGCTCGTCGCCGGTGAGGCGGGCCAGCTCGCGCCCGCGGCCGTCGCGCAGCCCCTCGAGGACGCCGCGATCGTAGTCGAACTCGGGCGAATCGTACCGGTCGGTGCCCGGGAAGTGCGACATGCCGCCCGAGGCGATCAGGACCACCCGCTCCGGGCGCGCGCGCAGGATGTCGCCGAGGGCCGCGCCCCAGGCGTGACAGCGGGCCGGGGTGGGTTGGGGCGGCAAGTACACGTTGACGTGCAGCGGCACGATCGGCAGAGGCGGCGCGGGCATCACGAAGTGCAGCGGCACGTAGAACGCGTAGTCGAGCGGCGCGTCCTGGGTGTAGAGCAGGTCGAACCCGCGCTCGATGCCCTGCTCGACGACCGCGCGGGCCAGCGGCTCATGGATGTCGAGACGATAGCGGTAGGGACCGAAGGTGCCCGAGCACTCGCGGCCGACGTAGACCGCGAGGGCGGGGACCGCGTCGAGGAAGAACGCCTCGATGTGGTCGCCCGCGACGACCGCGAGGACGTCGGGCCGCAGCGCCTCGAGCCGCGCCTTCACCCGCGCCATCGCCGCGTGCACCCGGAGGACCAGGTCGCGATCCTCGGAGGGCGGTCGGATCAGGAGCTGCGGGGTGTGCGCGACCGCGAAGGCGCCGATGAGCATGACACGGCCACCCTAGCACAGGAGGCCTCGACTTCGGGCGTGGGCGAAGCGTATGCTTGGGCACCGCGGACGCAGTACTTCACTCTTCGACCACCCAGGAGGTCGCCGGCATGGCAGCCGCAAGCACGAAGTTCAAGGTCGTCGTCCAGAAGCCGTCGGGCGGGATCACCTATGACCTGGCCGATTCGGCCTACTCGATCGAGCGGGAGGCGCTCGACCCCATCGGGGCCGAGATCGTCGAGGTCCCGGCCAAGACCGAGGAGGAGTTCATCGCCGCCGCGAAGGACGCCGACGCGGTCATCGCGCGCAACCGGCGCATCACGGCGGCGATCATCAAGGGCCTGCGAAATTGCAAAGTCATCGGGCTCGGCAGCGTGGGCGCGGACACGGTGGACGTGGACGCGGCCACCGAGGCCGGCATCGTGGTCACCAACGTGCCCGACGTGTTCATCGACGAGGTGGCCGACCACACCATGGCCATGTTCCTCGCCGCGCACCGCCGGCTCCGGTTGATGCACCAGCTGACCGTCGACAACAAGTGGACGGAGGGGCGGCCCTACTTCGCGAAGATCCCGCGGCTCTACGGGCAGACCATCGGCCTGATCTCGTTCGGCAACGTGGCCAAGGCGGTGGCGCGGCGCTGCCACGCGTTCGGCCTGCGCGTGATCGCCTACGATCCGTTCCTGGCCGAGCTGGAGATGACCGCGGTCGGCGTGGAGCCGGTGACGAGCTTGATCGAGCTGTGTCAGCGCGCGGACTTTCTCTCCATGCACGCGCCGCTCAACTCGGAGACGCGGCACATGATGAGCGAGCGCGAGTTCCGGGCCATGAAGAAGGGCGCGATCTTCATCAACAACGGGCGGGGGCCGACGGTGGACGAGGGCGCACTCAGCGAGGCCCTCCGCCAGGGCTGGATCGCCGGCGCCGCGCTCGACGTGTTCGAGGTGGAGCCGGTCGACCCGAACAACGCGCTGCTCCACATGGACAACGTGCTGGTGAGCCCGCACATCGCCTCCGCGACCGCTCGAATGGCGCCAGAGACGCGCCGTCGCCTCGGCCGCGAGATCGCCACCGTGCTGCAAGGCAAGTGGCCGCGCTCCGCGGTCAACCCCGGCGTGCTGCCCAAGACCTCCCTGATCCGCTGGCAGCCCTATCCCATGGGCCGCGGCCCGAACCGCTGACCGGGGTCAGGGAGTTCCGAGGTGCGCCCAGATGTGGCGGAGCGTGGTGAGGGCCGCGGGGGGTAGGGGGCCTTTGTTGACCGCGGCGGCGGCGTAGTCGAGCTGGGCGAGGTCGGAACAGCCGATCAGCACGGTGGACAGGGCATCGCCGGTGATCGCGAAACGGAGCGCGGCTTCGACCAGACTGGCCGCGTGGCCCTGGACCACCAGCGGCTCGAGCGCGCGGGCGCGCGCCGCGTCGGTCGCGTAGTCCGGGCCCGAGGCGATCGGCGCCACGCTCGGGATCGCGGTCGGGTGGCGCTCCACCCGGCCGCTCAGCGCCCCGGCCGCGAGCACCCGGATGCCGATCGTGCCCACGCCCTGCTCGCGGGCCAGCGCCAGCAGCCGATCGTAGTCCTGCGCGGGATAGCCCGCCTCCACCTCGTACGCCGGGGTGGGGTTCAGCAGGTTGAAGACCACCTGGGCGGTATCGATCGCCCCACTCGCCAGCGTGCGATGGAGCGCGCCGGTCTCGCCGGACGCGGTGACCCCGAAGAAGCGCACCTTGCCCTGCTCCCGCAGCCGCCGCATCGCCGGTACCACCGTCTCCAGCACGCGCGCCACCCCGAGCGGCCGCTCGTCGCCGACGCGGCCGATCAGGTTGTGGAGATGCAGCAGATCCACCCGCTCGAGGCCGAGCCGGCCGAGGCTCGTCTCGACCGAGCGGGTGAGCGCCCCCGGCACGTCGGCCAGATCGGCCGCGGTGAGCCGCCACTTCGTGCCCACGATCGCCGACGGCTTCAGCGCGCGCAGCACCTGGCCCAGGTTCTTCTCCGATTCGCCCGAGCCGTAGGCCGGCGCGGTATCGAGGTAGTTGATCCCCAGCTCGAGGGCGCGGGCCACCCCCCGCTCGCGATCGGCCGGCGCGCCCCGCACCATCAGCCCGCCCACGTCGCCGCAGCCGAACCCCAGTGCCGACACGCGCAGTCCCGTTCGCCCGAGCACCCGGTATTCCATGGCCGTGTCTTATAGCATCCTCCCGGCCGTTCGCCCAGCGGTCGCTTGCCCACCAGGTGACCCTCGGCTACCCTGTCAAACCTATGCGCCACGTCCGCCTCGGCCGCACCGGGCTCTCCGTCTCGCGCCTCTGTCTCGGCACGATGACGTTCGGTCTGCAGTGCGACGAGGCCGCCTCGGCGGCGATCCTGGATCGCGCGGCGGCCGGCGGCGTCACCTTCCTCGACACCGCGGACGTCTACCCGCTCGGCGGCGGCTTCGAGACGGTGGGGCGCACCGAGGAGATCCTCGGCCGCTGGCTGGCCGGGCGCCGCCACGACTTCGTGCTCGCCACCAAGTGCTCCGGGGCGATGAGCGGCCGGCCGTGGGACCGCGGCGCCTCGCGCAAGCACGTGCTCGACGCCATCGACGGCTCGCTGCGGAGACTCGGCACCGACTACGTCGATCTCTACCAGCTCCACCATCCCGATCCGCACACGCCGATCGACGAGACCCTGCGCGCGCTCGACGACGTGGTGCGGGCCGGCAAGGCGCGCTACGTCGGCTGCTCGAACTTCCACGCCTACCAGGTGGCCCGCGCCCTCGGCCGCAGCGAGGTGCTCGGGGCCGCGCGCTTCGACTCGGTGCAGCCGCGCTACAACGTGCTGTTCCGGCAGATCGAGCGCGAGCTGCTGCCGCTCTGCCGCGAGGAAGGCCTCGGGGTCATCCCGTACAACCCGCTCGCGGGCGGTTTCCTCTCCGGCAAGCACCGCCGCGAGGCGGGGCCCACGCCGGGCACCCGCTTCACGCTCGGCACCGCCGCGGGCCGCTACCAGGACCGCTACTGGCACGAGCGCGAGTTCGACACCGTCGAGGCCCTGCGCCCGCTGGCCGCCGAGGCGGGCATGTCGCTCACCCGGCTGGCGCTCGCGTGGGTGCTGGCCGAGCCCGGGATCACCGCGCCGATCGTCGGCGCGAGCCGGCCGGATCAGCTCGACGACCTGCTGCCCGCGACGGAGAAGCCGCTCGACGCCGGCCTCAAGGCCCGCATCGACGAGACGACCCGCGAGTACCGCTGGGGCGACGACCCGCGTTGACCCGGACCGAGGCCGTCATGCCGACAACCGTGAACCGTCAGGTCGTGCTGCGCAGCCGTCCGGTCGGAATGCCCAAGCCGGGCGACTTCGACGTGGTCGAGTCCCCGGTGCCGGCTCCGAAGGACGGCGAGGTGCTGTGCCGGACCATCTACCTCTCGCTCGATCCCTACATGCGCGGGCGGATCAGCGGAGCCAAGTCCTACTCGGCGTCGGTCGAGGTGGGGCAGGTGATCGTGGGCGGCACGGTGGGCGAGGTGCTCGAGTCCAAGCACCCCGGCCTGGCCAAGGGCGACGTGGTGCTGGGCTACGACGGCTGGCAGTCGCACGCGGTCTCCAAGGGCGGGGGCCTGCGCCGGCTCGATCCCAAGCAGGCGCCCATCTCCACCGCGCTGGGGGTGCTCGGCATGCCCGGCATGACCGCCTACGTGGGACTCCTCGACATCGGCCAGCCCAAGCCGGGCGAGACGGTCGTGGTGTCGGCCGCGTCCGGCGCGGTGGGCTCGGCGGTGGGGCAGATCGCCAAGATCAAGGGCGCCCGGGCGGTGGGCGTGGCCGGCTCGCCCGACAAGTGCGACTACGTGGTGCGCGAGCTGGGCTTCGACGCCTGCGTGAACTACAAGAAGGGCGATCTGCTCGCGTCGCTCCAGGCGGCGTGCCCGGGCGGCATCGACGTGTACTTCGAGAACGTGGGCGGCGACGTCCTGCGCGCGGTGATGCAGCTCCTGAACCAGAACGCGCGCCTCCCGCTCTGCGGGCTCATCTCGGAGTACAACGCGACCGAGTCCACCCCGGGGCCCAACCTGCGCCCGCTCCTCGTCAATCGGGCGCAGATCCGAGGCTTCATCGTCTCCGACCACATGGCGCGCATGGGCGACTTCCTGAAGGACTGCGGCGGATGGTTGCGCGACGGCCGGCTCAAGCACCGCGAGGACGTCGTGGTCGGGCTCGAGAAGGCGCCGGAAGCCTTCATCGGGCTGCTCCAGGGCAAGAACTTCGGCAAGCTGCTGGTGCGGGTGGGGGAGGACCCGACCAAGTGAGCGGCCGGGAGCGCCGGCGCTCGATCCGCTCGGCGGCCTTCGCGCTCCTCGCGCTCGCGGCGGGCGCGCTGGCGCCCGGGGCGGCCTCCGCGCAGGTCTTCATCGCCTCGAAGCCGCATCCCGAGTTCTGGATCGCGCCGGTGTTCATCACCGCGAACATCCGCGCGCAGGACGTGGCCACTCATCCGGGGCCGCTCACGATCCAGATCTCGTTCAGCGTGGCGCCGCCGCCCGCGCGCGACCCATCCGAGTTCGCGCAGGACTTCTTCCTGCTCTGGCCCGGCGACCTGCAGGGTTCCGACAACCTCGATCCGGCGCTGGTCCGCCAGGTGGAGACCGCCGGATTCAAGGTGCTCGCGCACGGTCAGGTGCCGCTCACCGCGCGCAGCCGCGCCCAGATGGGCGCCGGCACCGGGGCGGCCGGCCTGCGCGCGCTCGGGGAGGCGCCGTTCGTCACCTTCGCGCGTCCGGAGAGCCTGACCCGCGGGGCGAAGCCGGCCTCGCTGATCCGCATTCCCTGGAGGCCGGAGCTGGCGAGCCTCGACTGGTTGGCGCGCCTCGACCTGCCGGTCCGGAACGCGATCACCGAGCGGCGGGTGAGCTGGCTCGAGGAGGTCTTCTGGGGCCCGCGCCACATCATCACGCTCAGCTTCGGCGACGTCGGCTACTCGTCGCTGTACCCGTTCTACTTCGGCAACCGCGACCGGGTCGTCCCGCTGGCCCCCGACTTCTCGCGCATCTCGATCAACTTCGCCGACTCGCCGCACCTCAAGGTGGACGAGATGGTGCCGATGACTGCCAGCCGGCGGATGAGCGAGACGCGGGAGGACACCGAGGCGATCTCGATCCCCCTGGTGGCCGCCGACGGGATCATCCCGCAGGTGCTGAAAGTGCAGTTCGTCTACTTCCGGGGCCGCCTGCCCTGGCGGCCCATCCTGCTCTCCGCCCTGCTGCTGGGCCTGGGCAATCTGACCGGTCCCATCATCGGCACCCTGTTGCGGCGCCTCTGGCGCACCCTGCGCGAGCGCATTCACGTTGGACGCGAGGAGGTCGCGGGGAGCGCCAGCGGTCTCGTGCCCTCGCCGGAGGCGCTGGCCCGCATCCGGCCCGGCGAGACGACCTACCAGGAGGCGCTCAAGCTCTGCGGCAGCGAGCCCGAGGAGGAGCAGCGCCTGCCGACCGGAGAGATCCGCTCGATCATCTACCGCGGCCAACGCCTGGTCCCGACCCGGGGGCGGCGATTCGGATGGTTCGCGACCGTGCGCCACTGGGACGTCGAGCACCACGAGGTGCAGATCGATTTCGAGCAGGAGCGCGTGCGCGACGTCCAGGCGCGCATCCGGCGCACCCGCTTGAGTCAGCCGGTGGCCGGCTGAGCCGCGTCCGGGGCTAGTGGGCGCGGATCCAGGCCGCGATCGCGGAGACGACCTCCGGCTCGATCCCGAGGTAGCCGTGGGCGGACTTGGCCTCGCAGGGATCCGAGATCGGCGGGCTGCCCCCGTCGAAGGTCAGCAGCTCCTTGACCGGAGCGTTCGTGAGGTCCTTCGGCAGGTACGCGGCGAACGCGTAGGGCGACGACTGGCAGGCGTCGTGCCGGTGATGGACGATCAGGACCGGGACGGTGATCTTGCTCAGCGAGACGTGCTGGACCGACTCGCCGCTCATCTTGGACGTCACGCTGACCGATGAGGTCAGCACGATCCCGTCCGGGCCGCCCTCCTTCAACCGAGCGGCGCCGTTGGCCGCCGAGAGCGTGCCCATGCTGGTCCCGATGAGCCAGACCGGCACGTTGGCGATCTCGCGCAACGCCGCGATGGCGGCCTTGAGGTCCTGGGCGTGTTCGGACGTGGTGCGGAAGTTCCAGAGGCTCGTCCGGTCGGACGGCGAGTCGAGCACCGCCACCAGGAAGCCCTCCTGGACGAAGCTCTGCCGGCTGCGCACGAGGAAGTTGCCCTGCATGCGACCGAGGCCCTGCGGCGTCAGGGCGAGCACGCCGTCGCCGCCGGTCAGGAGGATCACGCTGGCGGTCGGCGCACCTTCCGGGCGGAGCAGCACGAACGACTCGGTGACGCCGCGCCGGCTCGGAATCGTGCGGACCTCGCCGGGGGCCGCCGCGGCGGGCCCCGGGGCGATCGGCGGGGCGGGGGCGAGCCCGAGGACGAGGGCAGGGGCGAGAGCGAGCGCGACGAGGGCCCGCGACCGGACGCGCATCAAGGCGAAGTCCCCTTCATGGCCAATTCGATGATAGGGCGCGCGGGCTCGTCCTGGCAAGGAATCCGGCGCCGCCCGCGGTATAGTTTCGGATCGTCGTACAGTTTCCGCCCAAGGAGACCGTGATCATGGCGACCAGGAGCATCTACGACGAGGTCTACCGGCGCGCCTCGAGCGACCCGGAAGGATTCTGGGCCGCCGCGGCCGAGGACATCCACTGGGACCGGCGCTGGGATCGCGTGCTCGATGCCTCCCGGCCGCCCTACTACCGCTGGTTCGCTGGCGGCGTGCTGAACACTTGCTACAACGCGCTCGACCTGCACATCGATCGCGGGCGCGGCAAGCAGCTCGCCCTGATCTACGACTCACCGGTGACCCAGACCATCCGCCGCTTCACGTACTTCGAGCTACGGGACGCGGTCGCGCGCTTCGCGGGGGCGCTCCGGCGTCAGGGCGTGGACAGCGGCGATCGGGTGATCATCTACATGCCGATGGTCCCGGAGGCGGTGATCGCCATGCTCGCCTGCGCGCGCATCGGCGCCGTCCACTCCGTGGTCTTCGGCGGCTTCGCGCCGAAGGAGCTGGCCACCCGCATCGACGACGCGAAGCCCACCGTCATGCTCTCCGCCTCGTGCGGCATCGAGGGCAGCCGCGTCGTCCCGTACAAGCCGCTGCTCGACCAGGCGATCGACATGGCCTCGCACAAGCCCGGGCGCTGCCTGATCCTCCAGCGTCCGATGGAGACCGCGAGGATGGTGTCGGGACGCGACGTGGACTGGCAGGAGGCGGTGGCGGCGGCCGCGCCGGTCGAGTGCGTGCCGGTGGCCGCGACCGACCCGCTCTACATCCTGTACACCTCGGGCACGACCGGCATCCCGAAAGGCGTGGTGCGCGACAACGGTGGCCACGCGGTCGCGCTCAAGTGGAGCATGGGCGCGGTCTACGGCGTGGGCGCCGGGGAGGTCTACTGGGCCGCCTCCGACATCGGCTGGGTGGTGGGCCACTCCTACATCGTCTACGCGCCGCTGCTCAAGGGCTGCACGACCGTGCTCTACGAGGGCAAGCCGGTGGGGACGCCGGACCCGGGCGCGTTCTGGCGAGTCTGCGCGCAACACGGGGTGAGCGCGCTGTTCACCGCGCCCACCGCGTTCCGCGCGATCAAGAAGGAAGACCCGCAGGGCGAGCACATGGCCAAGTACGACCTGTCGCGCTTCCGCACCCTGTTCCTGGCCGGGGAGCGCTGCGACCCGGACACCCTGATCTGGGCGCGCGAGCGGCTCGCGGTGCCGGTGGTCGACCACTGGTGGCAGACCGAGACCGGCTGGCCGATGGCCGCGAACTGCGTCGGGCTCGGCATGCTGCCGGTGAAGCCGGGCTCGCCGACCAAGATCGTGCCGGGCTACGACATCCGGGTGCTCGGCGACGACAACCGGGAGATGCCGCCGGGCCAGATCGGCTCGATCGCGGTGAAGCTGCCGATGCCGCCCGGGAGCCTGCCCACCCTCTGGAACAACGACGCGGGTTACGAGCGCTCGTACCTCACGCGACATCCGGGCTTCTACCTGACCGGCGACGCGGGCTACAAGGACGAGGACGACTACATCTACATCATGAGCCGCGTGGACGACATCATCAACGTGGCCGGGCACCGGCTCTCCACCGGGGCGATGGAGGAGGTACTCTCCTCGCATCCCGACGTGGCCGAGTGCGCGGTGATGGGCGTGGCCGACGAGATCAAGGGCGAGGTGCCGGTCGGGTTCGTGGTCACCAAGGCGGGGGTGGCGCGCGCGGACGCCGATCTCTGTCGAGAGCTGGTCGAGCTGGTGCGCGAGAAGATCGGGCCGGTGGCCGCGTTCAAGACGGTGGGCGTGGTGAAGCGGCTGCCCAAGACGCGCTCGGGCAAGATCCTCCGCGGCACCATGAAGAAGATGGCCGACGGCGTCGAGCACGTCGTGCCCGCCACCATCGACGATCCCGCCGTCCTCGGCGAGATCGTCGATTCCCTCAGATCTCTCGGCTATCCCCGCTAGGCGCGGCGCTTGCGGAGGGCCACGCCGACCGCGGCGAGGCTGCTGCCGACGAGAAGAAGGGTGGTGGGCTCGGGAGCCGGCAGGGGCGGCTCGTCGTGGCTGTTGGTGAACTCGCTGATGAACGCGTCCTGCAGTAGCTGGATGTCCTTGAGCACGTAGATCGTCGAGAGCGGCGAGAACGTCGCGCTCGCGATGGACCCGCCCGTGGCTACGTAGTCGGCCAGCGTGCCCGTCGTGCACACCCCGTTGTCGAAGCCGGAGCCGCAGATCGACTCCCGTATCGTCACGTTCTTGCCCGCGTTGTAGAGATCCACCCCACCCAGCTCGGGTTGCCCGCTCAGCGTCTTCACCGTGTAGGAGAAGAGGATGTCCGAGAGATTGGCGGGCGATGGGCTATGGGCGACCTGGAACGTGAGGTTGACGTTGTTGGCGACCACCGTGGAGAGGCCGCCCAGAAAGATGTTCGCGGCCACGCCGGTCGCGCTCACCATGAAGTCGGAGAAATTGAGAGTCCCGAGATCGCATCCCGCGGCCCCGAGTCCGGTGACGTTGCCCGCGCTCACGCAGGAGGGAATCGCTTCCGCTCGCGACGGCTCCCCGAGGCTGCCGCCGACCACGAGCGCGACCAGAACCAGTGCGACGAATCTTCCCATCTGTGACCTCCTTG
>DATMMH010000452.1:0-4999 GCA_035569855.1 Candidatus Dormiibacterota bacterium
GGCCAAGCTCCTGGCCTCCGGTCCCGACAACCCGCCGTACGACGTGGTCTTCGGCAACGAGCCGGCCTTCCCGATCCCGCGCGAGCGTGGCTTCTTCGAGAAGCGCAACGACACGCTCGCGCCCAACATCAAGAACCTCTACCCGAAGGCCCTCATCGGCGACACCAGCCTGGCCATGTTCTGGGGGCGCATCGGTCTCGCCTACCGCACCGACTCCGGCATCAAGAAGCCGGTATCCTGGAAGGACTTCTGGGACGAGGCCTACGCGGGCAAGCGGGCGACCTACGTCATCGGCAACACGCTCGGCATCAACTTCCTCTTCATCGTCTCCAAGATCTTCGGCAAGGACTACTTCGACATCGACGCGGGGCTCGCCGCCATCAAGCGCTCTCAGCCCAAGCTGGTGGACTTCACCGGCACCGTCGAGAAGCAGCTCGAGCAGAAGGAGGTCGTGATCGCGGTGCTCCACGACGCCTCCGCCTACGACCTGCAGAAGCGCGGCATCCCGGTGGACTGGGTCGCCCCCAGCGAGGGTCAGCCGATTCTCGACCAGATCGTCCAGGTCACCCGCGGCTCGAAGAACAAGGAGCTGGCGTGGAAGTTCATCGACGCCTACCTCTCGCCCGACGTGCAGCTCGCCTTCGCCACCGAGCTCTTCTGGAGCCCGACCAACCGGACGGTGAAGGTACCGGCGGACGTGGCGAAGAAGATGATCGGCGGGCCGGCCGACGTGGACCGCCTCGTGCTGTTCGACTGGGCTCAGGTCGCCAAGAACCGGCCCCAGTGGACCGAGAAGTGGAACAAGGAGATGCGTTGACCGAACCGCCCCACGCCAGCGGCACCGTCACGCTGACCGGCCTGGTCAAGCGCTACGGGACGACGCGGGCCTTGGATGGCGTCTCGCTCACCGTCGCCCCGGGCGAGTTCTTCACGCTCCTCGGCCCTTCCGGCTGCGGCAAGACCACCACGCTGCGCTCGGTGGCGGGCTTCGTCGCGCCCGACGCGGGAGAGGTGGCGATCAACCGCGTGGTGGTCACCGGAGTGCCCCCGCACCGGCGCCACGTCGGGATGGTCTTTCAGCACTACGCTCTCTTCCCGCACCGCACCGTCGCCCAGAACGTGGGCTTCGGCCTCCGCATGCAGCGCGTCGCGAAGCCGGAGATCGACCGTCTGGTAGGCGACGCCCTCGCCCTCGTCCAGCTCCCGGGCCACGGCAAGCGCTATCCCGGCCAGCTCTCGGGCGGCGAGCAGCAGCGCGTGGCGCTGGCCCGCGCGCTGGTCACGCGCCCGGCGGTGCTGCTGCTGGACGAGCCGCTCGGCGCGCTCGACAAGAAGCTCCGCGACCACATGAAGATCGAGCTGAAGCGGCTGCAGCGCGAGGTCGGGATCACCACGATCTACGTGACCCACGACCAGGAAGAGGCGCTGACCATGTCCGACCGGATCGCGGTCATGCACCGCGGGCGGGTCGAGCAGGTGGCCACGCCGCGGGGGCTCTACGAGACGCCCGCGACCGCCTTCGTGGCCGGCTTCATCGGCAACATCAATCTGCTCTCCGGCCGCGGGGCCGGCGCGAACACGGTGGAGTGCGGCAGCGCGCGGCTCGCGGTCAGCGGTGCCACTCCGGCCGGGGCCGCCGTCGCGGTCGCGCTGCGCCCGGAGCGGGTGCGGCTCGATCCCACCGGCGCGGTGGACACCGTGCTCGCCATGACGGTCGCCCACGTGGTCTACCAAGGTGAGACCGTCCGCTACATTCTCCAGTCCGACGCGGGGTTCGAGCTGCAGGCGCTCGAGCTCGGCGAGGTCCGCTTCACCGCCGGCGCCCGCGTGCGCGCGGGCTGGGCGGCGGCCGACGCCCGGATTCTCCAGGAGGAGCCCCGATGACAACGGTCGGCTTGATCACGGTCGGGCAGGCGCCGCGCACCGACGTGGTGCCGGACATGGCCGCCATCCTGGGCGGCGACGTCCTGATCGTCGAGGCGGGCGCGCTCGACGGGCTCACCCGCGAGCAGATCGCCCCGCTCGCCCCCGAGGGTGACGACGAGATCCTGGTCACCCGGCTCGCCGACGGCTCGTCGGTCTTCGTCGGAAAGACCAAGATGATTCCCCGCATCGAGGCGAAGATCGCCGCACTCGAAGACCGCGGCGTCGCCCTCAACGTGCTGCTCTGCACCGGCGAGTTCCCCAGGCTCGCCGCGCGCCGCCCGTTCCTCGAGCCCCAGCAGCTCCTGCTCGGCCTCCTGCGCTCCATGGTCTTCCCCGGGCGCCTCGGGGTGCTGACCCCGTCCGAGCGCCACGTGCCCCAGACCACCGCGCGCTGGCGCGCGTCGGGCTTCGACGCCCACGTCGCCCCGCTCTCCCCTTACGAGGAGAACGATCCCGCCGCGGTCCGCCGCGCGGCGGACGCCCTGCGCGCGGGAAACGCCGGTCTCGTGGTCATGGACTGCATCGGCTTCCGGCGCAAGACGCGCGACGAGATCGCGGCGCTGACCGGCGCGCCGACCCTGGTGGCGAACCTGCTCGTGGCCCGCGTGGCCGCGGAGCTCCTCGGCCGCTGATCCGTGATCCGCGGCGCCCGCGTCCTGCTGCTGGGGCCCTACGTCCTGCTGCTCGTGGTGTTCTTCGTGGCCCCCCTCGCGCTGATGCTCGCGATCAGCTTCTCGCGGCAGTCGTACGGGCAGCTCGACTGGACCTTCACCGCGCAGCACTACGTCCACTTCTTCAGCGACGCGTACTACCTGGGCGTGCTCGCGGACACCCTCTGGCTCGGGGTCATCACCACCGCGGCCTCCCTGCTCCTGGGCTACCCGCTCGCCTACCACCTGGCCCTGACGCGCTCGCGCTGGAAGCCGCTCCTGATCGTGTTCATCTTGTCGCCGCTCCTGGTCGGCATCGTGATCCGCTGCTACGGCTGGATGATCCTGCTCGCCGACCGCGGCCTCATCAACGAGAGCCTCGTGCGGCACGGGTGGCTCGCCAGGCCGCTGCCGCTCATGTACAACAAGTTCGGGGTCACCGTCGCGCTCGTCCACGTCTTCCTGCCGTTCATGGTGCTGTCGCTCACCGGGGTGCTCAAGCGCATCGAGCCCCAGCTCATCGAGGCCGCGCAGACGCTGGGGGCGTCGCCCCGCCGCGCCTTCCTCGAGGTCACGCTGCCCCTCTCGCTGCCCGGCATCCTCGCGGGCTCGCTGCTCGTCTTCTCCCTGGCCATCAGCTCGTTCGTGGTGCCGATCCTGGTGGGCGGGTTCAAGGTGCACGTGCTGCCCATGATCGTCTACGAGCAGGTGCTCTCGGTGTTCGACTGGCCGTTCGGGGCGGCCAACGCCTTCGTGCTGCTCGTGATCTCGGTGGTGCTGATCGCGGTCTACATCAAGGTGACCGAGCGCGCGCTCCGCGGAATCGTATGATCCTCCGATCGGTCGTGGGGCTCGTCTACGCCTTCCTGCTGCTCCCGATGGTCGTGGTGGTGCTGGCCGCGTTCAACGCGGGCGACTACTTCACCTTTCCCCCTCAGGGTTTCTCGCTCAAGTGGTTCGCCAACTTCTTCCAGCGCCGGGAGTTCATGCAGGCCCTCCGTCTCTCCACCGAGCTGGCGGCCTGGACCGCGGTCGCCTCCACCGTGATCGGGACCGCGGCGGCCATCCCGCTGGTGCGGGGCCGCTTCCGCGGCCGGGATCTCCTCAACGCGTTCGTCACCTCCCCGCTCCTGCTGCCCCAGATCCTCACCGGCGTCGCCCTGCTCCAGTTCTACACGCTCTTCAAGATGCAGGCCTCCTACGCGGCGCTGCTCATCGGCCACATCGTGGTGACGACGCCGTACGTGATCCGTACCGTCACCGCCACCCTCACCCACTTCGACATGGCCCTCGAGGAGGCCGCCCAGAGCCTGGGCGCCCATCCGGTGCGCGCGTTCTTCGAGGTCACCCTTGGCGTGATCAAGCCCGGCGTGGTGGCGGGCGCGATCTTCGCCTTCGCGATCTCCTTCGACAACTTCACCCTCTCCCTCTTCCTGACCAGCTCGAAGCTGACCCCCCTGCCCATCGAGCTCTTCGCCTATCTCAAATATTCCTTCGACCCCACCGCGGCCGCGGTGTCCGCCTTCGCCATCGGGGTGGCCCTGGTGCTCGTCCTGGGCATCGCGCGCTTCATGGGCCTCGAAGAGTTCACCGGGTTCAGAGGAGACGGCCACGATGAGACCGGTAGGCCTGGACGAGATCGAGAGTCTGGCCATCGGCGCCTGGATCCTGGGCACCGGCGGCGGCGGCAGCCCGTACCTCGCGCTGCTCAACATGCGCCAGCTCTACGGCAAGGGCGCGGTCTGCCAGCTCATGGACGCATCCGAGCTGGCCGACGACGACCTGGTGGCCATCGTCTCCAACATGGGCGCTCCGCTGGTCGGCCAGGAGCGTCTCACCGATCCCCGGACGATGGCGCTGGCGGTCACCATGATGGAGGAGTACCTCGGCCGGAAGTTCCGTGCGGTGATGTCGCTCGAGATCGGCGGCGGCAACTCCATCCAGCCCTTCATGGCCGCGGCCACGCTGGGCCTGCCGGTGGTGGACGGCGACTGCATGGGGCGCGCGTTCCCCGAGGCCCAGATGACCAGCTTCGCGATCCACGATCTCCGGATGTATCCCCTGACGCTCGTCGACGTGCGCGACAACGCGGTCGTGGTGGCGCGCGCCGCCTCCTGGAAATGGATGGAGCGCATCAGCCGCAAGGCGTGCGTGGAGGTCGGCTCGATCGCTTCGACCTGCAAGGCCCCGCGGACCGGCAAGGAGGTCAAGGAGTGCGGGATCCTCGGCTCCACCACCAAGGCCATCGCGATCGGGCGCGCGGTGCAGACGGCCCGCCGGGCGCACCGTGACCCGATCGAGGCGGTGCTCGATCTCGAATCCGGGCTGAAGCTCTTCACCGGCAAGGTCCACGACATCGCGCGCCGCGCCACCGAGGGCTTCCTGCGCGGCACCGCCACGATCGAGGGTCTCGACGAATTCCG
>DATMMH010000453.1:0-10901 GCA_035569855.1 Candidatus Dormiibacterota bacterium
CGCGGTGACGTGGTGGGCGTCGGTGGTCATGCCGTAGCCGGCGAGGCGTGCGTGCGGCCGCCCGCCCCGAGCGTGGCAGCGCTCGGCGTCTTCGAGAACGAGGAAGGCGGCGGCTTCGCCGATCGACATGCCGCGGCGGTCTCGATCGAAGGGCCGGCACGGGGTGGGATCGAGGAGCTTCAAGGCGTTGAAGCCCATGAAGCAGATGCGGGTCAGCGCGTCCACGCCGCCGACCACCGCGGTGGCGACCACGCCCTGCCGGATCAGATCAGCCCCGAGGGCGATGGAGGCGCCGCCGGACGCGCAGGCCATCACCACCGTCTCCTTCGGCCCGGTGAGTCCGAGCCGCCAGCCGAGGGTCTCGGCGTGGGAGAAGGGCAGGATCGAGCGCAGAGCACGGATGCCGTGGGCCGGTCGCCCGCGCGTCTCACCCCAGTACCAGTCCTCGCCTTCGAGCATGCCCCCGCCGACCGCGCCGACGATCAGGGCAGCCTCGCGCGAACCGGCGGCGGGCAGGCCCGCGTCGGCCAGCGCCTCGCGGGCCGCGGCCAGCGCGATCCGGTCGGCGCGCGAGCGGCGGCGCGAGACGCCGAGCGAGGCCATCACCTCGGCGGGGATCTCGGCCGCGATGCGAGAGCGGAAGCCCTCGGTGTCGATGAGGCTGATCGGCTTGATGGCGCACGTGCCGGCGGCCAGTCCGGTCCAGAAGCTCTTCGTCCCGGCCCCGTACGGGCTCACGACGCCGAGCCCGCTGACCACGACGTCCGGACGCCCGCCGCCAGGTCGGCTCATGGCGGGCCGGGCGCTCAGACCTGCCCGGTCTTGGCCAGGATGAAGTGGGACAGCGAATCCAGCGAGAGGAACTCGTCCGTGAGGTCGTGGCCCTCGTCGATCACGATGCCGAAGCGCTCCTCGATGGCCACCGAGAGCTCGATGAAGTCGAGTGAGTCCAGGCCCAGCGAGCCGTCGACGCCCTTGGGCAGGGTCGTCTCCAGAGTCATCTCGGCGGCCCGTCGGGGATCGAACTTCAGCCGCTCGACGACGAGCCCCTTGAGCTCGTCCAGGACTTCCTTCTGCGTCATCAGAACGACCTCCCTGTCACGCCGCGCCGTCGCGCGCGTGGGATCGCACCCCGCTCCACCGGAGCCGCGCCTCCTCGCCCCGCCAGCGCCCGGACAGCTCCAGCGGTCCATTCGCCGACCGACCCAGCCACTCGCCGAGCTGGGCGACCGGAGCCGCCGCGAATCGCTCGCCCCCGCCGGCGCGGCTCGATCCGTGCACGACGCGCGAGGACTGAAACGACAGATCACCCGCGCCTGGCTCGAGCCAGAGACACCCGGCGGTCTCCACGAGCGGCCACCCATGGTACCGGCGCCGCGTCGTGTAGAGATCCGCACACTCCTCGAAGATCTCGACTACCAGTACCAGCGCCCGGTCGCAGGTCCCCGTCTCCAGGAGCCGCGCCGCCTGCTCGATCGCCCGCAGCGTCGCGGGCGCGCCTCCGATCAGGATGCCGTAGGGACCGGTCACGCCGAACTCGATGGCGACCTCGGCCGGCACCACCGCGGGAGCCGTGTAGGCGAAATGCACCACACCCCCGCGCCGCTCGATGAACTGGCGGTTGGAGGCGCCGTAGGCGGCGGCGGTCACGTACAGGAGCGCCGTCCGCTCCCCCGCGATCGCCTCGCGGGCGGCCTTCCCATCTTCAAGCATCGCGTCCACGGCCGCAAGAGCCAGCAGGCACTCCCGGGTCGCTCGACGGAAGCGATCGCCGGGACGATCGGGACGCGCGAGCGTGAGCACGGAGGCCCCTTCCCCCGGGGTCGGCCCGCCGGTCAGCAAGCCCAGCCCGCGCACCTCGGGCGCACGCATCAGGCGCCCTCCAGGATCAGGGCCCCGTTGCAGCCCCCGAACCCCATCGAGGTACTCAGCATGATGCGCGGGCGCGCCGGGCGGGCCCGCCCCGGCACGTAGTCGAGATCGCACTCCGGGTCCGGCTCCTCCAGGTTCAGCGTGGGGGGAATGAGCCCGCGCTGCGCAGACAGCAGACACATGAACGCCTCGAGGGCCGCCGCCGCGCCCATCGTGTGGCCGAGGCTGCCCTTGATGGAGTTGACCGGCACCTCGTACGCCCGCGGGCCGAGCGCGCGCTTGAGCGCGGCGGTCTCGATCCGATCGTTGAGCGGGGTCGCGGTGCCGTGGGCGCTCACGAAGTCCACGTCCCCGGGCGTGAGTCGCGCGTCGGCGAGCGCGGCGCGGATGGCCCGCTCGAGGCCCCGCCCCTCGGGCTCGGGGGCCGCGATGTGGAAGCCGTCGCTGGCGCTGCCGTAGCCGCGCAGCGTGCCGAGCCGGGCCCCGGTGACGTCGCGCTCCCGCATGAGCAGGCCGAGAGCGCCCGCCTCGCCCAGCAGGAGGCCGCTGCGGCGGCGGTCGAAGGGCCGCACCGCGTCGCGGGAGAGCGAGCGGAGCGCGTTGAAGCCGCGCAGCACGAACCGGCAGAGGGCGTCGTAGCCACCCGCGACCACCGCGTCGGCCTCCCCGCTGCGGAGGAGATCGGCGCCCACCGCCAGCGCGGTGGCGCCGGAAGCGCACGCGGTCGAGACCGTGACGACCGGGCCGCGCGCGCCGAGCCAGCGCGCGAGGTCCCAGGCCGGCGCGTCGTAGAGCGCGTCGCGCAGGCGCCGGCGGCCCCGGTCGCCGCCGAGCGCCTTCTCGCCCTCCTCGACGCCGCCGAGCGCGGTGCCCACCACCACCGCCACCCGGGTGGGATCGAGCGGCAGCGGGCGGAACGCGGCCTGCGCGCAGAGATCGTCGGCGGCCGCGATCAGGAGCCGGGTCGCCCGGCAGTCCGGCACCCCGCGCCAGTTCTTGATGCGGCCGATCTTCTTGATCTCACCGCCGCGCTGCACCCGCAGGTCGGCCACCTCCACCCGCTCGATCTGCGAGATCCCCGAGGCGCCGGTGACCAGCGCGGACCAGAAGGCCTCGAGATCCTGCCCGATCGGCGTGACGACGCCGGCCGCCACGATCGCGACGCGCTCAGGCGTGGTCACCGGGCGGGTTCCAGGCGTCGAAGAAGTTGAACCACTGGGTGGGGTACGCGCTGATCACCCGCTCGAGCGCGCTCACCACCGTGCCCAGCGAGGCCAGCTCCTCGCCGGGCTTCACCCAGATCGGTGGATCGATCTCGAGCCGGTAGCGACCGTCCGGCGTCATCGCGCAGAAGGCCGGGATCACCGCCGCGCCCGCCGCGCGCGCCAGCACGAAGGGCCCGAGCGGGAACGCGGCGGGCTCGCCGAAGAACGGCACGATCGCGTCGCCGCGCCCGCCGGTGGGCCGGTCCGCCTGCATCGCCACCATCTCGGCGCGCCGGAGCGCCGCGAGGAGGCCGAGGGTCGAGGTGGCGCGGTGGCGCGTCACGAATCGGAGCTGCGGGCTGTCGAGACGCAGGTAGCGCTCGAGGGCCTGATCCTGCTCGGCGGAGAGCACGACGTGAGCGGTGCGGTCGCCCCGCGATGAGAGCAGCCGCCCCGCGAGCTCCCAGTTGCCGAGATGGGCGGTGAGCAGGACCACGCCCCGGCCGGCCGCGAGGGCGGCGTCGAGATGGTGCTCGCCGTCGGAGTCCGCGACGTACGCGCGCAGGTCCGCGCCGGGCCGCCGGTTGAGCGTGAGCAGATCGGCGAAGAACGCGCCGAAGTTGGCGAAGGTCTGAGACACGTGCGCGTCTATCACAGTCGGGGGCACACTCGCGGGCACGCGCGCGGGAGTGGCCGCGAGCACGCGCGCGAGATTGGAGCGCACCGCCCGCCGCTCCGCGGGCATCGCGCGGGCGAGCAGCCGCCCGAGCCCGCGCGCGAGCGCCAGCCGCAGCGGGCGCGGCAACGTGGAGGCCGCCGCGCTGGCAAGACGGTAGTAGGCGAGACGGTTCAGCCCGTGCGAGTACCAGTCGGGAGGCGCCGCGGACCCGTTCGGCTTCTGGGCGTCTCCGGCTTCGGGCGCGCGATCGGGCGGGGCCATGGAGCTAGAGTAGCGCCCAGTAGTACATGCGAAAGGCCCGAATCGGGCCGGTGTTCGTGTCGTAGAGCCGGCTGGCCACGAACCGCTGCTCCGCCCGGTCGAACGTGACCCGGCCGGGCTCCTGCGGATCGTTGGGGTCGTACACGGTGAATTCGACGTTGCCGGACGGGTCGACGGCGTAGGAGTAGGCGACCACGGTGTGATTCAGCTCCCAGGTCGGGAAATTCGTCACGAGGAGCTGGACCGGCCGGCCCGCGGCGAGCTCGGTGAGGGTCTCGCGGGCGACCCGCTCCTGCTGCCAGTGCGGGAACGGGAAGACCACGCGCCAGTTGGTCCAGTGCACGAGCGTCCAGAAGCGGCCGCCGAGGCCGGTCTTCACCGCCGCCTCCTGGTCCCGCGAGAACTCGTTGAGCGAGGCGTAACCCGGGATCACCACTCGGTCGTCCGCGGGCAGCGGGTCGTCCCACGGAGCGTGCGAGACCACCTCGTGCACGCGCGCGCTGTACTCGGGGGCGGCGAGGCGGGGCGCGGCGGGATCGAAGCGGGCGAAACGCTGGAACTGGGTCACCCCCCGCGCCATCACGAAGCAATAGTTGGCGTAGAGGTCGGGCTTGCCCGAATTCTTGCTGCGGCTCTCGTTCGGAAACGCGAAGGTGTCGACACCGAACCGGAGGAGCGCCGGGGCCGCGGGCTGGCGCACCGCCACGTCCATCGGCGCGACCGACGCGCAGCCGGACACCGCCACGGCCAGTAGAATGAGTCGAGCCGACGCCCGCATCACGCGTCGAACAGTGTACCCCACTCAGCCCTGGATCGAATAGCCTCCGTCCACCGGGATCGCGGTGCCGGTGACGAAATCGGACGCGGGCCCGCCGAGGAACACCGCGATGCCGGATAGATCGTCCGGCACGCCCCAGCGGGCGGCGGGCGTCCGGGCCAGCACGCGATCGTGGAGGCCTTGCACCTCGCGTCGGGCGTTGGTGGTCAGCTCGGTGTCGATCCATCCGGGCAGCACCGCGTTGACCTGGATGTTGTCGCGCGCCCACGCCGCCGCGGTGGCTCGGGTGAGCTGCACGATGCCGCCCTTGGACGCGGCGTAGGCGGGGGCGAACGACGTGCCGAAGATCGACATCATCGAGCCGATGTTGATGATCTTGCCGCCGCCGGTCTTCTTCATGATCGGGTACACCGCGCGGCTCGCCAGGAATGCGCTGGTGAGGTTGGTGTCGAGCACCTGGCGCCATTCCGCGAGGGTCAGCTCGTGCACCGGCTTGCGGATGTTCATGCCAGCGTTGTTGACCAGCACGTCCAGACGGCCGAAGCGCTCGACGGCACGGCCGATCAGCGCGTTCACCGCGGTCTCGTCGGCGACGTCGGCCTCGATGGCCACCGCGGGCGCGCCCAGCTTCTCGAGCTCGGCGACCGCGCGCCGGCTCTTCTCCGCGTTGCGCCCGCACACCACGATGGCCGCCCCCGCGCCCGCGAGGCCGCGCGCCATGCCGAGGCCGATGCCACCGTTGCCGCCCGTCACCACCGCCACCCGCCCCTTGAGCTCTCCGTCCGCCACGGCTCGCCTCCTCGTGAGCATCTCGCGCCCGCCCCGGCGCGAGTTCGATGTCGCGTGGCGGAAGTCTACCCCGGGATGAACGGTCGACGAAAGACCGTCGGGCCGCCGCTCCGGAGACTCAGCGCCTCGCGTGCAGGAACTCGCGCCAGGCCAGCCGGTGCTCGCGGAGCAGGAAGCCGATCATCACCACGGAGGCGAGCAGGTTGCCCGCGACGATCGTCCACCACGGCACCGCCTCGAGCAGCCACTCGGCGAGGATCGTCACCAGCGCCGCGAAGAAGACCTCGAAGCAGCAGTAGAGCATGAGGACCGCGAAGAGCACGCGCGGCTCGCGATCGGCCAGGGCCAGGAGGCCCGCGGTCAAGAGCCCGAACGCGATGAACGCGGCGCCGTGCACCACCGTGTACTGCAGCACGAGCGGCGCCGAGACCACCAGCGCGTTCGGGTCGCGCAGGCCGTGGAAGAGCGCGCCGCCCAGGAGCGCGGGGGTGCGGAACGGAGCGCCGGTGGCCGCGTCGTAGGCCAGGAACCACACCGCCACCGCGGCCGCGCCCAGGAGCCCGGCCCAGATGCCCTCGCGCACCGCGCGGGTCCACAGCGGGCCCAGCAGCGCGCGCCCGAGGGCGCGCTGGCCGACGATCAGGTACGTGAGCATCCCGAAGGCGGCGAGCGCGTTGGCCACCAGGATCGTCCACCACTGCACCTCGTCGAGCACCGGATGGGCGAGCCAGGTGACCACCGCCAGGAAGAAGATCTCGAAGCACATCACCGCGATGAAGAGCATCAGCACGCGGCTCGGCTCGCGCTGCGCGGAGACGATCAGGTAGGCGATGAGCACGCCGACCATTGCGAACACCACGCCGTGGAGCACGGTGTACGGCAGGACCAGGGCGGCCACCGTCGGCACCGCCGCGGGATCCTTCACGCCCTCGAAGGTCGCCGCGCCCAGGAGCGCGGGAGTGCGGAACGGCCGGCCGCTCGCCGCGTCGTAGATGAGGAACCACACGGCGACCACCGCGGCCCCGATGAGGCCGGCGATGACGCCTTCACGGAGGTAACGGGGATGGGAGGCCATGGGACCCTCCTTCCGAACCCGATCCGGTCAGACGGCTTGATCTCAGGCGTACCACCATCCCCCGGGCTCGGCAAGCCGGCGCGGCGGGGGATCGTCAGGCGCGGGCTAGGGTCTCCAGCAGCGCAGGACCGTACAGGCCGACGCGCCAGTCTCGCACGCCGTCCACCAGCCGGAGCGCGGCGAGATCCGCGGGCGGCGCCGCCGCGAGCCGGTCGATCAACCGCTGGGGAAAGAGCACTCCCGGGTCGAGGCCGATCTCCTTGGACGCCTTCGTCCGCCAGGCGCGGAGCGCCTCGGCCCGGCGTCGAACCGCGGCCGGGGCGTGGGGGCGCGGCATCGGACGGTACGCGGGCAGCTCCGCGTCCGGCAGCGCCAGGCCTCGCGCCACCGCCTCGAGGATGGCCGTGCCCGCGCGACGCACCACCGGGGGTGTGCAACCGGGCACCGAGAGGATGGCCGCCGCGTCCTCCGGCAATCGCTTCGCCAGCGCCACCAGGCTCTCGTTGCCCACGATCATGAAGGGCGGCCGGTCGAGACGGAGCGCCAGCGCCTCCCGCATCGTGTACAGCTCACGCAGGACCGCGAGGCCGCGCCCGTCCAGCTCCCGCGCGCCCTTGATCTTCATGTAGGCATCGGGATCGACCGGCTTCTCGGGCACCACCAGGGCGGCCAGCCCCGCGCACTCCTCCTCCACCCACTGCTCGCGCCCCAGCGCGCGCAGCGCCTCCAGCAGCCGCTCGCGCAGCGGGATCAGGTGCAGCACGTCGTCGAGTGCGTAGGCCTCTTGCTCCGGAGTCAGGGGGCGACGCGACCAGTCGTCCTTCTGGCGCGACTTGACCGCGGTCACGCCCAGGTACTGCGTCAGCAGCCCCTCGAGCCCGAGCGAGGTCCCACCCAGGAAGCGGGCCGCCACCGCGGTGTCGAAGAGCGAGGCCACCGTGACGCCGTACAGGCGCTTGAGATAGGCCAGGTCGTTGTCGGCCGCGTGCAACACCTTGAGGGTGCCGGAGTCGGCCAGCACCGCGCGGAGCGGCGAGAGGTCGCGCACCGCGAGCGGATCCACCAGGTGACCGCGCCCGCGCTCGTCGGCGAGCTGCACGAGGCAGAGCTTGCCCGGGTAGTGATGCAGACTATCGGCCTCGGTGTCGATGGCCAGCGCGCGCGTGCCGGCCAGCTCGCCGGCCAGGGCGCGCAGATCGTCGGGGGTCTGGATCCACAGGGGAAGGGGCATGACGCGCTCGGTTAGGCTCCATACTCTAACATGGATGTATGCGGAACCATTGAGGTTCTATGGTGGATGCGGCCACTCGTTCAAGCCCTAGTCGCATCCGTCTCTGCTCCACGATGTTGTAGCGCGCGCGATTGCCAGTGACCTGTGCCCCGTCAGTTCCATGGCGGTCACGAGATCGATACCGGCTTCAGAGACGAAGCCGTTGTGCGCCGTGCGTTCGCAAGTCGTGAAAAACATGTTCGGCAGTCCGGCGCTCGAGTAGTTTTTTCACCTCGATGTGCGAGTCTGCCGCCAGTTCTTCACACCCCGGCTGCTAAGAAAAGACTCGTCGATTAGTTCGTTCACGGTCACGCTTCGCTTGGCCGGCGACGGCAGCTCTTGGAGCGTTTGCGCCGAACCCCGGGGCGCGAGTTGAACGCGAGCACCAGGTCCGTTGGCGTGAAGTTCGGGTGCCGCATGTGACTCGACGATCATCCACAGATGGAGCGCCCGATGGCCGAGTGGTGCCGAAGCTCTCGTAGTGCTGCTGGGCGAAACGTTCGATGCGGTCGACGTCGAACAGCAGAGTCCAGCTCAGGGTAGCTTGTCGAAAAAAAGATAAAGGGCGGCAATCCGGCCGTCCCGGGCAATGATGAAGTCAGTCCCGGCGTAAGCTGGCGCCGCACCAGGGCGGCCCGATACCCATTGGATCCGCCCGGCATTGCCCAATTCCTGGGGCTCGGCAATTGGCTGATATCGAAAGTCAGGGTGAGTAGCCCTAATCGCGCCCGCGACGCGATCGATCTCGTCGCGCCCACGGTAGACGCCCTTGTTGGGATCGTAGAACACGCAATCTTCGGTGAAGACCTCGTCGATGGTCGCGCGCCGACGCGCGGGGTCGTTTTCACCGAAGACGTCGTGAAGATTGCGGGTCAGCAAGGTCGATATGCTGTAGGACATAGCCTGTCTCCTCTCACATCGAGTGCGGCGTCTGGAACCCTTGAGTGTGGTGTTTGTCTGTGATTGGGAAGTCCGAACCTGGGCGTAGTCATGGAATTCGGCGACCGGAAGCGACCGGGACTGACACTCCTCCGAATTGTTCTAACTGCTCGGTTATACTACACCGTCGGCGGCACCCCCTTTCCAGGAGGAGCACATGCAGATCGCAGGATCGACGACGGTCATCACCGGCGGCGCCTCGGGCCTCGGCCGGGCCACCGCGGAGCGCCTGCACGGGGCCGGGGGCAAGGTCGTGCTCCTGGATCTCGCCAAGTCGCCGGGGACCCAGGTCGCCTCGATGCTGGGGGGCCGCGCGCTCTTCGCGCCCGCCGACGTCACCAGCCCGGAGGAGGTGGGCGCGACGATGGAGGCAGCGGTCGCGCGGTTCGGCGCGGTCCACGCGCTGGTCAACTGCGCGGGCATCGGCACCGCGGAGAAGACCTTCGGCAAGCGCGGGCCTGCCGACCTGGGCGCGTTCGCGCGGACCATCCAGATCAACCTCATCGGAACCTTCAACTGCATCCGGCTCGCCGCGGCGCAGATGGCCAAGAACTCGCCCAACGACGAAGGCGAGCGGGGCGTGGTGATCAACACCGCGTCGGTCGCGGCCTTCGACGGCCAGATCGGCCAGGCCGCGTACTCGGCCTCCAAGGGCGGCGTGGTGGGCATGACCCTGCCGATCGCGCGCGACCTCGCGGAGCTGGGCATCAGGGTGTGCACGATCGCCCCCGGCATCTTCGAGACTCCGATGCTGGCCGGGCTGCCCGAGGCGGCGCGCCTCTCCCTCGGCAAGCAGGTGCCCTTCCCGCCCCGGCTCGGACGGCCCGCGGAGTACGCGGCGCTGGCCGCGCACATCATCGAGAACCCCATGCTCAATGCGGAGACGATCCGGCTCGACGGAGCCATCCGCATGCAGCCCCGCTAGACAGGAGCGACCATGTACCATCCCACGATCTTCCTGGATCCGCAGTTCACCTCGGGCGTGATGGCCGGCTGGATCCTGACCTTCGTCGGCGTCGGGGCCCTGCTGCTGGCCGCGCTCTGGTTCTCCTGCGCGGGCGAGTGGCGCGGGTCCAGCACCGGCCGGCCCGCCGCGTTCCGGGCCCTGGTCGGCCTCGGGATCCTCTGCTGGGCGGGCGGGCTGCTGTGGCAGTTCGTCGGCTACTTCAAGACCGGCACCCTCGGCTGGTGAGGCGCTAGCCGGCGAGGCACTCGCGGACCTTGGCCATCAGCCCATCGGGCGTGAAGGGCTTCTGTAGCCACCCGGTCCAGCCCGCGGCCTCGCCGGCCGAGCGATCCGCACTCTCCGGATAGCCGGACATGCACAGCACGCGCAGGCCGGGACGGCTCGCGCGCAGTCTTCGCGCAAGCTCCGGCCCGCTGACGCGCGGCATGATCACGTCGGTGATCAGCAGGTCGATCTGGCTGGGGTGCGTCGCGCCGAGGCGGACGGCGTCTTCGGGATCCGTGGCCTCCAGCACCGTGTAGCCGTTCATCTCGAGGACGTCACGGGCGAGCGCCCGCACCTCTTCCTCGTCTTCGACCACCAGCACCGTCACGGCTCGGGTCGTCGACACTTCCAGTGACCATGCACGGATGACCGCGCGCGCGTCTATTCGTAGAGGTACGTATTTCCACGTGGCTCAGCCGTCGATGGTGAGGATGCCGCGGCCGACCGCGTAGCGCACCAGATCGCTCTGCCCCCGCAGGCCGAGCTTGCGCATGAGGTTCGCCCGATGGACCTCGACGGTGCGCGGACTGATGTTGAGGCGCCCGCCGATCTGCGCGCTCGTCTGTCCCTCCGCGGCCAGGTGCAACACCTCGCGCTCCCGCTGGGTGAGCGTGCGGTAGAGGTCGAGCCCGGTCGGGATCGCGCGCTGCGCGTAGGCCTCGACCATCGCCTCGGAGAGCGGCGGGCTCAGGTGTCGCGCCCCCTCGGCCACCGCGCGGATGGCCCGCACCAGCTCCGCCGCGCTCGAGCCCTTGAGCACGTAGCCGGCGGCGCCGCTCTGCATCGCCTCCACCACGTAGGC
>DATMMH010000454.1:0-2069 GCA_035569855.1 Candidatus Dormiibacterota bacterium
TCAGGTCTGGCGCGCTTCCAGGCTACGTCTGCATGTACCGAGAAGTCGTCGCAGGCTATTGCTTTGGTGACAAGGCCTCTGGTGAGGTCGTGGTCTTGGCGCTACTGCCTGCCTACGAAGCCCGTGGAGTTGGACGCCACCTTCTCGGCCTCGTCGTGGAGCATCTTCAAGATCTCGGCCACAAGCGGCTGTTCCTGGGCTGCTCGCCAGACCCAAGTACTCGCTCGTACGGTTTCTATCGGCACCTCGGCTGGGCCTCCACTGGAGCCTTCGATCGAGCGGGTGATGAAGTGCTTGAGCTGTATCCACCAGAGAGAAAGACATCGAGCGCATGAAGCACGCGGGACGACGAACGCTGACGACCCTTGAGCCGGTGTTGCGGGCACTTCGCGAACACCCGGTGTTGGTCGAGAAGTCGCCGGGCGCGTTCTATGTGAAGTCGAAGGCGTTTCTTCACTTCCACGAGGACCCCGCCGGGCTATTTGCCGATGTGAAGGAAGACCTCCTCACCTTCGCGCGATATCGTGTCTCGACGCGCGTGGAGCAAAAGGAGCTGCTCGCTCGGGTCAAGCGGTGTCTCAGCGGACTGGTGATGCGCGTCTCGGCGCCAGCTAAACGCGGTCCTCACCCGGGCCGCACGCCGGCCGGGGGCCGCGGCGCACCGAGCCACCCGGCCCCCAGCACGCCCAGCACGAGCAGGGGCACCCCGAGCCAGAAGCGCTGACGCGTCCGCGCGTGGGCGCGCAGCGTGGCCAACACCATGCGGTCGCCTGCGACGATCTCGCCGCGCCCCGCCAGGAACTGGCGCAGCCGCTCCTGCTGCTCCGCCGGCATCTGCCGCGCGCCCCACTGCACGTCCTGCTGCACCCCGCGCAGACGCGCCAGTTCCGCGGCGTCGCGGTCCATCGCCTCGCGGCTGTCGCGGTAGACCGCGCGCTCGGTCGGCGTGAGGAAGGTCAGGCGCACCGGGGGCGCGGCGGCCTCGATCCAGTCGAGCCAGAAATGATCCATGCCGGGCAAGATCGCCAGCGATAGCCCGGCCAGCGCCATCGCGGCACAGAGGAGCGCGCCGATGCCTCGCAGGGCGGCCCAGCCGCGCTCGCGCACGTGGCCGGCGACGGCGCGCACGCCGAGCGCCGCGGCCACCAGCGCCATCAGCCCGCCGAACGCGGTGACCACCGTGGCGCCTGTGGGCAGGTCCCACGCGAAGGACGCCCAGAGGCCGCCCGCGCTCACCAGGGCGCCCACGCTCCAGCCGATCAGCAGGCGCCGGGGCACCGAGGCGGTCAGCAGCGCGGCCACGGCTGCGGGCACGATCAGGTACGAGAAGACGAGCAGGACGCCGGCGATGCGGACGGAGCTGGTCACCACGATGCCGAAGGTGACGTAGAAGAGAAAATCCCACCCGCGCAGCCGCCGGCCGTGCGCGCGTGCTCTGTCCGGGTCGAAGGAGATCTCGAGCAGCGGCCGGTGCACCGCCAGGTGCAGCGCGCCGATCAGGCCGTAGAGCAGGGCCAGCTCGACGACCTCGCCGCCCGACACGGTGAGGATGCTGCCCACAAGCAGCGTCTTGATGTGCTCGCCGCCCTGGGGCGCCCGGTCCACCACCAGCACCGCGGCCGCCGCGGACACCGCGTAGACGATGCCGATCACCGCCTCCTGCGGGATCGGCGCGCGGTGCACGCGGCTCAGCGAGAAGAGCCCGGCGCCGCCCACCGTGAAGGCCAGCGCGTACCAGTAGGCCGCGTCGCTCTGGATGGGGTGGCCGGCCAGGAAGGCCACGCTGATGCCGAGGGCGGCCACCTGGGCTAGCGCGAGATCCACGAAGATCACGCCGCGGGCCAGCACGTGCAGGCCCAGGTAGACGTGGATGGCGGTGAGGATCAGGCAGGCCAGTAGCGGCAGCCAGAGGAACTCGAGCATCAGCGGGTGACCGGCGCGGCGGCGAGCGCGGCCGCGAGGCGCTTGACGTCCACGTCGAACAGGGCGAGATAGTCGCGGGCTTCCAGGTCGCCTCCGACCGATGGGATCAGGATCACCGGCTGGGCCCCGCTACGGGCCGCGACCTG
>DATMMH010000455.1:0-17715 GCA_035569855.1 Candidatus Dormiibacterota bacterium
CGAACGACGCCGCGCCGAGGGCCTGGCCCACGATCCGCATGAACATGGTCGACGACGTGGCGACTCCTCGCTCACCCCAGTCCACGCTCGCCTGCACCCCGACGATGAAGGTCGTATTGCAGAAGCCCATGCCCACCCCGACCAGCAGCGCGCCGGTGCTGGCCCAGGCCACGCCGCGGGGCGGCTCGAGCGCGATCAGCACCAGCGCGCCCGCGACCAGAGCGAGCGCGCCCACCATCGCGGTGAGGCGATAGGACGTCGCGATCATCAGGCGGCCCGCCGCGATGCTGCCGAGCGTCCACGTGACCGACATCGCGGTGAGCACGAGCCCGGCCGACTTCGCGCTCCCGCCCGCCACCGCCTGGATGTAGGTCGGCAGGAAGGCGGTGATGCCCATCATCACGGCCCCGAGGGCCAGGCCTCCGAGGTTGCCGACCGCGATGAACCGGTTGCGCCAGAGCCGGAGCGCCAGGATGGGCTCGGCGGCGCGCCACTCGTGCGCCAGGAACACGGTCAGGGCGATGGCCCCCGTCGCCAGCAGCCCGCCGATGGCCGGACCGCTCAGATCGCCCCCCTGCACCAGCGCGGTCATGAGCGCGCCGGCGCCGAGCGTCAACAGCACCGCGCCGAGGTAGTCGATCTGGTGGCGGCGCGGCTCGATCTGCTCGTGCAGGAAGAGCGCGAACATGACGAAGGCGACGAGGCCGATCGGGAGGTTGATCCAGAACACCACCGGCCAGGTTCCGTGCTCGACCAGGATCGCGCCGAAAGCGGGGCCGATGATCGCGGAGACGCCGAAGACGCCCGAGATGAGGCCCTGGATGCGCGCCCGCTCCGCCGGGGTATAGATGTCGCCCACGATGGTGGTGGCGATGGGCTGGATGGCGCCCGCGCCCAGCCCCTGCAGCGCGCGGAAGGCGATGAGGGCCTCCATGCTCCGGGCCAGCCCGCACAGCGTGGAGCCGACGAGGAAGAGGCTCGCCCCCGCGAAGAACACCCGCTTGCGGCCGTAGAGATCGGCCAGGCGGCCGTAGATCGGGATGGTCACCGCCTGGGTCAGCAGATACGCGGTGAAGACCCAGCTGAAGAGGTGGAAGCCGCCGAGGTCGGCCACGATCGACGGCATCGCGGTGGCGACGATGGTGCTCTCGACGGCGGCCATGAAGATGGCCATCATCGCCGCGGCGAGCACCAGCGCTCGTCGCGATACCGTCCCCGTCGTCGGGTGCTTCCGGGCGATCGCGTGGTTCAATGACGTGGAATCCAGGCCGCCGAGGCCGGCACCGCGCGTCAGTATAGCAGCGCGGTCGCCGCGGCGAGCCGACGGTCGGGGCTCGGCGGGCTCAGCGATTCGGCCGCGGCGGTGGATACGCCACGGAGACCTTGCCCAGCCGCTGCTCCGCGCGGTCGAGGTCGGCGGCGAGCTCGGGGCTGAGCTGGCCGGCGCCCTGCAGTCGCGCGACGTACCGGGCCCAGGCGGCGTGCGCGCGTGCGGGGTCTCGGCCCGCCGCGACCTCCGCGGTGATGCGATCCGCGAGCGGCAGGTCCGGGCTCATGGTCTGCACGAGCACGAGCGCGCGCGCGAGCTGAGCCTCGGCCGCGTCGAGCTGATCCAGCCAGGCGAGCGCGAGCGCCAGGTTCAGCGCCGCGTGAACCTGGTTCGGCTTGAGCAGGAGCGACTGGCGGAGCTCGGGCACCGCGAGCGCCGGCTCGCCGCGGGAGAGATAGAGCGCGCCCAGCGAGGCCCGGACGTCGGCGTTCTCCGGGGCCAGGTCGCGCGCCCGCAGCCCGTGCTGGAGACCCGCGTCGAGGTGGCCGAGCATGGTCTCGGTGAGACCGAGCCCGGCCTGGGCCCGCGGGTTCCCGGGGGCGAGGCGGACGGCCTCGCGCAGGTGGTCGTTGGCCGAGCCGACCTCGCCCCGCGGCAGCTGGACGAAGGCGAGATTGATGTGCGGGACCGCCGCGCCGGGCGAGGTCTCGACCATCCGGGAATAGAGCCGATACTCGTCGCGCCAATCCTCGTTGCGCCAGATCGTGAGGACGAAGTAGGCGAGCAGGAGGGCGGCGAGACCGAGAGCGGGCGCGAGGCGGAGCTGGGCCGTGCGTCCCAGCGCCACCGGGCCGAGCAGACGTGACGCGGCCCAGCCGAGGATCAGGCAGTAGCCCACCGTCGGCAAATAGAGGAAGCGCTCCGCCATGAGCGCGGTCGGCAGCGGCAACAGGTTGACCGCGACGGACGGCGCCAGGGTGATCCAGAACCAGAGCGCGCCGAATCCCGCGACCGGCGCGCGCCGCAGCGCCCACACGGTCGCGGCGATGGCCGCGCCGAGGCCCGCCATGGCGAGCCACCAGCGCAGGTCGGGCGGGACGGTCGCCGGGACGATGACGCGGTAGGCATTGGCGGGATACGGAACGATCGTCATCCACGCGTACGACACCACGGTCTGGAGCGTGGTCAGGAGTCGCGTGACGAGCGAGCCCCACGCGCCTGCCTCGGCGTGGGTGACACCTCGGAGCGCGAAGAGCCGCAGGCCCAGGTAGATCGCGACCACCGCGCCATACGCGCCGTAGCGGACGGCGCCGCGCCAGGCCGCCCGCCGGTCGCGCAGATCGCCGCGCACCCGCCAGTCCCAGAGCGCGAGCACCGCGGGCAAGGTGATCGCGACTTCCTTGGCGAGCAGCGCGAGCAGGTAGGCGCCGAGCGAGCACGCGGTCCAGCTCCACCGCGGCTGGTCGCGGCCGCGGTCGTAGGCGAGCAGCGCCAGCAGGCAGAAGAGGGCGGCGAGCACGTCGGTGCGGCCGGAGACGAAGCTGACCGACTCCGCGTGCAGCGGCTGCAGCGCGAAGGCCAGCGCGCTGATCACCGCGGCCAGCTCGCCGCCGGTGACCCGGCGGGCGACCGCGAGCACCGCGAGGGTCACCGCCACGTGGGCGAGCACGTTGGTGAGATGGAAGCCGAACGGCTGAAGGCCCCACACCTGCACGTCGAGGAAGAACGTGAGCGTGGTCAGCGGCCGGTAGTAGTGGCTCGCCTCCCCGACCTCCGACCAGAACTGGGAGACGAGCAGCGACGGCAGCTCGGCCCAGTGGTGCAGACGCCAGCTCTGCTGGATGAGCAGCGTGTCGTCCCAGACCAGATCGTATCCGAGGGTCGCCGCGTAGGCCGCCGCCGCGACGAGCACCACCACGAGGGAAGTCGCACGCCGCGCCTTCGCGGAAGTCTCGACCATACCTAGCCAGATTCTCACGAACGCGAATTATCCGGAGCGCCGGGTTCCCCGAGGGGGCGCCCTATAATGACTCCATGGCTCCGACGGCCAGGCCCTCGCTGGCACTGGCCCCGACCTGCACCGCCGTGTGGGGCGTGGGACTCCTCGTCCTGTTCCTGCTGAACCGCCGCTACGACCTGGCCTACCTGCCCGGGTGGCTGGCCGAGTTCGGCCGCGAGCTGACCGCGCGCTCGCCCGTCGGCGCCGACGGCCTCATCCGGACCGCCGGCGGCCTGATCGCCGCCGGCCTCGTCGTGGTCGCGTGGTGGGGGCTCGGCAGTCTGATCCGCGAGCTCATCGTCTCGCGGGAAGGGCTCGGCTCGCGCGCCCTCGACTGGAGCGTCCGCGGTCTCCTGGGCTCCGGAGCCTGGTCCACGATCTGGTTCTTTCTCGGGGTGCTCAAGCTCTACCGCACGTCGGTGGCGGTGGCCGCGGTCGGTGTGGGCCTGGGTCTCGCGGCCTGGGCGTGGCGTCACCACCGGCCCGACGCACCCGGCGGCGACCGGCGCCCCCGCGCCGCGGCCACGCTCGTTGTCATGATTCTCGGGCTCACGCTGATCGCCGCCCTGGCGCCGCCCACCACCAACGACGCGCTCATGTATCACCTGGCGCTGCCCAAAGCGTTCGTCGACAACGGCGCTCTGGTCGAGGTGCAGTACAACATGGCGAGCTACTTCCCGCTCGGCGTCGAGATGCACGCGGTGTGGGCGATGCTGCTGGGTCGACCGGGCGGCCCGCGCGTGGCCGAGGCGGCCGCCGGCGCCACGCTCTGGACCTTCGCCCTGCTCATGGTCGTCGTCACGTACGGCTGGGCGCGGGCGCGTGGGCTCGACCGGACGTGGAGTGCCCTGGCCGCCCTCACGGTGGCGTCGATCCCGAGCGTCTACTTCGTCACCGCCGGCGAGGGCGTGGACGTGGCCGTGGCGGCCTACTCGGCGCTGGCCCTCCTCGCCGCGGGGCGCTGGTGGACTACGCTGGAGACGCGGTGGCTCGCGCTCGTCGCCGCGGCCGTCGGCGCCGCCCTGTCCGCCAAGCTGAGCGCGGTCGCCCTCGTGGTGCCGCTGGTGGTCGCGGTCCTGATCCGGGGGCTCATGCTCGAGCGAGAGTCTCGCCGTGACCGCGGACCCTCCGCGGCCACGGCGATGGCGATGGGCCTCGGCGGGATCGGAGCGGGCGTCCTCCTGGCGAGCCCCTGGTACGTCCGGACCTGGATCCAGACGGGCAGTCCGCTCTTCCCCTTCTACTCGGCGCTCTGGCCGGGCCACGCGCCCGGCTGGGACGCCGCGCGCGCGCGGCTGCTGGAGGGCTTGCTCCAGGTCTACGGTCGCTCGTCGACCGCGCTGGACTACGCGCTCTCGCCCTTCTCGGTCTCCATCCTCGCGCAGCCCGAGCTGCCGAGACATTACGAAGGCGTCCTCGGCCCGGCCTTCCTGGTGGGCGCGCCGCTCCTGATCTGGGCGTTCCGCCGGCGCTCCCTGGACGCCGAGCTGCGGCTGGCCGCGCTGGTCGCCGGCGCGATGTTCGGGCTCTGGCTCATGGGGAGCCAGGTGATCCGCTACCTCCTGCCCGCGACGCCACCTCTGGCGGTGGCGATCGCGGTCTCGGCCGCGGCGGCGGCCGCGCGCTGGGGCCCGCGCGCCGGCCGGCTCCTCCGTGGGCTCCTGCTCGGCGCCGCGGCGGTGAACACCCTGGTGGTGATCGCCTGGTTCACCGAGCTGAATCCGCTACCGGTGGTGCTGGGAGGCGAGCCGCGGGTCCACTTCCTCGAGCGACGGGTGGACTCGTTCCCGTACTACGAAGTCATCAATCGCGATCTGCCCGCCGGTGCTCGCGTCTGGCTCATCGGCACGCAGCGCGACACCTACTACCTCGACCGGCCCTACTTCGCCGACTACTTCTTCGGCACCTACACGCTCACGCAGTGGGTTGGAGAGGCGCGGAGCGTCGATGAGCTGCGGGCGCGCGTCCAAGCGGCGGGGATCACCCACCTCTTCGTGCGCCACGACCGCCTCTTCGACTATGCGACCTCGGCGGTGGTGGACGACGCCGCGCCCAGGGAGGCAAACCTGGCTCGCCTGGAGCTGCTACGGGCGTTCTTCGCCGACGGGACGCGATTGCTCCGGGACGGGCGGAAATTCTGGTTGATCGAGCTCGGACCGGCGCCCGGGCTCAACCGCCCGGGTTCAACCGCGGATCACTGAGAAGCGTCCAGTCGTCCACGCCGTCGGCGGTCGGGGTCGACGCGGTGGTCGTCGTCAGCGTCCGCCCCTTGCTCGGCGAGAACCACACGAACTCCTTCGAGCCCTCGCCGCCCGTCCCGACCGACTCCGCGATCTCGGGGCCGCTGGTCCCGCTCTCGCGACGCTCCGCCTTCCGCGCCCGCTTCGCGTCCTGCTTGGCCTTGCGCTGATCTTCCTTGCGGCGGCGGTCGCCGCGGTACATCCCCGGCCTCTTTTGAGCCATCAGGGTCCCTTTCTCGCTCACCCTACTCTACATGACGGGTCGATGGCCAGCCCCGGCACTTTGGCTCCGGCACGCCGTGCACGCGTATATACAGTCTAATTCTTATTCATCTTATATCGTGATAGACTTGGCCGGTCAAGGCCAGCCTGGAGGAGAACGTCCCGTGCTACTAGGCATCACGATCCGAGGCTACCAACCGCTCGCGGATCTCCCTCTCGGCCTCGACTGAGAGCCGCGTTGCTCCTCCGGGACTTCCGGCCGCCAGCGTCCTCGTCTCCCCTCATGCCCGAGTCCGAGGATCCCATCCGGGCCGAGCTCTTCAGTCCGGAACGGCTCGAAGAGCTCGCGGAGCGCATCGCGCGGCAGCCCGTCCTGGCCGAGGGCAAGTCCGGTCGTCTTCAAACGCTCCGCGTGCGAGACAGCGGACGGGTTCTTCTCCAGTGCTATCGCGCGATCGCGGCGGTGATCCGGGACGAAGGCGCCATCACGCCGGCCGCGGAGTGGTTCGTCGACAACTACCACGTCGCGGACGAGGTCGTGCGACAGGTCCGGGAGGATCTCCCCCGCGGGTTCTACCGGCAGCTGCCGAAGCTCGCCGAGGACCCCCTGCGGGGTTATCCACGCGTGATCGGGCTGGCCTGGGCGTTCGTCGCCCACACCGACAGCCGCTTCGAGCCCGAGACGCTCCAGCGCTTCGTCCGGCGATTCCAGCACGTACAGCCGCTGACCATCGGCGAGCTCTGGGCCATCCCGATCGCCCTCCGGCTGGTCCTCGTGGAGAACCTCCGGCGGCTGGCCGAACGAATCGTGAACGGACGCGCCGCCCGACATGGGGCCGACGCCCTCGCGGACGAGCTGCTCGGGCTCGGGGGACGACCGGCCCAGCCCCTCGCCTTCCAGCGGTTCGAGGCCGCCACGCTGTCCACCGCCTTCACGGTGAACCTCGTCCAGCGACTGCGCGAGCAAGACCCCGAGGCGACCCCCGCGCTGCGGTGGCTCGACGAACAGCTGACCGCGCGGGGCACGTCGGCCGACGAGCTCGTGCAGCTCGAGCACCAGAACCAGGCGGCCATGAACGTGACCGTCCGCAACGTGATCACGAGCATGCGGATGATGTCGACGTTCGACTGGGCCGAGTTCTTCGAAAGCGTCAGCCTCGTCGACGACCTGCTCCGAGCCGAGAGCCACTTCGGCGCGATGGACTTCCCCACCCGCGACCAGTACCGTCACGCGATCGAGGACCTCGCCCGAGGCTCCAGGCGGTCCGAGCTCGACGTCACCCGGCTGGTGATGGCGCGGACGAAGCGGGCCGCCCTCGACGCGCAGCGGAGCGGCGCGCCGCCGGGAGATCGCACCGAGGATCCCGGCTACTACCTGCTCTCCAAGGGGCGCGCCCTCCTGGAGAAGGAGGCCGGCTACCGCGTTCCGCTCAAGCAATGGCTCCTGCGCGTGTTTCTGTCCGGGGCGACCCCGGGATACCTGACGACCATCGCCGCGGTCACCGGGCTCCTCCTCGCGCTTCCCCTGCTCACCGCGCACCTCTCCGGCATGAGCCCCGGTGCTCTCGTCCTGATGGCCCTCCTCGCGATGATTCCGGCCTCCGACCTCGCGCTCGCCCTCATCAACCGCGACGTCACGGGCCTGATCGGTCCCCGCTCCCTGCCGCGCCTCGAGCTGCGCGACGGCGTGCCCGCGAGCATGCGAACCCTCGTCGTGGTGCCCACCCTGCTCACGAACGCGGCCGAGATCGAAGAGCACGTCAGCCGCCTGGAGATCCACTTTCTCGCCAACCCGGACGGCCACGTCCATTTCGTCCTGCTCTCGGACTGGATGGACGCGGTCACCGAGCACATGCCGGACGACGAGCGGCTCCTCGGTCTGGCCCAGGACGGCATCGCCCGTCTCAACACCCGCCACGGTCCGGCCCCCGCCGGCGGCGAGCGCTTCCTCCTGCTGCATCGCCGTCGCACCTGGAATGCCGCCGAGGGCAAGTGGATGGGCTGGGAGCGCAAGCGCGGAAAGCTCGAAGAGCTCAACCACCTCCTGACCGGAACGGGCGACCGCGCGTTCACCGCGCCTCGCGGACCGGGACCCGAGGCGCCCCCCGGAGTCCGCTACGTGATCACGCTCGACGCCGACACGCGTCTGCCTCGGGGCGCGGTCAATCGGCTCGTCGCGACCATGGCCCACCCTCTGAATCGGCCGGCCTTCGACGCCCGGGCCGGCCGCATCGTGGAAGGCTACGCCGTCCTCCAGCCGCGCATCACCCCGACGATCCCCGCGGAGCGCGACAAGTCCATCTTTCAGCGGATCTTTGCCGGCCCCGCCGGACTCGATCCCTATGCCACCGCGACCTCCGACGTCTACCAGGATCTCTTCGGCGAAGGCTCCTACACCGGGAAAGGCATCTACGACGTGCCGGCCTTCACGGCCGCCCTCGAAGGCCGCGTCCCCGAGAACTCCCTCCTGAGCCACGATCTGTTCGAGGGAATCTTCGCTCGAGCCGGACTCGTCACCGACATCGAGCTCTTCGAGGAGTTCCCGACCGACTACGAGGTCGCGGCCGGGCGCCAGTATCGCTGGGCCCGCGGCGACTGGCAGCTGCTCCCCTGGATGATCCGGGGCGACGCCCGCTCCGGGACGTCGCGGACGGCGATCCCGGTGATCGGCATGTGGAAGATCGCCGACAACCTCCGCCGGACCCTGTCGGCGCCCGCCGGCGTGTTGACGCTCGTCGCGGGCTGGGTGCTCTCTCACAGCCCTCCGCTCGAGTGGACGGCCTTCGTGCTGGCGACGATCGCGCTCCCGTCCCTCCTCCCGGCGTTCGCGGAGATCGTCCCCAAGCGATCCGGCATCTCCAAGCGGACGCACGTCCGGAGTGTGGGCCGGAGCTTCGCGCTCGCCGCGTCGCAGGTCGCCCTCGGCATCACGTTCCTCGCCCATCAGGCGTGGCTCATGGGCGACGCGATCGGGCGGACGCTCCTCCGCGTCTACCTGACCCGCCGACGGCTGCTCGAATGGACGACGGCCGCCCAGGCCAAGTCCGACCTCTCTCGCGAGATCACCGGCGTGTATCGACGGATGCGCGGGGCGCTCGTGCTCGCCGCGGCCGCCGGGGCCCTCGTGGTCCTGCTGCGACCGAGCAGCGCCACGGTCGCCGCGCCCTTCCTCTTGCTCTGGATCCTCTCCCCGGCGGTGGCCCGATGGGTCAGCCGACCGCCGCGCACCTCGCCGCGGCTCCAGCTCTCTCCGCCGGACACCGTCGCCCTCCGCTCGACGGCCCGCCGGACCTGGCGGTTCTTCGAGAGCTTCGTCGGGTCGGAGGACCGCTTTCTCCCGCCCGACAACTTCCAGGAGGATCCCAAGCCGGTCCTCGCGCATCGCACGTCTCCCACCAACATCGGGCTCTACCTGCTGTCGGTGGTCTCCGCACGGGATCTCGGCTGGCTCGGCCTCCTCGACACCCTCGACCGCCTCGAGGCCACTCTGGCCACGGTGCGCCGCCTCGAACGCTTCCGGGGCCACTTCTACAACTGGTACGACACCGGCGGACTTCGCCCGCTGGAGCCCCGCTACGTCTCCACCGTCGATAGCGGCAATCTCGCCGCTCATCTCCTCGCCCTCGGCAACGCCTGTCGCGGCGCGGCCCGTGCCCCGCTGCTGCGTCGTGACGTGGTCGATGGCACCGAGGACGCGCTCCGCCTGGCCGAGGAGGCCGCGAGCGTGCTCGCCAACGACCGCCGCAGCCAGACGGTTACCCTCCGACATCTCGTCGAGGCCCGCGAGGCGCTGGCGACGGGGCTCCGCGAGCCGGCGGGGGATCCGGCGGCGGCGGCCGACCGCCTCAGGCGCCTCGCCGTCGACGCGGACACGCTCGTCGACGTTTCGCGCGTCCTGACCGCCGAGCGCGGCGATGCGGAGAATTCCGACATCCTGGCCTGGGCCCAGGCCGCGCGCGCCACCATCGCCAGCCACGCTCGGGATCTCGAGACCATCATGCCGTGGCTGTCTCCCCTCGGGATCGCCGCGCCAGATCCCGTAGGCGGCTCTCCCGAGATCGCGACCGTGCTCGCCGGTCTCCTCCTCCCGCCCCCGACCCCGGCCGAGCTGCCTGGGCGCTGCCGCGTCGCGGTCGCCGAGCTCACGGCCCTCCGGGACGCGAGTCTCCGCGATGGCTCCCCGCCGGGCCCAGCGCTCGCGCGCATCGACGAGATCATCGACCGTCTCGAGCGGTCCTCCGTGGCGGCCCGAGCGCTCCTCGGCCGTCTCCAGGGTGTCGCCCGGGTCGCCAAGGAGCTCTTCGACGCGATGCAGTTCGGCTTCCTGTTCGATCCCACGCGCAAGATCTTCTCCATCGGCTACCGCGTCACCGACGGCAGCCTCGACGGGAGCGCCTACGACCTTCTCGCCTCCGAAGCGCGGCTCACCAGCTTCATCGCCATCGCCAAGGGGGACGTTCCGGTCACCCACTGGTTCCACCTTGCCCGTCCGATGACCCCGGTGGGCGTCGGGTCGGCCCTCATCTCGTGGTCCGGCTCGATGTTCGAGTACCTGATGCCGCCCCTCGTCATGCACTCCCCCTCGGGCAGCCTGCTCGACGAGACCTACCGCCTGGTGGTCCGCCGTCAACGGAGCTACGGGTCGGAGCGCGGGATCCCCTGGGGCATTTCGGAATCGGCGTACAACGTGCGGGATCTGGATCTGACCTTCCAGTACTCGAACTTCGGCGTCCCGGGCCTCGGCCTCGAGCGCGGGCTCGGCGACGACCTCGTCGTCGCGCCCTACGCGACCGCCCTCGCGGCGATGATCGACCCGGTGGCCGCCACCCGGAACCTCTCGTCCCTCGTCGCGGTGGGAGCCCGGGGGCCGTACGGCTTTTACGAGGCGCTCGACTACACGCGATCGAGGCTCCCCGAAGGGGCGACGGTGGCGGTCGTTCGAGCCTACATGGCGCACCATCAGGGCATGACTCTCGTCGCGCTCACGAACGTGCTTCGAGACGGCGTGATGCGCGCCCGGTTCCACGCCGAACCGATCATCCAGGCGACCGAGCTGCTCATGCAGGAGCGGGTTCCTCGAGACGTCGCCGTCGCACGCCCCCCGGTCGAGGAAGTCCACGTGCCGGGCCACGTACGGGACTTCGTGGAGCCGGTCTTCCGGCAGTTCACGACTCCGCACGCCTCCACTCCCCAGACGCACCTCCTGTCGAATGGCCGCTACGCGGTGATGCTGACGACGGCCGGCTCGGGCTACAGCCGATGCGCCGGCCTCGGGATCACGCGCTGGCGTGAAGACGTCACACGGGACAACTGGGGGACCTACGTCTTCCTGCGGGACGTCGACCAGGGGACGGTCTGGTCGGCCGGCTACCAGCCCACCGGGGTCGAGCCCGACGCCTACCGAGTGACGTTCTCCGAGGATCGCGCGGAATTCCATCGTCGCGACGGAGCGATCACGACCACGCTCGAGGTACTCGTCTCCCCCGAAGACGACGCCGAGATCCGCCGGGTCTCGGTCACCAATCTCGGGCCGCAGGTCCGGGAGATCGAGCTGACGTCCTACGCCGAGCTGGTGCTGGCGCCCCCCGCCGCGGACGCCGCCCACCCGGCCTTCTCCAATCTCTTCGTCCAGACCGAGTCGCTCGCCGATCTCGGCGCCCTGCTGGCCACCCGCCGTGTCCGCTCATCGGCGGAGCCGTCCGTCTGGGCGGCCCACACCGTCGTCGTGGAAGGGCAGCCCGCAGGCGGGGCGCAGCACGAGACCGACCGAGGACGCTTCCTCGGCCGGGGACGAACCATCCGCACTCCGATGTCGATCATCGACGGGCGGCCGCTCTCGAACACCGCCGGCTCGGTGCTCGATCCGATCTTCAGCCTGAGGCGCCGAGTCCGACTCGCCGCGGGAGAGTCCGCCCGGATCATCTTCTCCACGCTCGTCGCGCCGTCACGCGAAGCCGCGGTGGCGCTCGCCGACAAGTATCGCGATCCGGCGACGTTCGAGCGCACCGGCACGCTGGCGTGGACGCAGGCGCAGGTCCAGCTCCACCATCTCGGCATCGACGCGGACGAGGCTCACCTCTTCCAGAACCTGGCCGCTCGCATCCTCTACTCCGACCCGACGCTGCGCCCCTCCGCGGATGTTCTGAGGGGGAACACGGCGGGGCCGGCCGCCCTCTGGGCCCACCAGATTTCCGGCGACATCCCGATCGTCCTGGTCCGGATCGACCAGCCCGAGGATCGGAGCATCGTTCGACAGCTCCTTCGAGCGCACGAGTACTGGCGCATGAAGGGGCTCGCGGTCGACCTCGTCATCTTGAACGAGGAGGCCCACTCCTATGCCCTGGAGCTCCAAGGCTCCCTGGAAGCGCTGGTCCGGACGAGCCAGTCGGCGCCACGGCCAGAGCGGGCCGAAACGCGGGGCAACGTCTTCATCCTTCGTCGGGATCTCCTCTCGCCGGACGATCACCGGGCCCTGCAGGCGGCCGCGCGGGCCGTCCTCCTGAGCCGTCACGGCACGCTCGCGGAGCAGCTCGCGCGAGCCGAGCCGGCTCGGGGTGTCGTGGCCCCTCCCCTCCGTCGACCGACCGGCGCCGAGGCCTCCGTCGATCTGCCGCCTCCGCGGCCCGAATCCGAGTTCTTCAACGGTCTGGGCGGCTTCGTCGACGATGGACGTGAATACGTCACCGTCCTCGGAGAGGGGCAGTGGACTCCCGCTCCCTGGGTCAACGTCATCGCCAACTCCAACTTCGGCTTCCAAGTCTCGGAGTCCGGCGCCGGCTTCACCTGGGCGGGCAATAGCCGCGAGAATCAGCTGACCCCGTGGTCCAACGACCCGGTGAGCGACCCGCCCGGCGAGACGCTCTATGTTCGCGATGAGGAGAGCGGCACGCTGTGGGGCCCGACCTTGCTGCCGATCCGCGAGGACGGGACCTCCTACATCGTGCGGCACGGGCAGGGTTACAGCCGCTTCGAGCACACCTCCCACGGCATCGCCCTGCAGCTCCTCCAGTTCGTGCCGATCGAAGACCCGATCAAGATCTCACGCCTGACGATCGAGAACCGCTCCGGCAAGTCCCGCCGACTCTCGGTGACCGCGTACGTCGAGTGGGTGCTGGGCGCTTCCCGGAGCGCGACCGCCCCGTCCATCGTCACCGAGATCGACCCGGACACCGGCGCGCTCCTCGCGCGCAACGCCTGGAACACCGAGTTCGGTGCTCGCGTCGCGTTCGCCGACCTGGGAGGTCGCCAGACCGCCTGGACCGGCGACCGGACCGAGGTCGTGGGACGCAACGGAACGCTGGACCATCCCGTCCTGCTGGAACGTGGACACCGTCTCTCGGGCAAGGTCGGCGCCGGTCTCGATCCCTGCGCGGCCCTCCAGGCGGTGATCGAGCTGCCGCCGGGCGGCCGCGAGGAGCTCGTCTTCTTTCTCGGCCAGGCCACCACCGTCGACGAGGCCCGCGCGCTCCTCACTCGCCATCGCGCGGCCGACCTCGACGCCACGTGGCGCGCGGTGAGGACGCAGTGGGACGACACGGTGGCCGCGGTCCAGGTGAAGACCCCGGATCGCTCCATGGATCTCATGCTGAATCGGTGGCTCCTCTATCAGACGCTCGGCTGCCGGGTCTGGGCCCGGTCCGCGTTCTATCAGGCCGGCGGCGCCTACGGTTTCCGTGACCAGCTACAGGACGTCATGGCGCTGACCGTCGCGAAACGCGCGGTCGCGCGCGAGCACCTCCTCCGGGCGGCCGGCCGCCAGTTCGTGGAGGGCGACGTCCAGCACTGGTGGCATCCTCCGTCCGGTCGAGGGGTTCGAACCCACATCTCCGACGACTCGATCTGGTTGCCGTTCGCGGTCATGCACTATCTCGAGGTCACCGGCGACGCGCCGCTCCTGGACGAGGTCATCCCGTTTCTCGAGGGGCCGCCGATCCCTCCGGGCCAGGACGATTCCTATCTGCAGCCCACGACGTCGGCGAAGGCGGACACGCTCTTCGAGCACTGTGCCCGCGCGCTCGACCGGAGCCTCTCGATCGGCGCTCGCGGCCTTCCGCTGATCGGCACCGGCGACTGGAACGACGGCATGAATCGGGTGGGCCACGAAGGGCGCGGGGAGAGCGTCTGGCTCGCCTGGTTCCTGCACACGACGCTCTGGGAGTTCGCCCGCCTGGCCGACACCCGCGGCGAGCACGCCCGCGCCGACACCTGGCGCAGCCATGTCCACGCCCTCAAGGTCTCCCTCGAACAGCACGCGTGGGACGGTGACTGGTATCGCCGCGCCTATTTCGACGACGGCAGCCCGCTCGGGTCCGTCGCCAACGCGGAGTGCCGGATCGACTCCATCGCCCAGTCGTGGGGGGTGCTCTCGGGCGCCGCCGAGCCCGACCGCGCCGCGCGCGCGATGGCCGCGGTCGAGGAGTATCTCGTCCGGCGAGACCAGGAGCTCATCCTTCTGCTGACCCCGCCGTTCGACCACTCGTCTCTCGACCCCGGGTATATCAAGGGCTACCCGCCGGGCGTCCGGGAGAACGGGGGCCAGTACACGCACGGGGCCCTCTGGGCCGTCATGGCCTTCGCGGCCCTCGGCGACGGGGACAAGGCGAACGAGCTCTTCTCCATCCTGAACCCGATCAACCGGACGAGCACGCGGGCGGGCGTCCATCGCTACAAGGTGGAACCCTACGTCACCGCCGCCGACGTCTACGCCGAATTCCCGCACGTCGGCCGCGGGGGATGGACGTGGTACACGGGCTCCGCCGGCTGGATGTACCGGGCCGGGCTCGAGTGGCTCCTCGGCTTCCGACTACGCGGCGCGGTGCTCCATCTCGATCCCTGTATCCCACGCGCGTGGCGCCACTTCGAGATCGCCTTCCGCTATCACGCGTCGCGCTACGACATCACGGTCGAGAACCCGCGGGGGGTGACGCGTGGTGTCTCGACGATCGAGATCGACGGAGTCACGTTGGCGGATCCCGGAGCCGGTGTGCCGCTCACGAGTGACGGCGCGTCGCGCCGCGTTCGTGTCGTGCTCGGCTAGCGCGGTCGCCGGGCTCGGCTCCGGACTTCTCGCAGCGCGCGGACCTGGCCTTCGATGTTCGCGAGAATCGCTCCGTCGCGCTGTCGCCGCAATCCCTCGTCGACGAAGGCCCGCAGCACCATCTGCAGACTCACCGGACCTTTGAGCTTCGTCATGACCGCGCCGGCGAAGACGCGCGCCCGGTCGAGTGCCTCCTGGGGCAGGACGAGCAGAACCCTGGCCCTGGGGATCACCGGTATCACGAATCCGGCACCCCGGGCCCGGCCACCTGCCGGATGGCGTCGAGCAAGGCCTGCCCGTCGAAGGGCTTCCCCAGGTACCCGGCGACTCCAGCGCGTTGGATGCGATCACGCGTCGCCGCATCGTCATGCGCGGTGATGAAGATGATCGGGATGGCCACCCGGTCGGTCGCCAGCTGCTCCTGCAGCTCGAAGCCGCTCATACCGTTCAGGTGAATGTCCAGGACCAGGCACGCGGTGTTGGACGACGGGCTCGAGCTGAGAAACTCGTGGGCCGAGGCAAACGTCTCGACGAGGTACCCCGCCGACTGAACCAGTCGTCGGAGCGCCCGGCGCACCGAGAGATCGTCATCGACAATGGAAATCACTGGGGTGGGCTTGGGCATGGAGTCATAGCACTAGAGATGATTCTACCGAAGCGCGACGGGAGCGATAGTGGACCTTGGTCCATGCTATCGGGCGGGTGACGGGGTGGCGGCGATCACTCCCCCTTCGCCGGCAAGTCGAACCAGCTCCGCGAGCGAGCGAGCCCCCATCTTCTCCATGACCCGCGCTCGATGCACCTTGACCGTCTTCTCGACGATACCGAGATCGGAGCCGATCTGCTTGTTCAGCATCCCGGTCACGACCAGCGCGAAGACCGCCGCTTCGCGCGGGGTCAGGGTGGCGATACGCTGCCGGATCTCGGTCGTGCGAGTCTGTTCCCGACGGTCCGCGACCGTCCGGGCCACCGCCTGCCGGATCGCCCCCAGGAGCGTTCCCTCATCCAGAGGCTTCGTGAGGACGTCGACGGCCCCCCGCTTCATCGCCTTGACCGTCACCGGTACGTCGCTATGGCCCGTGATGAAGACGATCGCCAGCCGTCGCTCAGTCGCGCTGAGGGCTTCCTGCAGATCGAGTCCGGTCAGCCCGGGCATTCGCACGTCCAGCACCAGGCAGCACGGACCATCGTAGGCGGGATGCGCCAGGAAGTCGCTCACCGAGGTGAAAGGCTCGGCCTCGTACCCGGCGGTCTTGATCAGCCGCACCAGACTCTTCCGGACGGACACGTCGTCGTCCACCACGAACACCATCGGCGCCGCCGCGGCCATCACGGCTCCTCCATCGCTCGTCACTATAGTCCCGCCTCGAACCCGCGGCAATGATCGCACGATCAGCGACGCAGCTCGACGGGCTCGCCGACGATCTCCACCATCCCCAGCGCCGCGAAGCATCGAATCACCAGCCACGACGGGTCGAATTCGAGCCGTCCCATGCTGAACTTCGGAGCGCGCGGGTGCGCGTGGTGGTTGTTGTGCAGACTCTCCCCGCCCGTCACCCACGCCAGCACTCGCCGGTTGTAGGCGCTATTGACGAAGTTCTGAACTCCGCCCCAATGGCCGAGGCCGTTGATCGACGGGGCGAGGACGAGCACGTACAGGGCCGCGTGCAAGAGCCCGGCGATCAGGCCGGGCCACAACCCGAGGACGAGGCAGAGCGCGGTGACGCCCAGCGCGAGCCCAACCAGGCCCCGGGAGAACATGGCCCGATCCCACCAGTCGTCCGTGATGTCCGGCGCGAACGTGGCGAGCGTCTCGGGATTGCGCGCTTCCCGCGCGTAGTAGTAGACGTTCAGGAGCTGGACCCGCCACAGGCCGAGCAGCCGGGGACTGTGTGGATCGCCCTCCCGGTCCGTGAACGTGTGATGCTTGCGGTGGACCGCGACCCACTCCCGCCGCGTCTGCCCGGTGGTCAGCCAGAGCACCGCCCGGAAGCCCACATCCGCGACCGGGTGCAGCCGGATCGCCCGATGAGCGAGGCCGCGGTGCAGGTAGACGGAGGTAGCGATCGCCGCGATCTGAGTCAGCGCCAGGGCAACGAGGAGTACGATCCAGAAGTGATATGGCACGATCAATTCGGCCTCCCCAGAGACGTCAGTCCGGTGGACATGCTCTCTCGCGGATCACGACACCGATCCGCTCTCGCCTCCTTCGTCGTGCCACGGATCCTGCAGGACCGGCACCAAGAAGCCGTACCCGTAGCGTCCGAAGCCGGACGGCTCGCGCGCCGTGCTCCCCTCGCGACCCTTCGGCGGCACCCTGAACACCCACGGTTGCCCCGCCCCTCCACCGAAGCGGCTCGCCCCACGGATGGGGACGCCGTCCAGGAACGCGCTCACCCGCGGGTCCGAGTAGGCGCCGAACGCATCGACCAGGGTGCCGCGAACGCCACCTTGGCCTTCGATCGCGTAGACGATCGACATGTCGTCCGGATCCGAGACCCCCTCGAAGCGATGGAACTCGCGGATCACCACCTGGCCCGCGCTGAACATCCGTCCGCTATCGAAGGCCCGCAGCGCGTGGCCCCTCACGGCGAAGTGCTCGGTGAATCCGGCTCTCGCCAGATCATCGATCGCGCGCCACAGCGTCGGGTAGCCCGCGGGTCTCACGCGCCGAGCTAGCTGATCAGCAGGAGCAGCTTGGCGCACTCGTCGGCGACACGCCCCTCGGGCTCCTTCTCGCCCGGCATGGTCGCCCATCCCTGCTTCTTCACGTAGTCGCCCTGCTCCCAGGAGCTGATCTCCTTGAGCTGCTTCAACTTCTCGACTCGCTTCGGGTCGTCCTTGAACCGAACGACGCAGATCGGCGCCACCCGCTTGAGGACCGCTTCCTCGCCGCTCGCCTCCGCCATCCTTCGGGCCGTCGATCCGGTCACCCACCCACCCCAGG
>DATMMH010000456.1:0-17736 GCA_035569855.1 Candidatus Dormiibacterota bacterium
CTGCCCGAGTCGCGGGTGCGGGTGATCGTGCCCGACACCGGGGGCGGCTTCGGCCAGAAGATGCACGTGATGCCCGAGGATCTGGCGGTGGCCGCTCTCGCGCGCCGGTCCCGACGTCCGGTGAAGTGGCTCGAGACGCGACGCGAGAACCTGGCGGCCGCCGCGCACGCCCGCGAGGGGCGCGTCGAGATCGAGGCCGCCGCCGCCGCGGACGGGACGCTGCTCGGCCTTCGCGCCCGCGTGCTCTCCGACTCGGGCGCCTATCACATCTACCCGCTCACCGCGTCCCTCGAGCCGATGGGCACCGCGTCCATCCTGCCCGGACCCTATCGCACCCCGGCCTACGCCTTCCACGTGACCGCGGTCGCCACCAACAAGCCGCCGCTCGGCGCCTACCGCGGGGTGGGCATGACCATGGGCGCGTTCGTGATGGAGCGGACGCTGGATCTGCTCGCCGACCGGCTCGGCCTCGATCCGGCCGAGATCCGGCGCCGCAACCTGATTCCCCGCGACGGCTATCCATTCACGTCCGCCGCCGGGTACGTCTATGACAGCGGCGACTACCCGAAAGCGCTCGAGCAGGCGCTCGCGCTGGCGGACTACGACGGATGGAAGCGCGAGCGCGAGAACGCCCGGGCGCGGGGCCGGCTGCTGGGCGTGGGCCTCGCGTGCTACACCGAGTTCACCGGGATCGGCTCCGAGACCTATCGTCGCCGGGGTATGAGCGACGTGCCGGGCCACGAGGCCGCGCGGGTCGAGATGGCGGCCGACGGCGCGGTGACCTGCTACGTGTCGTTCCCCTCGCAGGGCCAGGGGCACGCCACCACCACCGCGCAGCTCGTCGCCGACCAGCTCGGCGTGCCCCTCGAGGCGGTGACGGTGCGGCAGCCCGATACCGACGTCACCCCGTCCGGCACCGGCACCTTCGCGAGCCGCGGCGCGGTCGTTCAGAGCGGTGCCGCCGGTGGCGCCGCAGCCACCGTGCGTCGCAAGCTCCTGACCATCGCGGGCGGGCTCCTCGAGGCGAGCCCGGCGGACCTGGTGTTGCGCGATGGGCACGTGGCCGTGCGGGGCGTGCCCGATCGCGGCGTCACCATCGCGGACGTCGCGCGGCACGCGCACACCCCGCCCCCGGGCGGCCTGCCGGAGGGCGTCACGCCCGGCCTCGAGGCCACGCAGCCCTTCGATCCGCCGGGCCCGACCTTCTCCGGCGCGGTCCACCTGGCCCTGGTCGAGGTGGACCGCCAGACCGGCGGGGTGAGCGTGCGCGAGTACGTCGTGGTCGAGGACTGCGGACCGGTGATCAATCCGACGATCGTCGAGGGGCAGATCCACGGCGCGGTCGCGCAGGGCATCGGCGAGGCCCTCGGCGAGCGGATCGTCTACGACGAGAACGGCCAGCTCGTGACCGGCTCCCTGATGGACTACGCGCTGCCCACCGCGGCCGGGCTGCCCGCCTTCACCATCGGCCATCTCGAGACGCCGTCGCCGCTCACTCCGGGCGGCTACAAGGGCATGGGGGAGGGCGGTACCATCGGCGCGCCCGCCGCGGTGGCGAACGCGGTCGCCGACGCGGTGAAGCCGCTCGGTCTGTCCGTCACCACGCTGCCGATCCTCCCCGCCGATCTCGTGGTGCCCCGTGCATCCTGAACGGCTGGCCCGGTTGAGCGTCCTGCTGCTGGCGCTCGCGCTCCGGGTCTGGCGGCTCGATCAGAACGGCTTCGACAACGAGTACTACGCGGCCGGCGTGCGCAGCATGCTCGAGGGCTGGCACACATTCTTCTACAACTCGTTCGATCCGGCCGGCTTCGTCTCGGTCGACAAGCCCCCGCTCGCGCTCTGGATCCAGGTCGCGAGTGCGCGACTGTTCGGCTTCTCGCCGCCGGCGCTCCTGCTGCCGCAGGTGCTGGAAGGCGTCGCCGCGGTGGCGGTGCTCATGCACCTCGTCGCGCGTCGCTTCGGGGCACTCCCGGGCATCCTGGCCGGCTTCTTCCTCGCCCTCACGCCGATCGCGGTGGCGTCGGACCGGTCGGGCAACACGGACCCGGGTCTCGTGCTGGCCCTCCTGCTCGCCGCGTGGGCCCTCCTGGTCGCGGCCGAGCGGGGCCGCCGCGCCCATCTGCTGCTGGCGATGGCGCTGATCGGCGTCGCGTTCAACGTGAAGATGCTGGCCGCCTTCGTGGTCCTGCCCACCTTCGGGCTGATCTACTGGCTGGGCGCGCCGGTGCCGTGGCGCCGGAGGCTCGCCGACCTGGTCCTGGGCGGTCTCGTGGTCGTGGTCGTGTCGCTGCCGTGGATGATCGCCTACGAACTGACCCCGCCCGCCCGACGGCCCTTCGCGGGCAGCAGCGCGAGCAACTCGATGGTCGAGCTGGCCGTCGGCCACAACGGCGTCGGGCGGTTCGTGCGAACGTGGCAGACCCCGCGGAGCGCGCGCGCGGACGAGGTGCCGCGCCGGCCCCGGCCGGCGTCCTCGGACAGCGCAGCTCCGCCGGTGTCCGCGGCGGCCGAGCGTTATTCGCGACTCTTCGTGCGCACGCCGGTGGGTCCGTTCCGTCTGCTCGACGGCCAGCTCGCGGCGCAGGTCGAGTGGCTGCTGCCGCTGGCGCTCGTCGGCCTGGCGGGGCTGTTCGGCTCCTCGCTCCGCCCGCCGCTCGACCCGCCGCGACTCGGCCTGCTCCTCTGGGCGGGCTGGGGGCTGACCTACGCGGTGGTCTACAGCTATGCGGGCGGGATCTTCCACTTCTACTACCTCACCACGCTCGGCCCTCCGCTCGCCGCGCTGGCCGCGGTGGGCGTGGCCGGCCTCTGGGCTCGCTACCGCCGGGGCGGAGCCGGCGCGGTGCTACTGCCGGCCGCGCTGTTCCTCACCGCGCTGTGGCAATGCTACGTGCACTCGGCCGGCCTGCCGGGGGGCGCCGACGACTGGCAGCGCCGCTTGCCGATCTGGGTGCTGGTCGCGGTGGCGCTGGGCTCGGTCGCCCTGCTGGCCCGGTTCTTCGGCCGTGCAGCGGGCGGAGCTTCGGAAAGGCTGGCGGGGGCGGCGCTCGCGGTCGGGCTGGCCGCGCTGCTGGTCATCCCGACCGCGTGGGCGCTCAGCAGCGTGCTGGTGCGGGGCGTCCCGGTGATTCCGTCGGCCGACCTCGGCCGGCTCGGCGCGCGCGCGGTGGCCGGCCCGTCGCGCCTGCGCGCCCGCGCGGCCGAGGATCGCCAGCGCCTCGTCGAGTTTCTCCACGCCAATCACCACGGCGAGCGCTTCCTGCTGGCCACGCCGAGCGCGCAGCTCGCGTCGTCGGTCATCGTCGCCACCGGCGAGCCGGTGATGGCCATGGGCGGCTTCCACGGCCTCGATCCCATCCTGACTCCGGACGGGCTGGCGCGCCTGGTCGAGGAGCGGCAGGTGCGCTTCGTCATGCTCGGCGAGCTGTCGCTCTCGAGTCGCGCCATGGGCGCCGAGGCGGCCGGCCGGCCGCTGGCCGACTGGGTTCGCGCCCACGGCACGGCGGTCGATGCGACGCGCTGGGGCGGGTCGCCGGCCGGCATCGTGCGGGCGCCGGTGCGGGAGCTCTACGATCTGACCCCGGAAGCCGGGCTGGCTCCGGCACTCTGAGAGGAGCGAACATGGCAATCGTGTGCGGCGCATTCATGGCGGCGTGGCTGGTCCTGGCGGCTCTCGCGGTTCCCGCGGCCCTAGCCCAGGATCTCCAGGTGTGGAGCGCGGGCGCGGTGCGGGCCGTCGTGACCGATCTGGCCCGGGTATTCCGCGCGGAGACCGGCCGCGCGGTCGCCCTCTCGTTCGGCACGGTCGGGGTCACCCGCCAGAGGCTCGCGGGCAGCGAGCCGGTGGACGTGGTGATCATGACCGACGTGGCGATCGACGAGGCGGTGAAGCAGGGGGCCGTCGTGGCGGGCAGCCGCGTGGACATCGCACGGACCGGCATGGGCGTGGGCGTGCGCGAGGGCTCGCCGCTGCCCGATATCGGTACGCCCGAGGCGTTCAAGCAGACCCTGCTGGCCGCGAAGTCCCTCGTGTACGTGGATCCGGCCCAGGGCGCCACGAGCGGCATCTACTTCGCGGGCCTGCTCGAGCGCATGGGGATCGCGGACGCGGTGCGCGGGAAGACCCAGCTGGTGGCGGGTGGCTATCCGGCCGAGAAGGTGGCGGCGGGGGAGGCCGAGATCGTCGTGCACCAGATCAGCGAGATCGTGCCGGTCAAGGGCGTGCGGCTCGTCGGCCCCCTGCCGCCGGCGCTGCAGAAGGTCACCGTGTATTCGACCGGCTTGGCCACCCGGAGTGGTGCGCCGGAGGCCGCGCGGGCCTTCATGGCGTTCCTGGCGCGGCCGGCCTTCCGGCCGAAGTTCGCGGAGGCCGGGCTCGACTACAAGCCCTGACGGAGCGTGGCCAGGCGCTTGCGCGCGGCGGCCTGGCGGGCGCGGCGGCCCAGGACCACGTGGCCGGCCACCAGGAGCGGCAGCCCCAGGCCGATCGCGACGTGTAGCGCGCTCGTCCAGCGGCGGAGCGCGTCCGATCCCGCGTAGTAGAGCCCGAACGCGGTCAGCACGAGAACGCCGTTGCACGCGAGCATGACGATCCCGCTGGCCACGTTCCTGCCGCGGCGCCACCCGGCGCGGACGTGCAGGGGCAGCAGCGCGCCCAGCAGCACCAGGATGGCCATCGCGGCGGCGCCGTGCAGCCGGAGGAGATAGGTGGCGGTCTCGGGCCAGACCGCGTGGTCCAGGAGGAGCCAGACCACGCCGGTGACGAAGAGCGCGCCGATCGTGAGGTAGAGCACCGCGCGGAAGCGGACGCTAAGACGCACGGCGCACCCGGGCAGACCACTCCCGTGTGACGTGAATTTCGCCGCCGGCGGACAGGAACAGCGCGCTCGCGCCGTACCGCGCCAGCATCGGGCCCGCGGCCTCGCCCGCGATCATGACGAGCTTGGTGAGGGCGTCCGCGAGCAGGCACGACCGGGCGCGCACCGTCGCGCCGCGGACGGCTCCCGCCGGTGTGACGCGTCGCGGATCGATGATCGCCGCCTCGCCTCCGCCGCTCGAGGCGAGCGCCTCGTTCCGGACGGTGACCTGGCCGAGCACCGCGGCGGGGTGGCGCGGATCCCGGAGCGCGACGAGCTCGCCCGCCGCGCCGAACGCGGCCAGATCGCCACCCGCGTTCACCAGGCCCCGCGTCACGCTGTGGCGCCGCAGGGTCGCAAGTGCGCGATCGACCGCGAAGCCCTTGGCGATGCCGCCGAGGTCGACCATCACCCCCGGGCGCTGGAAGCGCACGCGGCCGGCGGAGAGCAGGTCGAACCCGGCGTCCGTCGCGGCGGGCGGAGGCGCCGGGCGGCACGCGCGCGGCTCACCCGGCAGCCGTCCGAGGCGCTGCGACACGGGAGCGACCGTGACGTCGAAGAGCCCGTCCGACGCGCGGTGGAGATCGAGCGCGGCGCGGAGCACCGCGTAGGTCCAGGGATGGACGATCACCGCGCGTCGCGACGCTTCGCGGTTGAGGCGACCGAGGTCGCTCGACGGATCGTGGAAGCTCATGAGCCGATGCACGCGGGCCACCGACTCGAAGGCCGCGTCGATCGCCTCGTGGATCGAGGCCCCGGGCCCGCCGTTCGCCGTGATCTCGACGAAGGTGCCGAGCAGCGGGCGGGCCCGCCGCGCGCTACCGGAGACAGGTCTCATAGAAGGCGAGCACCCGCTTGATCCCTTCGGTGACGTGGTGGGACGAGAGCGTCGCCCCCGAGATGTTCCGGATATCCCGGTCGACCTGGAGGGGATCGCCGGACGTCTTGCCGACGAACTGGCCGAGCCAGCTCCCGCTGTTGATCTCGCCCCCGTAAGACTCGCGATACTCCATGATCTCGACCAGCCGGACCCGGCCGTCCGGCTCCAGCGCCACCGCGTAGTCGATCACCAGGTGCTTGCCGATCACGTAGTCCACGATGAAGAAGCCGACGAGGCGGTCGTCGACGAGCGCCCGCCACACCTGCTGGCCGCGGGTCCGCACCTTCTCGCCCGAGCGGCGCTCGATCGCGGCCACGTCGGCGGCCTGGAAGATCACGTGGGCCTCGACGAACCGGGTGGCCGCCGGGAAGGCCAGCTTCTGGGCCCGCTCGACGGTGAGGTACTGGGTGGAGTAGGCCGGCACCGCGATCGAGACGATGATCGCTGGCGGCGCGGCCCACTTCACCCAGTCGCTCTTCACCGATCCGCCTCGCTCTAGAAGTGGAACCCGACGCCGCCCAGCAAGGAGTCCGACTTGGGCCCGCCGCGCTCGCGGTCGAGCACCTTCTCGTAGGTGAGCTTCAAGACCAGCTTGGGAGTCGGGAACACCGCCACTCCCGCGGTGTGGAACTGGAGCTTGCCGGCCCCGACCGGGGTGTTCGCGTCGCTGCCGCTGAAGCCGTGCGTCTGGAGATTTTCGTACGTGTAGCGGTAGAACGGCACCGCCTCCCAGGCGCTCCCGAGGTAGGTACCGATCGGGATGTGATAGGCCAGCTCGCCGGAGATGCCGTACATGGTCCGGCCGACGTTGTCGGTGGGATCGGAGTCGTTGTTGGCCCGCAGGTTGCCCGGATGACCGAAGAAGATCTGCACGAACTCGCCGCGGGCTTCGAAGCCGGTGCCCGGCATCCGGTAGCGCAGCTCGCTGTCGACCAGCGTCAGGCTCGAATGGCGGAGCGGGGCGCCGGTGTCGGCGTAGGCGTTGCGCGGCGTGGTGTTCGGCGTGAAGTAGACGCTGCTGCTGCCCGCCAGTCCGGGGATGAACGGCGGCGTGTAGTTCAGGCGGAAGGCGGAGGCGATCGCGTTGGTGAGCTGGCGAAAATCTCCGCGCGGGGGTTTCGCGAAGCCGAGACCGTTCTTGCCGTCCATGCCCGGGGCATAGCCGGTCGGGAACGGCGCCGGGCTGTTGCCGCCGGTCCGCGCGTCGAAGCCGCTGCCGAAGTCCTCGAGGCTGCTGCTGACCTGGAACTGGTAGCTGAGGTCGTCGATGATCTTGCCGTAGAAGCCGGCCGCCGGCGCGGCCCAGGTGGTCGGCACCAGGCGATGGGCCAGCTCGGGGCGGTTGACGCTGTAGAACAGGGTGGGCTCGTGGTGCTGGTTGATGTAGCCGACCGGGACCAGGTCGATGCCGGGGGAGCGGATGTTGAAGTACGGGGAGATCTTGAAGTCGATGTAGAGCTGCTCGATCTCCGCGGTCCCGGCCAGCTTGTCGTCGGCGTCGACCCCCGAGCCGGCGTGCTCGAACTCGATCTCGGAGTTGAAGATGATGCCGTCGGTGAACTGGTACGTGGGCAGCAGCACGAGCCGGGCCGCGTCGAAGCCCGTCTGCCACTGGCCGTTGTGGTCGGGGTTCTGCCGGGTGCCGAACTTGACCTCGCCGTAGGCGCCGAATTTGAGACCCTCGATGGGGGAGGGGAGGAGCCCGAAGAGGTCCTTGTTGACCGCGGCGGTCGTGGCGGTCGGCGCGGTCTGGACCAGCGGCTGCGGGGCGGCGCTGGCCGTACCGCCCGCGGGGGTCCCGGCGGGTGCCGCGGTACCCGCCGGCGGCCTCGCGGCATTCTTCTGCTCGATCTGCTGCTCGAGCGTCTGGATTCGCTGCTCCATGGCCTTCATCTTGTTCAGCAGCTCCTGGTTCGACGGCGGGTCCTCCGCCCACGCGGAGCCGGGGCCCACGCTCGAAAACAACCCCACCGTGATGACCAGCGCCCGGATCGTCTGCCCGGTGACCATAGCCAACCTTCCTTGCTGATCCGCTCTGCGGATCGGGTGGCTGGCTGGCTGCCGGGCGCCGCGAGTCGGGCGGGTGGCTGGCTGTTGTGGACGCGGGCCATCGGGCCCGCCGCTATCTCGTTCGCGTCAGCGTCCTCCACTCCTCGCCGTGTGCGCTCCTGCTTAGGCGCCTGTTAGGCGCGACGTTCGGTATACCTAAGACCTCGGAGGGTGTCAACCGGAGAATCGGACCGGGGGTACCCGCCATGGTATCGTGCAGCCGTGTTCGCCTCTCCCGGCGCCATCGCGGTCCAGATCGGCCCGCTCGCCATCCGCTGGTACGGCATCCTCATGGCCACCGCGATGCTGGTCGGCTTCTGGCTCGCCCACCGGCGCGCCACCGAGGAGGGCCTGCCCGCCGACGACCTCATCCGCACCGCCCAGTGGGCGGTGGTGGCCGGGTTGGTGGGGGCCCGGCTCTACGAGGTGATCTTCAACTGGGACTACTACGGCCGGTACCCGTCGAAGATCATCGCGGTGTGGGAGGGGGGCCTCGCCATGCACGGCGGGCTCATCGCGGGGCCCCTGGTGGGCGTCCTGCTCGCCTGGAAGTGGCGCGTGCCGATCCTGCGATCCCTCGACGTGGTCGCCCCGAGCATGGTGCTGGGCCAGGCCATCGGGCGCTGGGGCAACTTCTTCAACGAGGAAGCCTTCGGCCGTCCGACCGATCTGCCGTGGAAGCTCTACATCTCACCGATCCACCGCCCGCCCGAGTTCCGCGAGGCCGAGTACTTCCACCCGACGTTCCTCTACGAGTCGCTGTGGGACCTGCTCGTGTTCGTCGCGGTGGTGTGGTGGGTCCGGCCGCGGGTCGGGCGGCACCCGGGCGCGGTGTTCTTCTCCTACATCGGGCTCTACTCGGTGGGCCGATTCTTCATCGAGGCGCTACGGCTCGACAGCTTCTGGGTGGGCTCGCTGCGAGTTCCCCAGCTGGCGAGCGTGGCGGGCGTGATGGTCGCCCTCGTCGGGCTGTGGTGGTCGATGCGCCGCCCGCCGATCGAGGTGCCGGGAGAGGCGGCGGCCGCTCCCGCTACGGATACAGCCCGCGGGACACGTGGGCGTCGGCGACCCGGCTGACGCCTTCCATCAGGGCGCCGGTACGGAGATCGACCCCGCTCTTCTGCGCGGTCTGCCAGACCCGGCTGAAGGCCCGGGCCATGATCTCCTGGAGCCGCGAGACGATCTCGCTCTCCTTCCAGAAGTAGTACTGCAGCCCCTGGACCCACTCGAAGTAGGAGACAACCACCCCGCCCGCGTTGCACAGGATGTCCGGGATCACGGTGACCCCGCGATCGCGCAGGATGACGTCGGCTTCGGGCGTGGTGGGACCGTTGGCGCCCTCCGCGACGATCAGGGCCTTGATGCGGTCGGCGTTGCGCTCGTGGATGACCGAGTCCACCGCGGCCGGGATCAGGACGTCGCAGGGCTGCTCGAGGATCTCGTCGTTGCTGACCGGCTCGCCGCCCGGGAAGCCGGCCACGCTGCCGGTCTGCGTCACGTGATCCTGGAGCTGTCGGATGTCGAGGCCCTTCGGGTTCCACACTCCGCCCTTGAAGTCGCTCACCCCCGCGATCGTGCAGCCATCGCTCCAGAGCAGGCGCGCGGCCACCCCGCCCACGTTGCCGAAGCCCTGCACCACGATCTTCTTGCCGCGCAGCTCCTGCCCCAGGCTCTTGGCCGCCTGGTAGAGCACGAACACGATGCCGCGGCCGGTGGCCTCGCGGCGCCCCGCCGAGCCGCCCACGATGAGGGGCTTGCCGGTCACCACGCCGGGCACGCTCTTGCCCTGGGTCATCGAGTAGGTGTCCATCATCCAGGCCATCGTCTGCTCGTCGGTGCCGAGGTCGGGGGCGGGAATGTCGATGTCGGGGCCGATCATCAGGATGATCTCGGTGGTGTAGCGGCGCGTGAGGTGCTCGCGCTCGCGCAGCGAGAGCGCGCGCGGGTTGCAGCGCACGCCGCCCTTGGCGCCGCCGTAGGGCAGCCCGACCAGCGCGCACTTCCAGCTCATCAGCATGGCGAGCGCGGTGACCTCGCCCAGGTTGACCCCGAGATCGTAGCGCAGGCCGCCCTTGGTGGGGCCGAGGGCGGTGTTGTGGTGGACCCGGTAGCCGATGAACACCTCGGTCTTGCCGTTGTCCATGCGCACCGGGACCGAGACCACCAGCGCGCGGCGAGGGAAGCGGAGGCGCTCGTGGATGTCGTGGTCCAGGGTGAGCCGGCTCGCGACGCGGTCGAGCTGGTTCAGCGCGGTGCGGTGGAGCTCGGAGTCGAACTCGGGCGAGTCGTTCATCGATCACGCTCCTTTGCGTGGGCGGGGGCGGCGGCGTGGATCCGACGGAGGACGGCCAGCGAGCGGCCTTCCAGCGGGTACCGCTCGCCGGTCCGCAGGGCCTCGCGCTGCGTTTCGCCGTTCCAGTCTCGCGTGTCGAGCACCGGCTCCCAGCGCACGCGCGTCTCGTAGGCGGGAAGGACGAACGACACCGGCTCGTGGTGCGCGTTGAGCAGGATGAGGAAGGTGTCGCCGACGATCGGCTCGCCCATGTCGTCCACTTCCTCGATGGCGTCGCCGGCCAGGCGGAGCCCGAGGCAACGGCTCAGACTGTTGGACCACTCCTCGTCGGTCATCTCGTGCCCGTCGGGCCGGAACCAGGCGAGGTCCTTCACCGCCGATCCCTGGATGCGGCGTCCCTGGAAGAACATCCGCCGGTGGAAGACCGGATTGTCCTCTTTTAGCTGGATGAGCCGTCGCGTGAAGGCGATGAGGCGCTGGCCGGCCGGAGTCGGCGGCCAGTGCACCCAGGAGAGATCGGTGTCCTGGCAGTAGGCGTTGTTGTTGCCGCGCTGGGTGCGTCCCATCTCGTCGCCGCTCAGCAGCATCGGAATGCCCTGAGACAGGAAGAGGGTGGCCAGCACGTTGCGCATCTGCCGCTCGCGCAGGGCGGTGATCTGGGCGTCGTCGGTCGGGCCCTCGATCCCGCAGTTCCACGAGCTGTTGTCGTCGGTACCGTCGCGGTTGTCCTCGCCGTTGGCGAGGTTGTGCTTGTCGTTGTACGAGACGAGATCGGCCAGGGTGAAGCCGTCGTGGGCGGTGACGAAGTTGACGCTCGCGTAGGGGCGGCGGCCACCCATCTCGTAGAGGTCGCTCGACCCGGTGAGCCGGTAGGCCAGCTCCGCCACCTGCCCCTCGTCGCCCTTCCAGTAGCGGCGGATCGTGTCGCGGTATTTGCCGTTCCACTCCGTCCACCCCACCGGGAAATTGCCGACCTGGTAGCCACCCTGGCCGAGATCCCAGGGCTCGGCGATGAGCTTGACCTGCGAGATCACCGGGTCCTGGTGGATGACGTCGAAGAACGCGGAGAGGCGGTCGACGTCGTGCAGCTCGCGGGCGAGCGCGGCGGCCAGATCGAAACGGAAGCCGTCCACGTGCATGTCGAGCACCCAGTAGCGGAGGCTGTCCATCAGGAGCTGGATCGTGCGCGGGTGGCGCATGTTGAGCGTGTTGCCGCACCCGGTGTAGTCGACGTAGTAGCGGAGATCCTCGGGCGCGAGGCGGTAGTAGGCCGCGTTGTCGATGCCGCGGAAGCAGAGGGTGGGCCCCAGGTGATTGCCCTCCGCGGTGTGGTTGTATACCACGTCGAGGATCACCTCGATGCCGGCCCGGTGCAGGGTCTTGACCATCGCTTTGAACTCGTCCACCTGCCGGCCCAGGTGCCCGCTCGCGGAGAAGCGCGAATCGGGGGCGAAGAACCCGATCGAGTTATAGCCCCAGTAGTTGGTGAAGCCACGGTCGGCCTGGTGCTTCTCGGTCACCGAGTGGTGTACCGGGAGGAGCTCCACCGCGGTCACCCCGAGCTCCGTGAGATGCCGCACAGCCGCGGGGGAGGCGAGCCCCGCGTAGGTGCCGCGCAACTCGGGCTCCACCTCGGGATGGAGCCAGGTGAAGCCCTTGACATGCATCTCGTAGATCACGGTGCGGGACCAGCGGGTGAGCGGCGGGCGATCCCCCTCCCAGTCGAAGGTCGGATCGACCACCACTGACTTGGGGAGGTAGGGCGCGCTGTCGCGGTCATCGGGCTTGTCATCCGCGGGATCGCCGATCCGGTGGCCGAAGAACGAGTCGTGCCACTGGAGCGGGCCCGCGATGGCCCGTGCGTACGGATCGATCAGAGCCTTGGCCGGGTTGAAGCGGTGACCCTGCGCGGGATCGTAGGGCCCGTTCACCCGGTACGCGTAGAGCGCGCCCGGCCGGATGTCCGGCACGTAGACGTGCCAGACCTGATCGGTGCGCTGCTCGATGCGGATCTGGCGGGACTCCTTGCCGGGATCGCGTTCGTCGAAGAGACAGAGCGCGACCGCGGTGGCGTGCTCGCTGAACAGCGCGAAGTTGACGCCCGCCCCGTCCCACGTGGCCCCGAGCGGATACGGTCGGCCGGGCCGGTTGCGCGAAGCGGTCTCGCTCACGAATCTCGCTCGCTCAGGCCGGGACCAGCCAGAGGGCGGCCAGCGGCGGCAGGGTGAGGACCACGGAGTGCGGCTGCCCGTGCCACGGCGTGGGCTCGCTCGGCACGCCGCCCGCGTTGCCGACCTCGCCGCCGCCGTACAGGCCGGCGTCGGTGTTGACGATCTCGCGATAGTAGCCGGGGCGGGGCACCCCGACCCGGTAGCCCTGGCGCGGCACCGGGGTGAAGTTGCAGGCGCACAGGAGCACTCGCTCGCGGTTGCGGGAGAACCGGCAGAAGGTGACCACGCTCTGCTCCCAGTCGCTGCAGTCCATCCACTGGAAGCCGGCCGGCTCGAAGTCGATCTCGTAGAGCGCGGGCTCGTTGCGATAGGCGTGGTTGAGGTCCTTCATCAGCCGCTGGACGCCCCGGTGGTACGGGCCCATGTCGAGCAGCCACCAGTCGAGCGCCCGATCGTGGCTCCACTCGTCGGACTGGCCGAACTCGCCGCCCATGAACAGGAGCTTCTTGCCCGGATAGGCCCACATGAACGCGTAGAGCAGGCGCAGGTTGGCGAAGCGCTGCCAGTCGTCGCCCGGCATCTTGTGGACCAGCGAGCGCTTGCCGTAGACCACCTCGTCGTGCGAGAGCGGCAGCACGAAGTTCTCCGTCCACGCGTAGAGCAGCCCGAAGGTGAGCTGGTTGTGGTGGTACTTGCGGTGGATCGGCGCGTACTGCATGTAATCCAGGATGTCGTGCATCCAGCCCATGTTCCACTTGAAGCCGAAGCCGAGGCCGCCCAGGTAGACCGGGCGGGACACCTGCGGCCACGCGGTGGACTCCTCCGCGATCGTGCCCGCGCCGGGCTGCGAGCCGTAGACCACCTCGTTCAGCCTCTTGAGGAAGGCGAGCGCCTCCAGGTTCTCGCGGCCCCCGTACTCGTTCGGCACCCACTCGCCGGCTTTCCGGGAGTAGTCGCGGTAGATCATGGAGGCGACCGCGTCCACCCGGAGCCCGTCGATGTGATAGCGCTCGAGCCAGAAGACCGCGTTGGCGATCAGGAAGTTGGCGACCTCACGCCGCCCGTAGTTGAACACGCGCGTTCCCCAGTCCGGGTGCTCGCGCAAGAGCGGGTCGTCGTGCTCGTAGAGGTGGGTCCCGTCGAAATACGCGAGGCCGTGCGCGTCTTTCGGGAAGTGGGCGGGCACCCAGTCGATGATGACGCCGATGCCGCGCTGGTGGAGCGTGTCCACGAAGGCCATGAAGTCGGTGGGGGTCCCGTAGCGCCGGGTGGGGGCGAAGTAGCCGAGGGTCTGATAGCCCCAGGAGGCGTAATAGGGGTGCTCGGTCACCGGGAGCAGCTCGACGTGGGTGAAGCCCAGGTCGGTGACGTAGTCGGCGAGCTCGTGGGCGATCTGGCGGTAGTCGGGCAGGCGGCCGGGCTCCGGCCGTCGCCACGAGCCCAGGTGGACCTCGTAGACCGACATCGGCCGCTGCTGGGCGTTGCGGCGCTTGCGCTCGTCCATCCACTCCGCGTCGCCCCAGGTGTAGGCGTTGAGATCGGTGACCGCCGACGCGGTGCGGGGCTCGTCGGGCTCGAACGCGAAGGCCACCGGATCCGTCTTGAGCGCGAGCATCCCGCCGTCGCGGCCGATGATCTCGTACTTGTACCGCGCGCCCGGCTCCACCCCGGGCACGAAGATCTCCCAGATCCCGTTCCCCGGATGCAGGCGCATGGGCTGTCGCCGCCCGTCCCACGCGTTCCAGTCGCCGACCACGCTCACGCGCCGGGCGTTGGGCGCCCAGACCGCGAAGCGGACGCCCGCCACCCCCTCGTGCCGGATCGGATGGGCGCCCAGGCGCTCGAACAGGCGATAGTGCGTTCCCTCGCCGAGCAGGTGCAGGTCGTACGGGCTGAGCGTCGGCGGGAAGCGGTAGGGATCGTGGGTCTCCGCGACGCGACCAAGCTCGTCGACCACGCGCAGGCGATAGGCCAGGGGAAGCGGCCCTCCCGGGACCTCGCCCTCCCAGAAGCCGGCAGGGTGCCGCGAGCGGAGCGAGATGACCGACCCGTCCGGCGTGAGCACCGCGACCGCGCGGGCCGCGGGCAGGAAGGCCCGCACGCTGACCGTGCCGTCCGGTCCGGCGTGCGGGCCGAGCACCGCGAACGGATCGCCGTGCTGGCCGTTGACGAGCGCTTCGATGATCTCGGGACGGAGCGGACTCTCTGGCATCGGTTGGTCGGTCCTGCGCCACCCGCCCCGGAACGAGCGAGCGGTCTCTAGAACGAGCGGATCAGTCGCTCGACGCGCTCGTCGTGGCTCTGGAAGGGGTCCTTGCAGAGAATCGTCTCACGCTCCGGATCGTTGAGCTTGAGGTAGACCCAATCCACTCGGTAGTCCTTGCCCTTGAGGTTGGCCTGGCGGATGAATTCGCCCCGCAGCCGGGCCCGCGTGGTCTGCGGGGGCACGTGCTTGGCGCGCTCGATGGCGTCATCATCGGTGATGCGGTCCACCAGGTCGCGGCGCACCAGACTGAAGTAGAGACCCTTGTCGGGTCGGATGTCGTGGTACTGGAGGTCCATCAGCGAGACCTTGGGATCCCGCCAGGACAACCGGTTCTTCTCCATGTAGGCCTGGATGAGCTGCTGCTTGATCACCCAGTCGACTTCACGATTGAGCTGCATCGGGTCGTCCGCGAGCTGCTCGATCACGTAGGTCCAGCGCGCGAGCACGTCCCGGGTGACCGGGTCGGCGTCGATGGCCTGGACGTAGCGGGTGGCGTGCTCGAGGTACTCCATCTGCAGCTGCAGCGGGGTGATGGCCCGCCCGTCCTTCAACCGGATCGTCTCTCGAAGAGTCGGGTCGTGGCTGATGTCGCGGATGGCCTGGACCGGCGACTGCAGGCTGTAGTCGCGGTCGAAGTGGCCGTCCTCGATCATGTCCAGGATGAGCGCGGTGGTGCCGACCTTGAGGTAGGTCGCCACCTCGGACATGTTGGAGTCGCCCACGATGACGTGGAGCCGCCGGTACTTCTCGGCATCGGCGTGCGGCTCGTCCCGGGTATTGATGATGGACCGGGAGGACGTGGTCGCGCCCGAGATCTCCTGGCAGATGTGCTGGGCCCGCTGCGAGAGGCAGTAGTGGAAGCCCCGCGGAGTCTGCAGCACCTTGCCGGCCCCAGCGAAGATCTGCCGGGTGACGAAGAACGGGATCAGGCCCTCGGCCAGCCGCTGGAAGGAGACGTCCCGACTGACCAGGTAGTTCTCGTGGCAGCCGTACGAGTTGCCGGCGGAATCGGTGTTGTTCTTGAACAGGAGGATGTGGCCGGAGATGCCGTCTTCCCGCAGGCGCTTCTCGGCCTGGTGCAGGAGATCCTCCACGATGCGCTCCCCGGCCTTGTCGTGGATGACCAGGTCCACGATGTCGTCGCACTCGGGGGTGGCGTACTCGGGGTGGAAGCCGGTGTCGAGGTAGAGGCGGGCCCCGTTCTCCAGGAAGACGTTGGCGTTGCGGGCCCCCGGGATGACCTTCTCGAACAGGTACCGCGCCACGTTGTCGGGCGACAGCCGGCGCTGGCCGTTCAGGGTGCAGGTCAGGCCGTACTCGTTCTCGAGGCCGAAGATCCGGCGCTTCATGTAGCTCTCAGGGTAACAGGGGAGCGCCCGGTGGGCAAGGATTCGCCGCGGACTACGTCGCCTCGGTCAAGAGCTGGTGAAGCACCTCGGGCGGGATGCGCCGGAACTTGCGCCGCTCCTTGGTGCGATCGAGAACGGCCACTTCCAGATCGCGCTCGGTGAGCGTCTTGTTCTGCGTGACCATCAGGGCCCGGACGCCCAGGCGCAGAGCGGCCGCGAGGTCCAGGCTCTCCTGGAAGTTGTCCTTGAGGTACCGCCGGATCTCCTCGGACTGGCCGCCCATGGCCGCGTAGTTCTTCTCGTCCTCGATCGTGCCGTCGTAGAGGATGTGGTAGATCTCGTTCTTGGTGCCGTCGGCGTCACCCACCTCCACCACCAGCACCTCGATCTCGAACGGCTTGATGTCCTGGGTGAAGATGTTGCCGAGGGCCTGCGAGTAGGCGTTGGCGAGGGACTTGGCGCTGACGTCGCCGCGGCTGTATGAGTAGCCCTTGATGTCGGCGTGCCGCACCCCGGCTACCCGCATGTTCTCGAACTCGTTGTACTTGCCCACACCCGCGAAGGCGATGCGATCGTAGATCTCTGAGATCTTGTGGAGCAGGGTGGAGGGGTTCTCGGCCACCAGCAAGACCCCGTCGCGGTACTCGATCGCCACGATGGCCTTGCCGCGGGAGATGCCCTTGCGGGCATACTCCGCCTTGTCCTTCATCATCTGCTCGGGCGACACGTAGTAGGGCAGGGGCATCAGATCGCTCGCACGCTAGAGGCGGTTCCGGTCGCTGAGCACGGCTTCACAGTGGCGACGGATCTCGTCCTCCGGAGCCTCCGCGAAGCCGGAGCGCGTGATGGTCTTCACCGAGGGCAGGATCCCGCGCAGGAGATCCGGGCCGCCGGTGCCAAGGTCCTCGTCTGATGCGTCGATGAGCGCCTCGATGGAGATCCGGAGCGCCTCGTCCCGGCTCATGTCGCGCTTGAAGCGCTTCTTCAGCGAATCGCGCGCGTCCTTGCCGCCCGAGCCTTGGGCGAAGTAGTCGGTCTCCTCGTAGCGGCCACCGGTGACGTCATACTTGAACAATCGCCCAACCCCGGCCCGCTCGTCGAAGCCCGCGAAGATCGGCACGACCACGAGTCCCTGCATGGCCATGGGCAGGTTCATGCGGATCATCTGTCCGAGCTTGTTGGCCTTGCCGTCCAGCGAGAGATTCTCACCCTCGACCTTCTCGTAGTGCTCCAGCTCGGTCTGGAAGAGCCGGGCCATCTCCATGGCCGGGCCCGCCGCCCCCGCGATGCCCACTCCGGAGAGGTCGTCGGACTTGAAGATCTTCTCGATACGCCGGTGGGCGACCTGATATCCCTCGCTCGCCTGGCGGTCGCCCGCCATGATGACGCCGTCGCGGTAGCGGATCGCCAGCACGGTGGTGCCGTGGGGGATCATGGGCGGCGTCGCCTCCTCGGAGGACCGCTCCGTCGGGCCGGGCAGCAGATGCGGGGCGGCGTGCTGGAGAAGCTCGGCGAAGCTCGAGGTCGAGTAGTCGAAGAAGGCGTGCTTCCAGCGCTCGTCGGGCATCCTAGAAGTCGCCGCTCGGCTTGCCGAGGTTGCGGAGCAGATCGCCCGCGGTCGCCGACTCCTCGAAGAGGGCGCGCACGTGAGCCTCGGTCCCGCGTAGCGGCTCCAGCATGAAGATCTTCTTCAGCGGGCCTTCCTTGAGGTCGAAGATCACCGAGTCCCACGACGCGGAGACCACCTCGTCGGAGTACTTCTGCAGGCACATCCCGCGGAAGTAGGCGCGGGTGTCCTTGGGCGGATCGTAGATGGCCTTGGTCACCTCGTCCTCGGTGGTGAGCCGCTCCACCGCGTCCGACTCCTCGAGC
>DATMMH010000457.1:0-13204 GCA_035569855.1 Candidatus Dormiibacterota bacterium
ACCTCGCGGATCATCGGGCCGACCTCACCGGCCCGTCCACTTGGGCTTCCGCTTGCCGAGAAAGGCCCGCACGCCCTCCCGGAAGTCCGCGCTCATGTACGTGGTGGCGATCAGGTCCTCGTCGTCCGGCAGGGTCCGGCTCGCGCCGAGGCGGCGGATCGACTCCTTGGTCACCCAGAGCGTGATCGGGGCGTGCTCGGCGATCTGGTGGGCGAGCGCGGTCACTCGCGCCTCGATCTGCTCGGGCGCGACGATCTCGTGCACGTAGCCCGCCGCCTGCGCCTCCGCCGCGGTGAGCAGGCGCGCGGTGAGCAGCAGCTCCTTGACCCGCGAGGGCCCGAACACGTCCACGAAGCGCGCGTAGGCGGCCATCGAGAGGCAGTTGCCGAGCGTCCGCGCGATCGGCGCGCCGAAGCGCGCGTCCGGGGTCGCGATGCGCAGGTCGCAGCACGTGGCGATCCCGAAGCCCCCGCCCACCGCGAAACCCTGGATCTGGGCGATCACCGGCTTGCGCACCGCCTCGAGGCGCGCCATCCGCCGGTCACCGTCGCGCTCGTAGGCGATGCCGTCCTCGGCCCGCTCGAAGGCCTGGAACTGGCTGATGTCGGTGCCGGCCACGAAGGCCTGGCCGCCGGCGCCCCGCAGCACCAGCACCCGCACCGAATCGTCGCGGTCGACTTCCTCGCAGGTCTCGTAGAGCCGGTCGTACATGTTCCAGGTGAGCGCGTTGCGCGCCTCGGGACGGTTGAAGGTCAGGGTGACCACGGGACCGTCGCGGGTCACCAGCACCTCGTCCTGGCTCACGGCGTGCGCCTCCCTCGATCGAATGCGTGGCGAATCGCTGAATCGTAACACGGGCTCTGGGTTTGTCGGCCGGAGCCCCCTCGCGTAGCATCGAGCCCATGGCCCGTCCCGCCGGCCTCATCCTCGACTACGGCAACGTGCTGAGCCATCGGCAGGACCAGACGTGGCTAGCCGAGGCGGCCGCGCGGCTCGGCGCGAGCCCGTCGACTCTGCGGGCCGCCTACGAGCGATACCGGCACGACTACGACTCCGGCCTCCCCATCGCGCGCTACTGGCAGCGCGTGCTCGCCGAATCCAGGCCCACCGCGGACGGGTCCCTCTCGGAAGCCGACCTGGCCTGGCTGATCGAGCGAGACTTGGCCTCGTGGAGCGTCTATCGCGACGAGGTCTGGGCTCTCGCGGCGGAGTTCCGCGGAGCGGGCGGCCGCACCGCGCTCCTCTCCAACAGCGGGCCCGAGATGATGACGCGGGTGCGCGCCGATCGCCCGCTGGAGGCCCGCTTCGACGTCGTCGTGATCTCGTGCGAGGTGGGCCTGTCCAAGCCCGATCCGCGCATCTATCGCCTCTGCCTCGAGCGGCTCGGGCTGTCGCCGGCCGCGGCGCTCTTCGTGGACGACCGGGCCGACAACGTCGCGGGCGCCGCCTCGATCGGGCTTCACACCCTCCACTTCGAGGGCCCGGACGCCCTCGATCGGCTGCGCGTCCGGCTCCGCTAACCCGGCGGAGCCGCGAGGCGAATGAACGCGTCCGCGGGAAGATGGAGCCGCAGCGGCTGACCCGGCGCCAGCGGAGTCGGCGAGGGCTCCGCGACGAAGACGAGGAGGCGCTGGCCTCCCGCCAGATCGGCGATCACCTCGGTCTGCACGCCCTGGTAGACCACCGCGGCGATGTGGCCGTCCACCACGTTCTCCCCCGCTCCGGTGACCACGCGAATGCGCTCCGGGCGGATGCCGACGTCCACCACCTCGCCGGGGCGGAACGCGGCCCCGGCGTCCACGCGGAGGACCTCGCCGCCGGGCAGCTCGAGGCGGTCCGCGCCGGCGGCGCGGCCGCGCAGGACCGTGGAGGCGCCGATGAACTCGGCCACGAAGCGGGTGGCCGGCCGCTCGTAGATCTCGCGCGGCGCGCCGAGTTGCTCGATGCGGCCTCCGTGCATCACCGCGATGCGGTCGGAGAGTCCGAGGGCCTCGGCCTGGTCGTGGGTGACGAAGATGGTGGTGATGCCCACCGAGCGCTGGATCTCGCGCAGCTCGGTCCGCATCTCCTCGCGCAGCTTCTTGTCCAGCGCGGCGAGCGGCTCGTCCAGCAGCAGCACGCGCGGCTCGTAGACCAGCGCGCGGGCCAGGGCCACCCGCTGCTGCATGCCGCCCGAGAGCTGGGCCGGCCGGTGGTCGGCGCGGGTGTCCAGCCGGACGAGGCCGAGCGCGGCCCGCACCCGGCGCTCGATCTCGGCCCGCGGCTGCCGCCGCTCGCGCAGGGCGAAGGCCACGTTCTCGAACACGCTGAGATGCGGGAACAGGGCGTAGGACTGGAACACCATCCCGAGCCCGCGCTGGTGGGCGGGGCGATCCGTCACGTCCTGCCCGTCTACGAGCACCCGGCCGGCGGTCGGCGGCACGAAGCCCGCGATGAGATTGAGCGTGGTGGTCTTGCCGCAGCCCGAGGGTCCGAGCAGCGAGAGGAGCTCGCCCTCGTAGACGGTGAGGTCGAGACCGGCCACCGCCGGAACGCCTCCGTACTCGCGCGTGCAGCCCCGAAGCTCCACCACCGCGCGAGCCATCGGCCGTCCTATCCTCGGTGATGGATGAACACGCCGCCCAGGTCGAGGAAGCGGTCGGCGAGCGAGACCACGATGAACGTGCCCAGGATGAAGAGGCTCGAGAGCGCGGCGATCGTCGGGTCCGTGTAGTTCACCACGTAGGTGAACATGGCCACCGGCAGGATCTCGGTGAGCCGGGTCGAGATGAAGAGCGAGACCACGAACTCGTTCAGCGACACGATCACCGCGAACAGCAGCGCGGCGAGCAGGCCGGGGCGCAGCAGCGGCAGCGTGACACGCCGGAAGACTCGCCAGGGGGTGGCGCCCAGGCTGGCCGCCGCCCGCTCGAGCGCCGGGTCCAGGTTGCTCGCGCTCACCCACACCGAGCGGACCACGAACGGCAGCACGAGCGCCACGTGCGCCGCGATCAGCACGCTCCGGCTGCGGAGGAGACCCCAGCCCGCGCCCAGGATCAGGAAGCCGAGGCCCGCCGCCACGCCCGGGACGATCAGCGGCACGAGCAGCAGCGCGGCCCAGAGCTCGCGGCCGCGGAGGCGCCCGCGGGCCAGGGCCAGCGCCGCCGCGGTGCCGATGGGCATCGCCACCGCCACCGCGCCCGCGGTCACCAGCACGCTGTTCCACGCCGCGCGCTGGAACTGTGAATAGGTCAGCACGTTGACGTACCACCGCAGCGAGAACCCGGCGGGCGGGAAGGATAGGATCGCGGTCGGGTTGAACGACACCGCCACCACCACGAAGGTGGGCAGGGTCATGAAGGCGAGCAGGACCGCCACCGCCACCCGGAGCATCAGGAAGGGCCGCGCTCGGCGGCCGCGGTCAGGCGGCCGGCCGCGGCGAGCAGGCCGAGCGTCACCACCAGGGCCACCGTCGCGAAGGCGGCGCCGCCAGGCCAGTTGAACGAGTCGAGCGCGAGGTCGCGCACCACGTTGGCGATCATCTTCACCCGGCCCCCGCCGAGCAGCTCCGGCGTGGCGAAGGCGCTCAGCGTCCAGGCGAAGACGATCACCGAGCCGGATACGATGCCGGGCATCGACAAGGGCAGGGTCACCCGCCGGAACACCCGCCACGGCGAGGCGCCAAGGCTCGCCGCGGCGCGCTCGTACACCGGGTCGATATGGCTGACGGCGGCGGCCAGCAGCAGGATCATCGTCGGCATCGAGAAGTGCACGAGGCCGACCAGCACCCCGCGCGGCGTGAACAGCATCGGCACCGGCCACGTGAGCACGGTGTTGCCGAGCACGAGCACCCACGCGTAGGTGCGCACGATGGCCCCGGTGAAGAACGGCGCCAGCGTGAGCACGAGCAGCGCGGAGCGCGCGCGCGCCGAGCGGGTGCGCGCGAGCGCGTAGGCGACCGGGTACGACGCCACCAGGGTCAGGACGGTTGTAGCCAGGCTCAGCAGCAGCGTGTCCCACACCGCGCCCAGGTGCTGCCGGCTCAGGATGCCGGTGAAGTTGGCCAGGGTCAGCCCCCCGGTCCGCAGCGACCCCGGCACGAACTCGAGCACGCTGTAGCGCAGCAGCGCCGAGAGCGCCGCCGCGAACACCGCGATCACGACGAGGGCCGGGGCGAGAAGCAGGCGCACGACCTGATCCGCGCTACTTGACGATGTTGGCCGTGAACCACTCGCGCCAGGCCGGCAGCGTCTTGGCGCGCACCTCGTCGTCCACGATGTAGCCGCGCTGCTTCCACTCGGCCGGGGTCACGAAGATGCCCGGCTGGCCGCGCAGCTCGGCGGGCACGGTGGCGCCCCCGTTGACCGGCCCGGCCTTGAGCGCCCGGACCAGCTCGCTCTGGATCTCCTTGGACAGCACCAGGTTGATGAACTGATGCGCGGCGTCGGCCTTCTTGGTGCCGGCCATGATTCCCATGGTGTCGATCCCGACGACGCCGGGATAGTCCTTGGGCTGTACCAGCTTGACCGCGATGCCCTGCTCTTGCAGGTGGTAGGCGTTGACCGAGAGCATCACCTGCACCGGCGCCTGGCCGGTCTTCATCAGGTCCTGGCTCTGCGCGTCGGTCGAGTAGAACGCCACGATGCTCGGCTTGAGCGCCTTGAGCCGCTCCTGTCCCTTCTGCCACGTGCCTTCGTTCCCGCCTTCCATCAGGGCCGCGATCGTGATGATGTGGGAGGGATCGAAGTCCGGCATCGCGATCTTGCCCTTGAGCCCAGGCTTCCAGAGATCAGACCACTGGGTGATGTCCTCCTTCACCAGGTCCGGCCGGTAGACGATCGTGTACACATAGCTCCAGCTGCCGAGGTGGTACTCGCTGCGCAGCGCCTCGCGCGCGATCTCCTTGGCGTTGGGGATCTTGGCCATGTCGAGCGGGGCGTAGAGACCGTCGGAGATGTAGAGCCGGCCCACGTGGCTGGTGGTGAAGGTCAGGTCCACCAGCGGGTTGCCCTTGGCCACCCGGGCCTTCGCCAGGCGGTCGATGGTACCGCCGACCTCGAACTCGACCGGGATGCCGGTCTTGGCGGTGAAGGCCTTGCCGGCCACGCGCTCCACCGTGTCCTTCCAGTTGCCGCCCCAGACGCTGATCACCAGCGAGTTCTGAGCCCAGGCGGAGGAGACGGGAAGGACGAGGGCGATCAGCGACGCGACGACGAGGCGAACGAGCATATGGATCTCCTATTGTCGATGAGGGTCGGGGGCCAGTGCCCGGGCGGCCGCCTCGATGGCCTCGACGATGAAGTGGTAGCCGGTGCAGCGACAGAGGTGCCCGGCGAGCATCTCGCGGATCTCCTCCGGCGAGGGCGCGGGCCGCTCGCGCAGGAACGCGGAGACGCTCATGATGATGCCGGGCGTGCAGAACCCGCACTGCAGCCCGTGCTTGGCCCAGAAGGCCTCCTGGATCGGATGGAGCCCTTCGCCGGGCGCGAGTCCTTCAATGGTCGTGATGCGCCGCCCCTCGGCCTGCACCGCCAGCATGAGGCAGCTCCGCACCGGCTCGCCGTCGAGCAGCACGGTGCAGGCGCCGCAGACGCCGTGCTCACAGCCCACGTGGGTACCGGTGAGATCGAGCTCCTCGCGAAGCAGGTCGGCCAGCGTCATCCGCGGCTCGACCGCTCGCCGATGCTCCTGGCCGTTGACCGTCACCCGCAGCTCCTTCTTCACGATCGCCCTCCGCAGCGGGCCAGCGCGGCGGTCAGCGTGCGCTCGCCGAGCGTCGCCGCGACCCGCCGCCGGTAGGCGGCCGTCGCGTGGATGTCCCCGTCGGGCGAGAGCGTGGCGGCGGCCGCGCGCGCGGCGCTGGCCAGTCGTTCCGGCGTGGCCGCACTCCCCTCCAGCGAGAGCGTGGCAGCCGCCGCGCAGACCGGGGTGCCGCCGACGCCGAAGAACGCCAGCCGCGCCGAGGCCACCGTGCCGTCGACCGCGCGGGCCAGCAGCGCGACCGCGCCGACCAGCGCGAAGTCGCCGTGACGGCGCGAGATCTCCGCGAAGCCCCAGCCCGTGGACGGCGGCGGCAGGGTGAAGCGCACCGCGGTCGCGACCTCGTCGGCGGCGAGCGCGGTGGTGAGCGGGGCTCGATAGAAGCGGTCGGCCGGAATCATCCGCTCGCCCCGCGGCCCGCGCGTCACCACGACGCCCTCCAGGGCGAGCAGCAGCGCGGGCAGCTCGGAGGCGGGATCGGCGTGGACCACGTTGCCCACCACGGTGCCGCGGTTTCGGATCGGCGGATGCGCGACGTGCCGGAGCACGTGCGCGAAGAGCGGCGAGCGGCCGGCCGCCCAGGTCTCCAGCTGACGCTGGCGCACGAGAGCGCCCACCTCGAGCATGCCCGAGGCCTCGCGGATCCCGTCGAGGCCCGCGACGCGGTTGATGTCCACCAGCAGGGTGGGCCGCGCGAGCCGCAGGGCCAGCATCGGGATCAGGCTCTGGCCGCCGGCCAGCACCTTGGTGTCGCCGCCCCCGGCGGCCAGCGCCCCGACCGCGTCGTCGAGGGTGACCGGCGCCACGTAGTCGAAGGGAGCGGGCTTCACGCGCGCCCTCCTTCCTCGAGCCGCGCCTGCTCGAGCAGGGCCAGGACCACCGACGGGCCGAGCGGCGTCCGGGTCACGCGCACGCCCCAGGGCGCGAGCGCGTCCTCCACCGCGTTGGCGATGGCGGCGGGCGGGGAGATCGCCCCGCCCTCCCCGATGCCCTTCACCCCGAGCGGGTTGCGCGGCGAGGGGTATTCGAGGTGCACCGTCTCGATCGGTGGCACCTCCATCGCGGTCGGCACGAGGTAGTCCATGAACGTGCCGGTCAGGAGCTGGGCCTGCTCGTCGTAGACCATCTCCTCGAGCAGGCCGCCGCCGATCCCCTGAGCCACGCCGCCGTGGATCTGCCCTTCCACGATGATCGGGTTGATCAACCGGCCGCAGTCGTGGGCGACCAAGTACCGGAGCAGCCTCACCGCGCCGGTGCCAGGATCCACCTCCACCACCGCCACGTGCACCGCGCTCGTGTAGGTCACGGTGGGCTGGTGATGGTAGACCGTCGCCTCGAAGTCCAGCGAGGCCACTCCCGGCTTGGCGAACGTGGGGATCGCGGCCTGGATCACCCGGGCGATCGGGGTGACGGAGCCGGGCGCGCCGCGCACCGAGACGACGCCATCGGTCATCTCGATGTCGGCGGGCGCCGCCTCGAGCAGCGCGGCGGCCGCCGCGACGATCTTGTCGCGCACCCGGCCCGAGGCCTCGTGGATGGAGCTGCCCGCGTTGACCGCGCTGCGCGAGGCGAAGGTGCCGATGCCGAACGGGATCGCCGCGGTATCGCCGCCCACGATGGTCACCCAGTCGAGCGGGATGCCGAGGGCGTCGGCCGCGATCTGCGCGAACGAGGTCTCGTGCCCCTGGCCCTGACTGCACGCGCCGGTGGCCACCACCGCGCGGCCCGAGGAGTCCAGGCGCACGGTGGCTCCCTCGTAGGGCCCGATCGCGGTGCCTTCCACGTAGCCGGAGAGCCCGATGCCGCGGTAGATTCCCCGCTCGCGGAGCCTCACCTGCTCGGCGCGCAGCGCCGCGTAGTCGACGGCCTCGAGGGCCGCCTCGAGGCCGGCCCGGAAATCACCGCTATCGTAGACCAGCGGGTTGCCGTCCCGGTACGGGAGCTGGATCTCGTAAGGCATGTCGGACGCGGAGAGATAGTTGCGGCGCCGCAGCTCGGCCGGGTCCATGCCGAGCTCGCGGGCCAGCCGGTCCACGATGCGATCCATCGCGAAGACGGTCTCGGGCCGGCCGGCTCCGCGGTAGGGCGCGTTCGGGGTCTTGGTCGTCACCACCCCGCGGCACTCGACCTCGAGATTCGGCACGCGATGCGGCCCGAGCAGGTGCGCCACCGTGTTGTAGGGCAGCACGATGCCCCACGAGTTGTAGGCGCCCAGATCCACCCAGATGTGGTCGCGCACCGCCAGCATGGTGCCGTCGCGCCGGGCCGCGATCTCGATGTCGTGCACCTGCGCGCGGGCGTGCGCGGAGCCCATCATGTGCTCGCGACGGTCCTCGGTCCACTTCATCGGTCGGCGCGCGGCGATGGCCGCCGCCGGGATCAGCAGGTCCTCCGGGTAGCCGTTGGCCTTGGTACCGAAGCCGCCGCCCACGTCCGGCGCGATCACCCGGATCTTGTGCGGGGCCAGCCCGAGCGCGGCCACCAGCCCTTGCTGGACGAAGTGGACGACCTGCGTCGAGTTCCACGTGGTCAGGCTGCCGTCGCGCGCATCCCACTGGGCCACCACCCCGCGTGTCTCGATCGGCATGCCCACGTAGCGCGGGATGATCAGCCGCTCCCGCACCCGCGCGTCGGCCTGACGCAGGGCCGCCTCCACGTCACCGAATCCGGTCTTGAACGAGAGCGCCAGGTTGTCGCCCCACTCTGGGTAGAGCACTGGGGCACCCGGCTCGGCCGCCGCCACCACGTCGGCCAGCACCGGCAGCGGCTCGTAGTCCACCTCCACTAGCTCGCAGCCGTCCTCGGCCACCGCGCGGCTCGACGCCACCACCATCGCCACGATCTCCCCCACGTGCCGCGCCTCGTCCCGGCACATCGCGAGCTGGCCGATCTGGCGCATCATCACCGAGACGCGCGCGGCCAGACCCGGGGGAATCGCACCGAAGAGCGGCAGGGGCTTCATCCAGCGTGCGAGGTCGTCGAACGTGAAGACGTGGGCGACGCCGGCCAGCCGGCGCGCCGCCTCCACCCGGATCGCGGTGATGCGCGCGTGCGCGTACGGGCTGCGCACGAAGGCCGCGTGGAGCATGCCGGGCAGCTTGATGTCGTCCACGTAGCGGCCTTCCCCGCGCAGAAACCGCGGGTCCTCCTTACGCTTGACGGAAGCTCCGAAATACTTGGCGCCCATATCTCGCTTAGAAGCTCTTCATCTGCGGGGGCCCAGAGATGGCCCCCGCACTCCCCCCGGCCGCGGACGCTCCTCTTGCCGCAGTTCGCCCGGCTGCGGACGCTCCTTTTGCCGCGCTCGATACTCTGCTCGGCGAACTCGTCGGGGGACGCATTTCTCCTAGCCGCCCAGATATGCTCGCTTGACGTGGTCGTTCTGCATGAGATCTCTGGCGGGCCCCTGGAGGGTGATGCGGCCCGTCTCCATGACGTAGGCCCGGCCGGCGAGCTGCAGCGCCATGTAGGCATTCTGCTCCACCATCAGCACCGTGGTGCCCTCGCGCTGGATGCCCGCGATGATCCGGAACACCGATTCGGTCACGGTGGGGGCCAGGCCCAGCGATGGCTCGTCGAACAGGATCAGCCGCGGGCGGGCCATCAGGCAGCGGCCGATGGCGAGCATCTGCTGCTCGCCGCCCGAGAGGGTGCCGGCCGGCTGGCGGCGGCGTTCGGCCAGGATCGGGAAGTGGCCGAAGACCCGCTCGCGATCCACCGCCACCTGGGCGGCGTCGGTGCGCACGTAGGCGCCCATCAGGAGATTCTCCTCCACGGTCATGTGGGGGAAGACGCGCCGGCCCTCCGGGCAGTGGGCGATGCCCCGCCGCAGGATCTCCTGCGGGGCCAGGCGCTGGATCTCCCGCCCGTCGAAGACGATGCGCCCGGCCGCGGCTCGCACCAGCCCGGAGATGGTCTTGAGCGTGGTCGTCTTGCCCGCCCCGTTGGCGCCGATGAGGCAGACGAACTCGGCCGCGCGCACGCTCAGGGAAACGCCGTGCAGGGCCGCGATGCGCCCGTAGCCGGCGTCGACGCCCTCAAGCGTCAGCATGGGCTCCCGAGCCGAGGTACGCGCGGATGACCTCCGGGTCGCGCTGCACGGAGGCGGGGTCGCCGTCGGCGATGAGACGGCCGTAGTTGAGCACCAGCACGCGATCCGAGATGCCCATGACCAGACGCATGTCGTGCTCGACCAGGAACACCGTGACGCCCTGGGTGCGGATCCTCGCGATCAGCGCCGCCACCGACGCCTTCTCGGACGTGGTCATGCCCGAGGCGGGCTCGTCCAATAGAAGGATCCGTGGCCCGGCGGCCAGCGCCACCGCCAGCTCGAGCAGGCGCTGGTCGCCGTAGGAGAGCCCGTTCGCCGCCTCCCGCCGCCGCGCGCCGAGCCCGACGAAGTCGATCACGCCATCGGCCTCCTCGCCCAGCCGACGCTCCTCGTCTCGCACACGGGCCCGGGCCAGGAGCGCGGCGGCCACGCCCACCCGCCCGCGCAGGTGCAACCCGGTCAGCACGTTCTCGCGCACGGAGAGGCCCGGGAACAAGCTGGTCTTCTGGAACGTGCGCACCAGCCCACGGGCCGCGATCCGATGGGGCCGCCAGCCGGTGATCGCCTGACCGTCGTGACTCACCGTGCCCTGGGCCGGCTGCTGGAAGCCGGTGATCACGTTGAATGCGGTGGTCTTGCCCGCGCCGTTGGGCCCGATCAGGCTCGTGACGGTGCCCGGCGCGACCGCGAAGCTCACGCCGCTCAGAGCGGCCACGCCGCCGAAGCGCACACTCAGGTCCCGGGCCTCGAGGGTCACGACTTCCGCCACCGCCGGAGGGCCGGCACCACCCCTTCGGGCATGAAGAACAGCACCGCGACGAGCAGGACACCGTAGAGCAGCATCTGCCATTGCCAGGACGTGGCCGCGCGCAGCGCCTCGGGCAGCACCGTGAACAGCACCGCGCCCACCACCGGCCCGGCCAGCGTCCCCTTCCCGCCCGCGACCACCATGATCACCATGGTCACGGTGTAGGTGAAGAGGAAGACCTCCGGGCTCACGAAGCGCGTGTAGTGCGCGTAGAGCCCGCCCGCGAGGCCCGCCATCCCCGCGCTCATCGCCGCGGCCAGTACCAGGTAGTGCGTGCCGTCGATGCCTACCGAGGCGGCGAGCGTCTCGTTCTCGCGGAGCGCGACGAGCGCCCGGCCCACCCGCGAGCGGATCAGGCCCAGGCAGAGCAGGTACGCGAGCCCGACCGCGGCCAGTACCACGTAGTAGAAGGCGCTCTTGGTGCGCAGCGAGAACGCGGGCAGGCCGGGCAGCGCGATCTCGAGCGGCGGGACCCCGGGAAGCCCGAGGGGCCCGTTGGTGAGATCCATCCAGTTCACGCTCACCAGCGACACGCAGCCCGCGAACGAGATGGTCAGCAGCACGAAGTACGCCCCGCGCAGCTTGAGAGCGAGGCGTCCGATGACGAAGCCCGCCGCCCCGGGCAGCAGAACGGCGGCGAGCAGCCCGATCCACGGGGACCACTCGAGCTTCACGGTGAGCAGGCCGGTGGCGTAGGCTCCGATGCCGAAGAACGCGGCGTGGCCGAGCGAGAGCTGACCCGTGTAGCCGAGCAGCAGGTTGAGGCTCAGCGCGAGCACCGCGAAGATGCCCGCCATGATCAGGGTGTGGAGATGATAGGGGTTCCAGACCCAGGCCGGCGCGGTCGCGGCCACCAGCAGCGCGGCGGCCACCAGGAGCCGGCTCATCCCACGCGCTCGGCGCGGGCGAAGAGCCCGGAGGGCCGCAGCAGCAGCACGCCCACGATCATCAGGAATCCGACCGCGTCACGGTAGCCGGAGGAGACGTAGCCCGCCCCCAGCTCCTCCGCCACGCCCAGCACGAGCCCGCCCAGCGCGGCGCCGGCGAAGTTGCCGAGACCGCCCAGGATGACCACCGAGAACGCCTTGAGCGAGGCCAGATCCCCCATCGAGGGATAGAGCAGGAACACCGGCCCCAGCAGCGCCCCCGCGGCCGCCGCGAGGCCGGCTCCGAACGCGAACGTGACGGTGTGGATACGCTCGATGCTCACCCCCATGAGGGCGGCGGTCTCGCGGTCCTGGAACGTCGCACGCATCGCGCGGCCTAGCTTGGTCCGGGCCAGGACGAGATGGGCGCCCAGGATGAGCGCGCCCGACACCACGAACACGAAGATGCGCAGCGGCGCCACCGAGAGCGGGCCCAGGACCACCGGGCTGGTTGGAAAGGGCGTCGGCACGCTCTTGGCCACCCCGCCCCAGCCAAGCAGCTCCGCGTTCTGCATCGCGATCCACACCCCGATCATCACGAGCATGACCGTGTCGATGGACTGGCCCCGCAGCGGGCGCAGGAGGCAGCGCTCGCAGACCGCGCCGGTCAGGGTGCCGGCCGCGATCGCCAGCACGATGGCCAGGAAGAAGTTGACCGACGCCAGCGCGAGGGCCGCGAACGCGGCGTAGGCCCCCAGCGTGTAGAACTCGCCGTGGGCGAAGTTCACCACGTTCATCAGGCCGAAGACCAGCGTGAGTCCGATCCCGAGCAGACTGTAGGTGGCGCCCAGCAGCAGCCCGTTGAGCAGGTGCTGGAGAAGCTGGTCCAAGCGCCCGCGGCCGCCGGCCCTCTACTTCTTCGCCGCGAAAGCGGGCAGCGTGATCTTGCCGTCCTTGATCTGGACGATGAAGATGCTCGGCTTGGACTGCCCGCTCTCCTTGCCGGCCGGCCCGTCCTTCTCGAACTTGATGGGCCCGTTCAGACCCATGACGTTCACCTGCCAGAGGGCGTCGCGCACCGCCTTCGGATCGGCCTTGCCCGCGATGCGCAGGCCCTCCACCGCGGTCAGCACCGCGTCGTGGCCGCGGAAGCCCTCGGTCAGCCCCTCGAAGGGATTGCCGCGCTTGGCCCACTCGTCCACGAAGGCCTTGGCGAGCTTACCGTCTGGCATCGCCTCGGGAAACCAGGGCAGGAAGAACAGGATGTGGTAGCTGCCGTCCGCCGCCGCGCCCGCCTGCTTGATGAGCTGGCTCGGCGATGAGCTGCCGCCGGTGGTGATGACCTTCCGCATCAGCCGCTGCTCCTGCGCCTGCTTGAGCACCAGCGTGATCTGCTCGACGCTCGTGGTCAGGAAGAGCGTGTCCGCGCTCCCCGCCTTGACCTTGGTGATCTGCGCGTTCATGTCGGTGGCGGCCTGGTCCATGAACTCCACCGCGCCCACCGAGGCGCCGGACTTCTTGAGGATGTCGCCGAAGGCGGTGACGGAGCCCCGGCCCCAGTCGGTGTTGACCGCGAGGAAGTCGGCCTGCTTGATGCCAAACTCCTTCAGGTACTTCTCCAGCCCGAGCGCTTCCATCTCACTGGGTGGGCTGATCCGGAAGATCCACGGGTTGCCGCGCTTGGTGATGGTGGCCGCGCTGGAGGTCTCCACGACCATGGGGACGCCGTACTCCTCGAGC
>DATMMH010000458.1:0-5883 GCA_035569855.1 Candidatus Dormiibacterota bacterium
GGTCCGGGTGGAGCCGTAGAAGGCGATCTGCTGCTTGACCATCTGGGCCTGTGCGGCCCGCTCCTTCTCGGTGTCGCCCACCACCACGAAGGTGGCCGTCGCGTAGGTGAAGTCCTTGCGGGCACGCCCGGATCGCTTCAGCCCTTCCTCCACCGCCGGGTGGACGATCTCACGCAGGTACTTCGGGCTGTTGAACGGGTGCACGTGCATGCCGTCGCACAGCTCGCCCGCGATCCGACACATGAGCGGGTTCACCGCCGCGATGTAGATCGGGATCTTCGGGTGCTCGATCGGCCCCGGGTTGAAGAAGGGGGTCATCACGTCGAAGGTGTAGAACTGGCCCTTGAAGCTGAGCTTGGTGCCGTTCTGCCAGCAGTCCCAGATCGTCCGGATGCCGCGGATAGCCTCGGCCATCTTGGGGCCGGGCGACTCGAACTTGACCGAGAAGCGCCGCTCGTTGTGGGCCTTCACCTGGGTGCCGAGCCCCAGCGCGAAGCGCCCGCCCGAGGCCTTCTGCAGATCCCACGCGGTGTGGGCGGTGATCATGGGGCTCCGCGAGAAGACCGTCGCGATGTTCGTACCGAGCTTGATCCGCGAGGTGGACGTGGCCGCGACGGCCAGAGGCAGGTAGGGGTCGTGCTGCGTCTCCGACGACCACAGGCAGTCGTAGCCCATGGCTTCGACCTTCCTGGCGTAGTCGGGAATGGTCTTGAGATCGTGGGTCAGCATCGACACGTCGAGCTTCACGGGCGCTCTCCTCGCACAAGGGGTTCGGCTCAGAAGCATACCTTACCCTCTGGGCGCGCTTCCACCCGTATCGGCCACGCGTCCGAAGCGATCCGTGATATACCCCTCCGCAGGGGAGGGCGCTATGGCCAAGAAAGGCACCGGGCTCCTGATGGTCTGGGCGGACGTACCCGCCGACAAGGAAGAAGAGTTCAACCGCTGGTACAACGAGGAGCATCTCCCGGAGCGAATGGCGATTCCGGGCTTTCTCGGCGGCGCCCGGTATGAGGCGGTGAAGGGCGGGCCGAGGCATCTGGCCTGCTACGAGCTGGAGAGCGCGGCGGTCATGGAGAGCCCGGCCTACAAGCGTGTCCAGGCCAATCCCACGCCGTGGACGAAGAAGATCGGGCCCCAGGCCATCGGCACCCCGTTCATCCGCAACATCTACACGGTGATCCATCCCCAGTCGCTGCCGCCGGGTGTGGCGGGCGCCCCGATGGCCCCGGCGCTGCAGATCGGGCGAATGGACGTGCCGCGCGAGGTCGATCGCGAGTTCAACGACTGGTACAATACGATCTACGTGCCCAACTACGAAAAGGTGCCCGGCGTGATCCGCGGCCGGCGCTACCGCGCGACCGAGGGTACGCCGACCTATCTCACCCTCTACGAGTTCGAGCACCCCAACGTCTCGGAGAGCCGCGAGTGGCAGGCCCAGCGCGATGCGTCGCCGGTGAACGCGAAGATGCGCCTGCACATGCAGCACGCGCCCGGCTCACCCGGGGTCTACGTCAAGACGGTCGAGCTCCCGTAGTCAATCACTCGCGGCCGGTGTCGCGGATGCGCTGCATCTTGGGGTCGAGCATGTCCCGCAGGCCGTCGCCGAAGAGATTCAGGCCGAGGATGCACGCCATGATGGCGGCGCCCGGGAAGAGCGTCAGCCAGGGCGCCTGCTGCAGGTAGAGGCGGCCCTCCGCGAGCACGTTGCCCCAAGACGGGATCTGGGGCGGCACGCCCACTCCCAGGAACGACAGCGCGGCCTCCCCGAGCACCGCCGCCGCGAAGATGAACGTGCCCTGGACGATCACGGGGGAGAGGCAGTTGGGGAGCACGTGGCGCCGCAGCACGACCAGATCGGGTACGCCGAGCGCGCGGGCCGCCTCGACGTAGGGCGTCTCGCGGATCACCAGCACCGAGCCGCGAACGATGCGCGCCACTCGCGGCACGTACACGACGCCGAGCGCCACGATCACGTTCACCACGCTCGGCCCCAGCGAGGCCATGAGGGCGATCGCCAGGATGATGGGCGGGAACGCCATGAACCCGTCCATGATCCGCATCAGGACGTTGTCGAGCGGGCGATAGTAGCCGCCCAGCAGGCCGAAGACGACGCCGCCCACGAAGGAGAAGAGCATGACGACGCCGCCCACCAGCATGGAGAGCCGGGTCCCGTAGACCACCCGGCTCCACACGTCGCGCCCCACGTCGTCGGTGCCCATCCAGTGGCGCGGGTCCGGCGGCGACAGGCGGGCCTTCACGTCCAGGAGCTGAGGCTCCCAGCGGCCGATCGCCGGGGCGAAGACCGCGATCAGCACGTTGATCACCACCAGGATCGCGCCGACGAGGGCGATCCGTCGCCGCAGCAACAGCCGGAGCCACCGCCAGCGCACCGCCGGATCGCTCACTGGTACCGGATCATTGGTAGCGGATTCGGGGATCGAGCGTCAGGTAGACCAGATCAACCGCGAGGTTGATCAAAGTATAGGTGACCGCGATCACCAGCACGACGCCCTGGATCACCGGGTAGTCGCGCCGGAGCACGGCCGAGATGATGAGGCGCCCGAGCCCCGGGATGTTGAACACGGTCTCGATCACGACCGCCCCGCCGACCAGGATGGCGAACGTGATGCCGATCACGGTGAGGGTCGGGATGATCGCGTTCTTGAGCGCGTGCTTGTAGACCACGGCCCGTTCGGCCAGGCCCTTGGCGCGGCTGGCCAGGATGTACTGCTCGCGCAGCACGTCGAGCATGCTCGAGCGGGTGATGCGGGCGATCAGCGCGGACTGCACGAGCCCGAGCGAGACGGCAGGCATGAGCAGCGAGCGGGCGTTGGGCCAGAGGCCCATGTCGAGCGGGACGTAGCCGGCCACCGGTAGCCAGCGGAGCCAGACGCCGAAGACCAGGATCATCAGGAGCCCGAGCAGGAAGTTGGGGATGGAGAGCCCGACGAGGGCCAGCCCCATGAACGATTGGTCCACCGCGGAGTTGTGGTAGCGCGCGGAGACGATGCCGGCCGGCACGCCGAGCAGCACCGCGATCAGGGTCGCCCAGCTCGTGAGCAGCACGGTCGGCTCGAGGCGCTCGACGATCGCCTCGGTGACCGGGCGGCGCAGGAAGATGGAATCGCCCAGATCCCCGCGGAGGAGGCGCCCGTACCAGCGGAAGAGCTGAGCGGGCAGCGACTCGTCCAGGCCCAGCTGGTGGCGGAGGCGCGCGACGTTGTCCGGCGTCGCGTCCGGCCCCGCGATGATGCTGGCGGGATCGCCCGGGGCCAGGTGGATCAGCACGAACGTCACGGTGGCCACCACGAGCATCACCGGGATGACCGCCAGCACCCGGCGCAGCAGGTAGGTCGGCACGCCTCCCTACTTGGCCAGCCAGCTATTCCAGAAGTACAGGCGCGGCGCGGTGCGGAAGTCCCCCCGGAGCTCGCGGCGCGCGGCGTCCAAGGTGAAGTAGTCGCCGAGCTTGACGCTCCCCACGTCCTCGTAGAACACGGTCTGGATGCGGTCGATGATCGCCTTCCGCTTCTTCAGATCGTTCTCGCCCTGCAGCTCGCCGAGCAGGCGCTCCTTCTCCTCGTTGCACCACCAGCCGTTGAACGTGCAGCGGAGCGCGACGTGGTTGGCCGGATCGGCGGAGAAGACGAAGCCGGTGGAGAAGACCTCCCACAGCTCCGGCTTCTCGGTGCGGTTGTTCAGCGTGGCCCAGTCGACCACCTGCATGTCGATCACCATGCCCACCTCTTCCAGCTGCTGCTTGGCCACGAGCGCGTTCTTGTACATGAACTCGTACTCGCGCGTGGTCACCCACCGGATCGGCTGCCCGGCGTAGCCGGCCTCCTTGAGGAGGCGGCGAGCCTTGTCCTTGTCCTTCTGGTCGTAGAGCTTGGCGCCGGCCAGGGAGTGCCACGGCTGCTCCGGGAAGAAGACGCCGGGGTCGAGCCGGTAGAAGTCGCGCGAGCCGAAGCCCGCCACCAGGATGGGCTCCATGTCGAGCGCGGCCTGGAAGGCCTGGCGGATCTTCTTCTGGGACATGAGGGTCGACTTGTGGTTCATCACCGCCACCGCCCACCCGCGCGGCTTGACGATGCGGGATTCGAGCGCCGGCATGCTCTTGATGCGCTCGTAGGAGTCCTGCTTGATGAACATCGCGTGGTGGTATTCACCGGTCTCGACCCCGGCCAGACGCACCGCGGTCTCGGGCACGGTGAGGAAGAGGATCTCGTCGAAGTACGCGGTGCGCCTGCCCCCGAAGCCGTTGGCCGGCTCGGAGCGGGCGCTGTAGTCCTTGAACCGGGCCAGCTTGATGTGGCGGTCGGGCCGATGCTCCACGAACCGGTAGGGTCCCGTCCCGATGAACTCCTTGAGCTGGCCCTCGCCGGCGGCCTCGATGCTCTCCTTCGGGTAGATCGCCGCGCCCGGTTCGGAGAGCCCGTAGATGAGCGAGCTCGAAGGCTGCTTCATGCTGATCACGACGGTATAGGGATCCTTGGCGTCCACGCTCTCCACGTACTTCCAGAGAGAGCGGCCGATCGAGTTGACCCGTCCCCAGCGCCGGAGCGACGGCACCACGTCGGCCGAGGTCATCTCCTTGCCGTTGTGGAACTTGACGCCTCGGCGCAGCACGATCGTGTAACGGAGGCCCTTGTCCGCGATAGTCCAGGACTCGGCGAGCAGGGGCACCGGGTTGAAGTTCTTGTCGTAGGTGAGCAGCGACTCGTTGACGTGCCACATGATCTCGTACACGAGCGTAGCGGTGCTCATTGGAATGTCGAGCGTGGGCGGCTCGCCGATCGAGGCGACCTTGAGCACGCCGCCCATGCGCGGCGTTTCCTGGGCGATGGGCGCCGAGACGAGACCCGCGACCAGCGACAAGGCGACCATCCCGATGCAGGCCCAACGCGAGATCCGGTTCATGGACAGTCTCCTTGTGAGGGGTACCTGCACGATGCAGGGGCTCTCCGAGTAGCATTCCGTCGCGGTCGCTGTCAAGGCGCCGGCCGCGATCCAGCGGCTTGACAGGCGCCGGGGGAGCGCCTACGGTCGGCCGATGCAGCGGGTGACGACGGTGTCCGCCGGACAGGCCCCGCGTCGCCTCGACGTCTTCGTGTCCACCCAGACCGCGCACCTGTCACGGGCGGCCGTCCAGCGGTGGATCGGCGGCGGGCTGATCACCGTCAATGGCCGGCGGACCAAGCCCGCCCGGCTGATCCGCCCGGGCGATGTGATCACCTGTCACGTGCCGGTACGCGAGCCCCCGGCGGTCGAGCCAGAGGTCATGGCGCTGCGCGTGCTCCACGAGGACGCGGAGCTCCTCGTGATCGACAAGCCGCCGGGCCTCGTGATGCACCCAGGCCCCGGTCACTGGACGGGTACCCTGCTCAACGGGCTGGTGCAGCACGTCGGCCGCGGCGATGGCCTGCGCGCCCGGCCCGGACTGGTGCATCGCCTGGACAAGGGCACGAGCGGGGTCCTCGTGATCGCGAAGACGGACGCGGCCCACCGCGATCTCTCGCGCCAGTTCCACGCGCACTCCGTTCACCGTGTGTACCTGGCCTTGGTGGCCGGCGCGGTCCGGCGGGGCGGGCTGATCGACCAGGGGCTGGGACGTGACACGCGCGACCGGCGGCGGGTCTCGACCCGCTCGGCGGCCCCGCGACAGGCGGTGACGGAGTATCGCGTGGCCGAGCGTCTCGGGCCCGCCGCGACGCTGGTCGAGGCGCGCCCGCGCACCGGCCGCACGCATCAGATTCGCGTGCACCTGGCCTCGATCGGCCACGCGATCCTGGGTGACGCGAGCTACGGCGCGACGCCGGTCGATCCCACGCTACACCGTCCGATGCTCCACGCGGCCGTGCTCGGTTTCGTGCATCCGGC
>DATMMH010000459.1:0-11934 GCA_035569855.1 Candidatus Dormiibacterota bacterium
CGAGGGGCAGGAAGGGGTCGTGACGCGTCTCGGCCGACCAGATGGCCCCGAAGCCCAGCTCTTCGGCGCGGCGCGCGTAGGCCGATAGCGCCGGCAGGTCGAACGTCATGAGACCGATGTCGAGCTTCATGCCGAGTTCTTTAGGTAGATCACCGCGTTCCGCCTCATTCCCGCGGCCTTGGCTCGAAGGATCGGCGTGCCGGCGAAATGACGCCGAAAGTCGGCGTCGTCCATCGCGGAGACGGCCTCCGCGCCGGGGTAGGCCGCCTCGGGGACGAAGTCGGCCTCAGCCGTCGGTGGCGTCTTGCGGTTCCACGGGCAGACATCCTGGCAGATGTCGCAGCCGAATTGCCAGCCGGCCATGCTGGGCTGCAGATCCGGGTCGAGGTCGCCTCGATGCTCGATGGTGAGGTACGAGATGCAGCGGCGGGCGTCGAGCACGTAGGGGGCGACGAAGGCGCCGGTCGGGCAGGCGTCGAGGCATGCTCGGCACGAGCCGCACCGATCGGCGAGCGGGGCGTCGGAGGCCAGCTCGGCGGTGGTCAGGAGGACGCCGAGGAAGAACCAGGAGCCGAGCCTCGGGTGCAGCAGCATGGTGTTCTTGCCGACCCAGCCGAGGCCGGCACGGGCGGCCAGATCGCGCTCGAGCACGGGACCGGTGTCCACGTAGCCCCGACTGCGCGCGCCGCCCGCCTCGGCCAGGTGGGCGGCCAGCCGCTTGAGCCGCGGGGCGATGACGTCGTGGTAGTCGCGGCCCCAGGCGTAGCGGGCCACGGGCCGCCACGAGGCATCGGCCGGCTCGCCCTGATAGTAGTTGAGCGCCACGCAGAGCACCGAGCGCGCCCCGGGCAGGACGCGTCGTGGATCGAGCCGCTCCTCGAGCCTCCGCTCGAGATAGCCCATGGTGGCGGCGTGGCCGGCCTCGACCCAGCGCCGGAGGGCCGCGCCGTGCTCCGGCGGGTCGGCGGGGCCGATCGCGACCAGATCGAAGCCCAGCTCGAGCGCGAGCGCCTTCACCGATTCGGTGAGGGTGGCCGCGGCGAGGCTCACGTCCGGCGCGCCTTCGCCACGAGATGGCTGCGGGTCAGCGTGCGGCCGCCGCCCTCGAGGAAGGCGATGTAGCGGAACCAGCGCCCGTCCGCCTTCCACCGGTCCTCGAGGCCCACCGCGGCGGCCAGCCCTTCCTCGACCGAGGCGAAGCGCCGGACCTCGCGCTCGACCTCGAGGGCCTCGACCGCGAGGCCCCGCGCTTCGAGGACCCGGCGCATCCGCTCCTCGTCGTAGGCGAAGCGCGACACGCGGCCGGTCTCCTTCCACTGGTCCACGTGGAAGGCGACCAGACCGAGCGCGCCGCCGGGCGGCAGCGCCTTCGCGGAGCGCTCGACGATGGCGTCGGACGCGCAGAGATGCGCGGTCACGAGGTCCGGCTGCCAGGGGTCGTACGGGAGGCTCTCGACGTCCGCCTCGTGGAACTCGATGTTCGCGAGGCCCGCCGCCTCGGCCCGACGGCGGGCCTCCGCGATCAGCGGCGTCTCGCGATCGAGGCCGACCACCCACTTCGCGGCCGGGGCCAGCGCCAACGCGAGACGCCCGGCGCCGCAGCCCACGTCGAGGACCCGGCTCCGGCCGAGCGGCTCGCGGGAGAGCAGGTCGAGGAAGCGGGCGCTCACCCCGGGAGCGTGCAGCACGCGCTACTCGGCCTTGAAGTACTTGGCCTCGGGATGGTGGAAGACCAGCGCGGAGACGGAGGCCTCGGGGTCCATCATGAAGCCCTCGGTCAAGGTGAGGCCGATCTGTTCTGGTTGCAGCAGATCGAACAGGGTGCGCTGGTCGCCGAGATTCGGACAGGCGGGGTAGCCGAAGGACACGCGGATCCCGCGATAGTGGGCCTTGAGCTTCTCCGAGAGCGCGAGCCCCGGCGCGTCCGGGAAGCCCCACTGGGTGCGCAGGCGCGCATGCAGCATCTCGGCGAAGGCCTCCGCGGACTCGATGGCGAGCGCCTGCAGGGCGTGCGAGCGCAGGTACTGGCCCTCGTCCTTCCAGCGCTCGGCCTGCTCCCGCACCCCGGCGCCGCAGGTGACCGCGAACAGCGCGACGTAGTCCTTCTCGCCGCTCCCCTGCTCGCGTACGTAGTCGGCGAGGCACAGCCTCTCGCCCCCGGCCTGGCGAGGGAAGTGGAAGCGGGCGACCTCGCGTCCGCCGTCCCGCAGCACGAGGTCGTCGCCGGCCGAGGCGGCCTCGTAGAAGCGGTAGAGCCCGCTGGCGCGCACGAGGCGCTGCTCGATCGCCAGCCGCTCGAGCTGCTCCACCGTCTCGTTGAGCTCGCGGACCTTGGCGTCGCCCTGCTCGAGGAGCCGCGCCACCGAGCCCTTCACCCCGAGGTGCTTGCCGAGCAGCATCTGGAGATTGAGGTACGGGAAGACGTGGGTGAGCGGCACGTCGCGCAGGACGTGGAGCTTCAGATCGGGCGGGGCCGGCACGTCCACCGATCGGGAGACCGCAGAGCGGCTCGCCACCGCCGCCGCGGCCGGCGCGGCGGGCGCGTCGCCCACCTCGGTGCCCGCGCGCAGCTTCTCCTGATCGCCGCGGACGCGCTCCACGAGCGCGTCGCGGGTGGTGGCGCTGAAGAGGCGGTTGGCGAGGTCGAGACCGTCCATCGCGTCCTTGGCGTAGAGGGTGAGGCCGCCGTACTCGGTGGCGATGCGGGTGGCGGTGAACTTGCGCGTGAGCGCGGCGCCGCCCACGAAGAGCGGCACCTCGACGCCGGCCGCGCGGAGGTCCTGGGCGGTGACCACCATCTGCTGGGCCGACTTCACGAGCAGGCCGGACAGGCCGATCGCGTCCGGCTTGTGGCTGTGGTACGCCGCGATCAGGTCCTCGGGCGGCACCTTGATGCCGAGGTTGACGATGCGGTAGCCGTTGTTCTTGAGGATGATCTCGACCAGGTTCTTGCCGATGTCGTGGACGTCGCCCTTCACGGTGGCGAGCACGATGGTGCCCCGCGCCGCGGTCTCGTCCTTGTCCATGAACTGCTCGAGGTGGGCCACCGCCGCCTTCATCGCCTCCGCGGACTGGAGCACCTCGGCCACGATGAGCTGGTTGTCGTTGAAGAGCCGGCCGACCTCTTCCATGCCCCTCATCAGCGGCCCGTTGACGATGTCGAGCGCGCCCATCTCCTTGAGCTTGAGCGCCAGGTCGTCGAGCAGCCCGTCCTTCGAGCCCTCGACGATGTAGCGGGCCAGCCGCTCGTCGAGCGAGAGGCGGTCCCCGACCGGCTTGGCCGCCTTGACGCGGCCCCGGAAGTGCGCCGCGAAGGCGGCCACCGGGTCCGCGCCGCGCCAGTAGATCAGGTCCTCGGCGAGCCGACGCTCCGCCTCAGGGATCGAGGCGTAGCGCTCGAGCCGCTCGCTGTTGACGATGGCGTAGTCGAGACCGGCCTTCGTGCACTCGTAGAGGAAGACCGCGTTCAGTACCTCGCGGCCGGCGGCGGGCAGGCCGAAGGAGACGTTGGAGATGCCGAGGATGGTCTTGCAGTCGGGGAAGCGCGCCTTGATCGCCCGCACCCCCTCGATGGTCTCCACCGCCGAGCCCACGTAGTTCGCGTCACCGGTGCCCACCGGGAAGACGAGCGGATCGAAGATGAGATCCCGCGCGGGGAGGCCGTACTTGCCGGTGAGCAGCTCGTGCGAGCGCTCCGCGATGGCGAGCTTGCGCTGGCGGGTCACCGCCATGCCCTGCTGCTTGTCCTCATCGATGCAGCCCACGACGACCGCGCCGCCGTAAGCGCGGATCAGCGGGACCACCCGCTCGAAGCGCTCCTCGCCGTCCTCCAGGTTGATCGAGTTGACCAGCGCCTTGCCCTGGCACTTGCGCAGCGCGAGCTCGAGCACGCGGGCGTCGGTCGAGTCGATCATCAGCGGGGCCTTCACCTTGCGGGTGAGGAAGTCCATGAAGCGCTCCATGTCGGAGGCTTCGTCGCGGTCCGGATTGGCGAGGCAGACGTCGAGGACCTGCGCCCCGCCCTTCACCTGGGCGCGCCCGATCTCGGACGCCTCCTCGAACTTTTCCTCCACGATCAGCTCCTTGAAGCGGCGGGAGCCGATGACGTTGGTGCGCTCGCCCACGATGATCGGCCGCAGGTCCTCGCTCGGGTAGACCGCCTCGATCCCGCTCACCGCGGGCGGGCGGGTCGCCGCCGGGACGCGCGGGGTCCGGCCGGCGGTCAGGCGGGCCAGCTCGCGGGTGTGGGCGGGCGTGGTGCCGCAGCAGCCGCCGACCACGTTCACCCAGCCCTCGTCCACGAAGCGGCGCATCTTGTGGGCCAGGCTGTCCGCGGTCTCTTCGTAGTGGCCGTGCTCGTCGGGCAGGCCCGCGTTCGGGTACACGGTCACGAAGCACGTGGCGATCTCCGAGAGCGTGCGCAGGTGATCGGTCATGAACTCGGGGCCGGTCGCGCAGTTGAGGCCGATGGAGAAGAGACCCAGGTGCTCGAGCGAGGTGTAGAGCGCGTCCACCGCCTGGCCGCCCAGCATGGTCCCCATCGGCTCCACCGTGCCGCTCACCATCAGCGGCAGCTCGACGCCCGCCTCGGCCATCGCCTGCTTGATGCCCATCGCGGCGGCCTTGACGTTGAGGGTGTCCTGGCTGGTCTCGAGGAGCAGCGCGTCCACCCGGCCCTCGATGAGGGCCCGCGCCTGGCGGTAGTAGCCGTCGCGCACCTCGTCGAACGTCACGTTGGCGGTGACCGTGATCGTGCGGGTGCCCGGCCCCATGGCCCCGATCGCGAAGCGCGGCTTCTCCGGCGTGGAGGCGCGCTCGGCCGCCGCGCGACAGAGCCGGGCCGCGGCCAGTGTGATGTCGTGGCAGCGATCGGCCAGGCCGTACTCGGCGAGCACGTAGGGCGCGCAGCCGAAGGAGTTGGTCGAGACGAGATCGGCGCCGGCCTCGAGATAGGCCCCGTGAATGAGGCCGATCACGTCGGGCCGCGTGAGGTTGAGGTGCTCGTTGCAGCCTTCGTACTGGGGTCCGCCGAAGTCGTCGGCGGTGAGCCCGTGCGCCTGGATCATGGTGCCCATGGCGCCGTCCAGCACCAGGACGCGCCGGCGCAGCAACTCTCGCAGGAGCACGGACCGCTCGGGCACGCTCATGTCGCTATTCTAGCGCATGCGCGGCGGCGGCCGGGCGCCTGGCGCGGCGCCCACGCCGGGGTCAGCTCCGCTTCTTGCGGTCGCGGAGGTCGACGGCGCCGGCCCGCCCGCGCGGATCCTCTCCGCGGGGGAAGATCTGGGCCTTCTGCACCTTCTGCGTGCCGGTGGTCGGCAGGCTCTCCACGAAGAGCACCCAGCCCGGGGCCTTGAAGTACGCCAGGCGCTCCCGGCAGAAGTCGGCGAGCCGCTCGGCCAGCCCCGCGCCGGCCGTGACGCCGGGCATCGGCACCACGCAGGCCATGACCTCTTCCTCGCGGATCTCGTCCGGCACCGCCAGTACCGCGACCTGCGCGACCGCCTCGTGGGCCTGGAGCACGGCTTCCACCTCGGCGGCCGCGATGTTCTCGCCGGAGCGCCGGATGATGTTCTTCTTGCGGTCGACGAAGACCAGCATGCCGTCGGGCGCCTGCCGCACCACGTCGCCGGTGTGGAACCATCCGCCTCGCCAGGCCTCGGCGGTGGCCGCCTCGTTCTTGAGATAACCGGAGAAGAAGCCGTGGCGAGGTCCCTCGAGCCCGCCCCACCGCACCACCAGGTCGCCCTCCATCCCCACCGCGACCTCCCGGTCCTGGTCGTCGACCACGCGCGCCTCGAAGCCGCCGTGTGGTCGCCCGAACGCCCGGGTGTGGATCTGGCGCGGCTCGATGCAGTCCGACAGGATGCGACCGGTCTCGGTCATGCCCCAGACTTCCACCAGAGGGAAACCGAACCGTCGCTCGAAGGCCTCGTGCAGCTGCGGCTCCACGCCGGCGCCGAGCCCAGCCTTGACCCGGTGCGCGGTCTCGTCCGGCTGCGGCGGCTGGTTGAGCAGCAGCGGCGGCATCACGCCGAGGTAGTGGATGATCGTGGCCCGGGTCGCGACCACGTCCGGCCACCACCGCCGCGGGCTGAAGCGCTCCGGCAGGATCAGGCAGCCGGCGGTGAGGATCGCACACGTGGCGGTCACCGCCTGGCTGTTCATGTGAAAGAGCGGCAGCGGATTGAGGAAGCGCTCACCCCCGGGCTCGAGGGCCAGACGGCCGCCCAGCCCGCGATACCACGCCCCGGCGTTCAGGTAGTAGAAGTTGCTCAGCACGCAGCCCTTGGGTCGTCCGGTGGTGCCTGAGGTATAGAGGAGACCGCACTCCGTCTCGAGGCCGGGGGCGCCGCGGCGCGGCGCCGGTCCCGGACGCGGGAGCGAGGCCGGCCAGGCGCCCGCGTCCACCACCGGCAGCGGCTTGGCCCGCTCCTTCGCGATCGCCTCGAGCGACCCCACCCGCTCGGAGACGGACACCGCCAGATCCGCCTCGGAGTGGTCCATCTGGTACGCGAGCTCGTCGTGGCGGTAGTCGGGATTCGCCGGGACGATGCCGGTGCCGAGCGCGTTGAGCGCCAGGTAGTGGAAGAAGAACTCCGGGCGGTTCTCGAAGAGCAGCGCGACGCGATGCCCGTGACCGTAGCCCGCCTGCTCGTAGGCCTCCCGCAAGCGCAGGACGTGGGCGCGTACCGCGGCATACGTCAGCTCGATGCCGTCGGGATGATAGGCGCGGCCGGGCGCGGGCGTGGCCGCGAGGAAGGAATGGTCGGGCGCGGCCGACGCGGTCGCCATGAACGCATCGAAGACCGTGTGCACGGCTCCCGACTTTGGCCCAGCGCGCCGACCGTGTCAAATCGGCGCGCCGCCCCTGCGGTATACTCCGGACGCCACGATGACCACTCCGCTCGGCGCCCCGCTGCGACGCAAGGAAGATCAGCGCCTGGTGACCGGACGCGGCCGCTACGTCGAGGACCTGCATTTCCCGGGCATGCTGCACGCGGCCTTCGTGCGGAGCCCGCACGCCCACGCGCGGGTGCGAGGCGTGGACCTCGCGCCCGCGCGCGCGATGCCGGGCGTCGTGGCCGCCTACACCGCGCGCGATCTCCCGGAGTGCGCGCGGCCCATCCCGCCGTCGATGGCGGCGCCGGCCGGCTTCCGGCCCACCGCGCAGCCCGTCTTCGCCGATCCGCTCGCGCGCTACGTGGGCGAGGTGGTGGCCGCGGTAGTGGCGGAGGACCCGTACGTCGCCGCGGACGCGGCCGCCGCGGTGATGGTGGACTACGAGCCGCTGCCCGCGGTCGGCACGATGGAGCGCGCGCTCGAGGCGGGAGCGCCCCGCGTCATGGACTCCTGGCCCGACAACGTGGCCGGGCTCTCCACCGCGCGTGTGGGCGATCCGGCCGCCGGCTTCGCCGAGGCCGAGGTCGTGGTCGAGGCGCAGCTCGGGCTCGCCCGCGTGGCCGGCGCCCCGATCGAGGCCCGCGGCCTCGTCGCGGTGCCCGATGGCCACGGCGCCCTGACGCTCTGGACGTCGAGCCAGAGCCCCTACGGCCTCCGCGGAGTGATCGCGGGCGCCTGCGGGCTCCCAGAGGAGCAGGTGCGGGTGGTCGTGGTGGACACCGGCGGAGGCTTCGGCATCAAGGGCCATGCCTACTCCGAGGACCTGATCGTGGCGGCGGCGGCCCGGCGGCTCGACCGCCCCGTGAAGTGGATCGAGTCACGGCGCGAGCACTTCCTCACCGCCTCGCCGGATCGCGGGCAGCAGCACGCGGCCCGGCTCGGGTTGACGCGCGACGGGCGCATCATCGCGCTCGAGACGCGGTTCTCGCGCGACCACGGCGCGTACGTGTCGGCCGGCGAGGTGGTCACGCGCAACACGATCAATCACCTGCCCGGGCCCTACCGGATCCCGCACCTCGAGGCGACGGCGGCCAACGTGCTGACCCACTCCGTGTTCGGGGCGGCCTATCGCGGCTCGGGACGGCCGGAGGCCAACTTCGTGCTCGAGCGGTTGATCGACCGCGGGGCCCGGGCCCTCGCGATGGATCCGGCGGAGCTGAGACGGCGGAACATGGTCCGCGCGGAGGAGATGCCGTACCGCACCGGGCTCGTGTACCGCGACGGTACCCCGGTCTCGTACGACCCGGCGGACTACCCCGCGAGCTTCGACCGGCTATTGGCCGACTTCGACTACGCGGGCTGGCGGAAGCGGCAGGCGGAGACGCGCCAGGGCCCGCGGCCGATCGGCGTCGGGCTCGCGGCCTACGTGCAGGGCACCGGGGTGGGGCCGTTCGAGAGCGCGGACGTGCGCATCGAGCCGAGCGGAGCCGTTCACGTGCTCATCGGCGTGTCGTCGCAGGGCCAGTCGCACGAGACCACGATGGCCCAGATCGCGGCCGCCGAGCTGGGCGTGGATCTCGAGCGGGTCTCGGTGATCGCGGCGGACACGCTCCGGCTGCCCTACGGCAACGGCACTGGAGGAAGCCGGGTGGCCGCCAACGCGGGCCCGGCGGTGGCGCGCACCGCGCGCGAGGTGGCGGGCAAGGCGCGCGTGGTGGCCGCGGAGATGCTCGAGTGTGCGGCGGCCGACGTGGTGCTGGCGGGCGGCCGCGCCCACGTGGCCGGCGTCCCCCAGCGCGGCGTGGCCCTGGGCGATCTGGCCCGCGCGGCGGTGCGCAGCAAGACGCTCCTGCGGGAGGCCCGGCCGGGGCTGCAGGCCTGCGGCTACTTCGCGCCCGAGACGGTGACGTTCGCGTTCGGCGCGCAGGCCTGCGCGGTGGAGGTGGACGTGGAGACCGGGCGGGTCGGGATCCTCCGCTACCTGGCCGTCCACGACTGCGGGCGGGCCATCAACCCGATGGTGGTGGACGGCCAGCTCCACGGCGGCCTGGCGGGCGGCATCGGGACAGCGCTGATGGAGGGCCTGGTCTACGACGGGGACGGCCAGCTCCTGACCGGCAGCTTCATGGACTACGCGATCCCGACCGCCGCCGACCTGCCGTCCTTCGAGACGCGCAGCGTGGAGTTCCCCTCCACCCGCAACGACCTCGGCATCAAGGGCGTTGGAGAGAGCGCGATCATCGCCCCGCCCGCCGCCATCGCCAACGCGGTGGAGGACGCGCTGGTGGGCCGCGGAGCCGACGTGCTGCAGGTGCCGATCACCGCCTCGCGGGTCTGGGAGGCGATCCGGAAGGGCACGACGCGTAGCGGGTGAGCTACGTCCCCTGCACCGCGCCCGAGACCACGCCGTGGGTGAGGTAGCGGCGGAAGACGTAGTAGAAGATGACCGGCGGGATCGAGTAGATCACCGAGAGCGCCATCAGCAGGTTCCACGGCGAGTCGTCCGAGGTGAGGAAGTTCCCCATCCCGACCGGGAGCGTGATCATCTTCTCTCCCTGCAGCAGGAGCACCGCGTAGAGGTATTCGTTCCAGGCGAAGAAGAACGCGTAGGTGCCGACCGCGATGAGGGTCGGGGTGATGAGCGGCAGGTACATCCGGAAGAAGATCGCCAGCGGCCCGGCTCCGTCGATCGCGGCCGACTCGTCGATCTCCACCGGGATGGTCTTGGCGTAGTCCCACAGCACCCAGAGGGCGTACGGGGCCGCGAAGGTGGTCATCGCGAAGATGAGCGCCCAGTAGGTGTCGAGAAGGTCGTAGTCGCCCATGATCTTGAAGAACGGGATCGACAGGAACGACGCCGGGATGATGTAGGTGAACAGCGTCATGCCCGAGACGTACCGGCCCAGGCGGAAGCGGATGCGCCCGAGCGCGAAGCTCCCCATCGCCGCCACCAGCAGCACCGCGATCATCACCGCCCCCGACACCAGCAGGCTGTTGGCGAGCCAGCGCCAGAAGTACTTCACGAACGGGCTCTCCTGGAAGAGCACGAACCGGAAGTTGTCCAGCGTCGGATGGGCGACCACGTACACCGGACGGAAGAGATCGCTCCAGGGGGTGACGGCCAGGCTCAGCATGTAGTAGATCGGGAACAAGGTCCACGCCGTGACCACCCCGAGGATCAGGATGCGGATCGCGGTCGTCCAGCCGTGGCTTTTCATTCTGAGCGGATTTCTGTGGAGGAGTTCGGCTCGCGTCGGGGCCTCTTCGCGCAAGCGCTCATCGGGTCGCCCGCTCCATCGCTGGTCCGCTCCATCGTCAGCGGATCTTCTCGATGAGGGCGAAGGCGTCGGGGCCGCTTCGCGCAAGCGCTCATCGGGTCGTCGGCTCCACCGTTGGTCCGCTCCATCGTCAGCGGATCTTCTTGATGAGGACGAAGATGAACAGCAGCGTGACCGGGAGCGCGGTGGCGAAGACGCCTACCCCCCAGTCGATCTTGCCGATCTTGAAGGTGTAGCGGTAGGCCAGCGTGGCCAGCACGTGGGTGGAGTCGCCGGGAGCCCCGCCGGTCATGAGCCAGACGTTGGTGAAGTCGCCCATGGTGAAGACCATGGAGAGCATAGAGCAGATCAGATAGATCCCGGCAAGCAGCGGCAACGAGATGTAACGGAAGGCCTGGAACGTTCCCGCCCCATCGATGGCGCCCGCCTCGTAGAGCTGCCGGGGAATGCCGCGGCGGGCCGCGAGCAGGATCACGGTCCAGAACGGCAGGTACTTCCAGATGTGGAACAGGATCAGGGCGGCGATGGCGGTCCAGCGCGAGGCGAGCCAGTGATGCGTGCCGAGGCCCAGGTCCTCGGTGATCAGGTTCAGGATCCCCCACTGCGAGGACATCATCCACCGGACCGAGAGGATGCCCGGGAGCACCGGGATGGCCCACGGCAGCAGGAAGATCGCGGAGAGGAACCGGGTGCTCCGGCTGTCGTCGTCGAGCACGCCGGAGAGGAGCAGGGCCAGGAAGAGCTTCAGGTTGACCGCGACCCCCACGTAGACCAGGGTGTTGACCACGGTCTGCACGTAGATCGGATCGTTGAAGAGAACCTCGTAGGTGTAGCGGTCGAAGGCCTGGCTGACCTCGAAGTACAGCGGGTAGACCACGAAGGCGAGGAAGAGCGCGATCAGGGGTAGCGAGAAGAGCAGCCCCTGGAGCTCCCGTGACCGCGGCGACAGGAAGCCGGCCGCCGCGGTCACGGAGCGCGAGAGCATTCCGCGAGGACTGGCCGAGACGAGGCCGTTGGCCACGGCTCAGCCCCCGATCACCGCCACTGGGCGATGATGGTCTTGATGCGGGCAATGGCCTCGTCGGCCGCCTTGTCGGCCGGCCACTTGTCCACGTTGGTGCGGGCCATCGCCTTGCCCCAGACGTTCTCGGCGTAGACCTGCGAGTTCGCCGGGTTCTTGTAGTGCTCGAAGACCCGGGTGGGCCGTTCCAGGTAGATGCGGGTCACGGTCGGGATGTGAGGATCCACGGCTCCGCCCTTGCCGGCCTGGCCCTTGGAGAAGAAGGGATCGCTGGCCACGTCTCGGAACGCGGGGAACCAGCGCCCGTTGGCGCCCTTGATGTACTCGGTGAAGCGCTTCGGCTCCAGGAAGAACTTGATGAAGTCCTTGGCGAGGGGGACGTCCTTGTTGGTCGAGTCCTTGGGGATGATGATCGTCTTCACCGCCACCATGTAGGTGGGCTTCTTGCCGTCGGGTCCGTCCGGCCACTCGATCGTCGCGGTCTTGTTGAAGTAGTTGTCCGGATTGTTGAAGAACTGATGCGCGGGAATGCTCACCGACGGATTCGGGGTCATGACGATGGACTTCGCGTGGAAGTTCGCGTTGTTGTCGCCGTCCGACCAGTTCAGGGTGTCGGGAGGCACGTAGCCCGAGTTGAACATGTCGGCGAAGAACTTGAGGGTCTTGACGATCGCCTCGCGGTTGGCCGGCTGATCGGCCACCACCTTGCCGTCTTCGGAGAGGACGGTGCCGCCGAACGAGAGGAGCGCCATCTCGAAGTTGTAGATGGTGTCGGTGGCGCTCGACGACTCG
>DATMMH010000460.1:0-4916 GCA_035569855.1 Candidatus Dormiibacterota bacterium
CGAGGAAGCGCCCGAGATGGAGACCGCCGGCGTCGTCGTGGGCGACGCGGAGGGAAACGTGGCGGAAGGCGGAGGTACCCCTCCGCCCTCTCGCCGGCGACGCCGCCGTCGCCGTGGGCGGCGCGGAGGCGGTGGCGGCCGCGCGCCCGCCGCGCCGGCTCCCGAGGGCTGACGATGCGTGAGCCCCCGCTCTCCGGGCAGGCCCAGACCGTGCTCGGCCCGATCCCGGGCGAGTCCATGGGGGTCACGCTGCCGCACGAGCATCTCCTCATCGACTTCGAGGTCATGTTCAAGGAGCCCGCGAACGGGAGCGAGCGCGGGCTCTCCCGCCAGCCGGTCGACCTGGCGAACCTCGGATGGGTCCGCCACAACTTCAGCTCCAGCCTCGACAACCTCCAGCTCCTCGACGAGACGGTGGCCCGCGACGAGGCGCTCCTGTTCAAGCACGCGGGCGGGCAGACCTTCGTGGACCCGACCAACCGCGGGCTCGCGCGGGATCCGCTCGCGCTCGCGCGCGTGGCCCGCGCGACCGGCCTCAACATCATCATGGGCTCGGGCTATTACGTGGCCGCCTCGCACCCGCCGGACATGGACGGCAGGACCGCGGACGACATCGCCCGCGAGCTGGTGACCGACCTCACGGTGGGCGTGGACGGCACCGGAGTGCGCGCCGGCTTCATCGGCGAGATCGGCACCACCTGGCCGTGGACGGACAACGAGCGGAAGGTCGTCCGCGCGGCGGTGGCCGCCCAGCGCGAGACCGGCGCGGCGCTGATGATCCACCCCGGCCGCCACGAGCGGCTCCCGCTCGAGATCGTCGCGTTCATCCGGAAGGAAGGCGCGGACCTGGGCCGCACCATCATGTGCCACATCGAGCGCACGATCGCGGACCGGGCGGTGCTCCTCGAGCTGGCCGCGACCGGCGTGCTCCTCGAGTACGACCTGTTCGGGCTGGAGACCTCCTACTACCCGTACAACCCCGCCTTCGACATGCCCAACGACGGCGAGCGGATGCGCCAGATCCTCTTCCTGATCGAGCGCGGCCACCTCGCCCAGATCCTGATGTCCCACGACATCGCCTACAAGCACTGCCTCACGAAGTGGGGCGGCTTCGGCTATCACCACCTGCTCGTGAACGTGATCCCGCGGCTGCGCGCGAAGGGCGCCGATGACAAGACCATCGAGACCCTGCTGGTGGACAATCCCCGGCGCGCCTTCGTCTTCTCCTGACATGGGGCCTCGCGTGCGGGCTTTCGCCCGCCTCGTCGGTCTCGTGGGCGTCGTCGCGCTCCTCTTTGTCGGTCCGGCGCCCGCCGCGGCGCAGACCCCGGCCGGGGAAATCACGGCCTCGTTCCACGTGACGCTGGCGCCGACCTGGTTCGATCCCTCCACCGCCCCGGCCCAGATCACCCCGTTCGGGGTGCTCTACGCCGTGCACGACGCGCTCGTGCGGCCGCTGCCCGGGCAGAAGATGGGCGCGAGCCTGGCCGAGTCCTGGACCGAGAGTGCCGACGGGCTCGTGTACGAGTTCAAGCTGCGCCGCGGCCTCCGGTTCCACAACGGCGACCCGCTGACGACCGACGACGTCAAGTGGAGCTTCGAGCGCTACCAGGGCGCGGGCGCGCGCGAGTTCCGGGCCCGCGTTCGGCAGGTCGAGATCGTCGATCCGCTCGTCGTCCGGTTCCACTTGAAGGACCCGTGGCCGGACTTCATGACGTTCTACGGCACCACCGCCAGCGCCGCCGGCATCGTGCTGCCCCGCAAGTACGTCGAGCAGGTCGGCCCCGACGGATTCCGCCAGCGGCCGGTCGGGGCCGGCCCCTATCGCTTCGTGAGCCAGCGACCCGGCATCGACATCGTGCTCGAAGCCTTCCCGGGTTACTGGCGTCATCCGCCCTACATCAAGCGCCTGACCATGAAGAGCGTCCCCGACTCCACCACACGCCTGGCCATGCTGAAGAGCGGCGAGACGGACCTGGCGTACTTCCTCGACGGCCCCGAGGCGGAGGCGGTCACGCGCGATCCGCGGCTCGCGCTGGTCGCCACCCGGCACGCCTCGATCTTCTGGATCGAGTTCGCCGAGCAGTGGGATCCCAAGTCGCCCTGGAGCGACAAGCGGCTGCGGCAGGCGGTGAACCACGCGCTCGACCGCAAGGCGACCAACGAGGCCGCCTGCCTCGGCCACTGCCCCCCCACCGGCGTGATCATCCCGCGGGTGATGGACTTCGCCCTGCAGGCTCCGCCGCCGCCCTACGACCCGGCGCGGGCCCGCCAGCTCCTCGCCGAGGCCGGGTATCCGAAGGGCCTGGACGCGGGCGACTTCGTGCCGATCCCCGGCTTCTCCACGGTGGGCGACGCGGTGCTCAACAGCCTCAACGCGGCGGGGATCCGGGTGCGGATGCGCCCGACCGAGCGCGCCGCGTTCTACGCGTCCTGGCAGGAGAAGAAGCTCCGCGGCCTCTTCATGGTCGCGGTGGGTAACTCCGGCAACGCGGCCACCCGGGTGGAGTCGTTCATCTACTCCAAGGGCAGCTACGCCTACGGCGGCTATCCCGACATCGACGAGCTGTTCCTGCAGCAGGCGCGCGAGCGGGATCCCGCCAAGCGCGAAGTGCTGCTCCATCGCATCCAGCAGCTCACCATCGATCGGGCCATGTTCGCCCCGATCATGGACCTGCGCGGACTGATCGGGGTGGGCCCGCGCATCGCCGAGCACACCATCAACTCGATCCCGATGTTCCCCTTCCCGTCCAACGAGGACATGCGGCTCAAGAGCCAGTAGCCCGGAGGCCGACCATGACGCGACTCGCGACCCTCATCACGCTGCTCACCTGGATCCTCGCCGGATCGCTCGCCTGGGCGCAGGCTCCCCTTCCCACCGCGACGCCCGAGGAGGTGGGCCTCTCGTCGCAGAGGCTCGCCCGGGTCACCGAGGTCATCAAGGGGGAGATCGCGAGGGGCCGCTATCCCGGCGCGGTCGCGATCGTGGCGCGCCGGGGCAAGATCGCCTACTACGAGGCCCTCGGCCAGCGCGACCCGCAATCGGGCGCGCCGATGACCAAGGACGCGATCTTCCGTCTCTACTCGATGACCAAGCCGTTCACGTCCGTCGCGGCGATGATGCTCGTCGAGGACGGGCGCATGCTCCTGAACGATCCGGTCTCGAAGCACCTCCCGAAGCTCCGGAACCTCCAGGTGAGCGTGCCCCAGCTCGACCCGCAGAACGGCCGGATCACCTACGTCCTGGTCCCGTCGGAGCGCGAGATCACCATCCAGGACCTGCTCCGCCACACCTCCGGCCTCGTCTACGGCGTCTTCACGAGCCACGGCGCCGTCAAGCAGGCATACGCGAAGGAGGGCGTGGACTGGTACAACGTCACCCCGGCGGAGCAGATCGATCGGCTCGCCCGGGTGCCGCTGGCCCGTCAGCCGGGCAGCGCCTGGGAGTACAGCCTCTCCACCGACGTGGTCGGCCGCGTGGTCGAGGCGATCAGCGGCGCCACCCTCGGGCAGTTCCTCCAGGAGCGGATCTGGACGCCGCTCAAGATGACCGACACCGCCTTCCGGGTGGAGAACGGCAAGGCCGCGCGCCTCGCGCAGCCGTTCGCGAAGGATCCGACGAGCGGCGACACCGTGACCCTTCTCGACGTCACCGTGCCGCAGAAGAACGACGCGGGCGGCGCCGGCTCGGCCGGGACCGCCGGGGACTACGCGCGCTTCTCGCAGATGCTGCTCAACGGCGGCCAGCTCGATCGCGTCCGGCTGCTCGGCCGCGCCACCGTGGCCCAGATGTCCTCCGATCATCTGGGCGACATCCCGGTGGCCTCGCCGATCCTTCCCCGGGGCTACGGCTTCGGGCTCGGCTTCGCGGTCCGCAAGGAGACCGGCCTCAACTGGGTGACCGGCTCGGCGGGCGAGTACCGCTGGGGCGGCGCCGCCGGAACCGCCTTCTGGGTCGACCCGAAGGAGCAGATGGTGGTGGTGTGGATGACCCAAGGTCAGCCGGGACCGCGGCGCGGCGAGGACCGCGACCTCTTCCGCCAGCTCGTGCAGGCCGCGATCGTGGACTGACCCCGTCCACGATCGACCCATGGACCCACGTGATCGAAACGTCGCGCGTTCGTCGCGAGGACGACACCCGACGCGGCTAGAGTCTGCATGATGCGCGGACGGCACGTCGGGGCTCTGCTCTTCTGCGGCACGGTCGCCCTCGGCGGCGCGGCCGTCGAGGGCGCGGATGCCCGCTCTACGCGAAACGTCGTCATCGTGGTGATGGACGGCCTGCGCGCCGAGTCGGTGAACCCGACCGACGCCCCCACCATGTGGAGCCTCCGCCACCGCGGGGTCAGCTTCGTGAACAGCCACGCGGTGTTTCCAACCTTCACCACCCCGAACGCGGCGGCCATCGCCACCGGTCACTTCCCGGGAGACACCGGCGACTTCAGCAACTTCCTCTTCACCGGCTTCCCCGTCTTCGGCACTTCGCCCCCGAGCTTCGCGGGCCGGAAGCCGGGCACCGTCACGCCGTTCATCGAGGAGGACCAGGTGCTCGGCGACATCGACGAGCATTTCCCGGGCGGCAACTTCCTGGGCGAGGAGGCGCTGCTCGCCCTCGGTCGTGCCCACGGCTTTCACACCGCCGCGGTCGGCAAGCTGGGGCCGACCCTCATCCAGGACGTGACGCAGGGACGTCCCGTCAACGGTGCCTTCGCGGTTCCGGACACGGTGGTGATCGACGACCGGACCGGCTCGCCCACCGGCCTGCCGCTCGCGCCCAGGATGGTGACCGCGCTCCAGGCCGCGGGTCTCCCGCTCCAGCCACCGCCGCGGACCCAGCCCGCCGGCAACAACGTCACGCCGGGGACCCTGGAGGCCAACGTGGCGCAGCAGCGCTATTTCGCCGACGCCATCACCCG
>DATMMH010000461.1:0-6271 GCA_035569855.1 Candidatus Dormiibacterota bacterium
ATCTCCCCGTTGATCTCCTCGACTATACCCTGCACCGGCAGGGGCTTGCTGCCCATGCGCGAGGCGCCGGGACCGCCGTACTCACCGCTCGCCATGAGCTGCCCGTTCCGCACCTCGACCGACTTGATGATGAGCGTCCGGTCGTAGACTCCGCTCGGGGTCTGGGTCTCACCGTCCCAGTGACCGATCAGCAGCTTCGTCGGATCCGTCCGGGTCTGGGCCCGTCCGGGTGGGGCGCCGCCCAGCGTTGGCCCAAGTGTTAGAACGACCAGCAGGACGAGCAGGACTCCGAGCAATCTCTCGTGTGCGCGCATCCGATGATCTCCGTGGCTCGTGGTCGGCGGCATGCCCAGACCGTACCACCACTGGCGATCGGTCGCCGCATCTATCTCGGCCCGGCTCCAGGCATCTCGCCCGGCTTCAGGAAGCCCTGGTGAGCTCGAAGGCCGAGCCCAAGCAGTGCAAGCGGTGCATGGGGCAGCGCGGCTACAGCGGCGCGACCCGCGACTAGCCCGGGGCTAGTCGACGGGAGCCGGCAGCGGCGGCACGCGGCCGCCTTCGGATTCCGTGCTCGACGAGGCCGGCTCGGTCCGCACCCGTCGCATCAGCGGCAGGAAGAGCGGCACCACCGAGAAGAGGATCGCGAGCAGCCAGAAGTCGTCCGCGTAGGCCAGGACCTGAGCCTGCCCCACCGCGTCCTGATAGAGCATGGCCAGGGCCTGGCGCTGCGCGGTGAACGTGTCGCTACCCTGCGCCAGGAAGTGGCTCGTCCACTGCCCGAGCCGCGCCTGGGTCGGAGCGTCCCACACCGTGACGTGGCTCACCAGGTTGTGCTGGTGGAACTGGCTGCGCTGCGCGAGGAACGTGGTCGCCAGCGCGATGCCCACGCTGCCCCCCAGGTTGCGCAGCACGTTGTAGGCCGAGGTCGCGTTGACCAGCCTGTCCCGGCGGATCGTGGCCAGGGTCAGGGTGGACAGCGGCACGAAGATGAAGCCGAGCGCGAAGCCCTGGATCACGCGGGGCAGGGTCAGCGTCCAGTAGTCCATCCCGAGCGTGAGGTTCGACATCATGTAGAGGCTGATCGCGTTCACCAGGCAGCCGAAGGTCAGCAGTAGGCGCTGGTCCACCCGCGTCACCAGCCGTCCGCACAGGATGAGCGAGAACATGTTGCCGATGCCGCCGGGGGCGAGCACGAGCCCGGAGGTGAGCGCGTCGTAGCCGAGCAGCTTCTGGGCGTAGAGAGCCAGCAGCACCATGCTCGAGAACATGCCGAGGCCGATCAGCGCGATGAAGGTGGCGCCGAAGGCGAAGTTCCGGTCGGTGAACACGGCCAGATCCAGGATGGGATCCTTCGCCATGAGCTCGCGGAGGAGGAAGCCCACCAGCGCGAGGCCCGCGACGATCGCGAGCGTGACGATCAGGGCGGAGTCGAACCAGTCCTCGCGCTCGCCTCGGTCGAGGAAGAGCTGGAGGCAACCGAAGCCGAGGACCATCAGGACGAGACCGGGCCAGTCCACCCGCGACGGCTTCTTCAGATACGACGGATCGAAGAGGCAGGCGCTCGCCATGAAGAAGCCGAGGAGGCCGACCGGCAGGTTGATGTAGAAGATCCACCGCCAGGACCAGTTGTCGGCGATGTAGCCGCCGAGCGTCGGCCCGATGATCGGCCCCATCATGAAACCGATGCCCCACACCGCCATCGCCAGCCCCCGCTGCCCGAGGGGGAAGATCTCCCAGAGGATGGCCTGGGAGAGCGGGATGATCGGCCCGCCCCCGATCCCCTGGAGGATGCGCGCCACGATCAGGAAGGTGAGATTCGGCGCCATCCCGGAGAGGACCGAGCTCACCGTGAAGAGCACGCAGCAGACCAGGAAGAAGCGCTTGCGCCCCATCACGCCGGCGAGCCACCCGGTGGCGGGGATGATGATGGCGTTCGCGGCCAGGTAGGAGGTGATGATCCACGAAACCTCCTCGAGCCCGGCGGAGAGCGAGCCCTGCAGGTGCGGCAGCACCACGTTGGTCACGCTGGTGTCGAGCACCTGCATGAAGGCCACCACCATCACCGACAGCGTGATGGCCCACTTGCGGCCCGGGGAGACCGAGCCGTCCAGGGGAGTGCCCGCCGCCGTCACGCCGTCGGCTCCGCGCTACTTCACGTGGATGACGACGTACGCCGACATCCCGGCCCGCAGCGTGTGGGGATTGCCGAACTCGCGGGCGTCCAGCCGGATCTTCACCGGAATGCGCTGGACGACCTTCACCCAATTGCCGGTGGCGTTCTCGGGCGGCAGTAGCGAGAAGCGCGCCCCGGTGCCCGCGCTGAGCGAATCCACCGTGCCGTTGAAGACGCGGCCCGGGAAGGTGTCGATCTCCACCTGGGCGGGCATGCCCGGCTTCACGCGCGCGAGCTGCGTCTCCTTGAAGTTGGCGACCACCCACACCGACTGCAGCGGCACGATGGCGAACAGGGGCTGGCCCATCTGCACCACCTGCCCGGGCTCCACCGTCTTCTTGGAAATCACGCCGTCGACGGGGGCGCGGACCTCGGTGTGCGAGAGCTGCAGCTCCGCGAAGGAGAGATCGGCCCGGGCCTGGCTCAGGTTGGCCTCGGCCCGCTCCATCTCGGCCTCCTTCACGGTGACCTGCCGACGCTGGCTCTCCGCCCGCGCGAGCGCCGCCCGGGCCTCGTTGATCCGCTGGCGGGCCTGGCTCACCGCCAGCACCCGGCTGGCCACCGCCGCCTCGGCCTGCTGGACCTCCTTCTCGGCCTGGGTGAGGCGCCGCTGCGTGGCCTCGAGCGTGGCCGCCGAGGTGCCCGCGGCCATCTCCGCCTGATCGAAGTCGCGCTGGGCCACGAACCCGCCCGCGAGCAGCTTGCGCATGCGCTCCATCTCTCGCGCGTTCTGGCGCGTCGTGCTCTGGGCCCCCGTCACCTCCGCGGTCATCGCCGCCATCGCGGCACGCTTGGCCTCGACGGTGGCCCGCGTCTCCAGCACCGCCGACTCCGCCGCCTGCTCGGAGACCCGCGCCGACTCGAGCGTGGCGCTCGCCTCCGCGGCCTGGGCGGTGGTGGTCTCGCGCGTCAGCTCCGTCTCCGAGCGGGTGGCCTGGTGGCTGGCCAGCGCGACCGCGACCGCGGCGCGGGCCTGGTCGCGCCGGGCCACGTAGTCGCGCGGGTCGATGCGGAGGAGCAGGTCGCCGGCCTTGACCGCGCGGTTGTCGTCCATGTGGACCTCGGCGACGTGCCCCGCGACCTTGGCGCTGATGATGACGATGTTGCCTTCCACGTACGCGTCGTCGGTGGCGACGCGACGGAGGCTCTGCCACCAGAGATAGCCCCCGTAGCCGAGAGCGGCGAGCGTCACCACCGCGATCAGGCCAATCAGACGTCCTCGTCTCATGGCGCCGGTATGCTACCGCACTCCGGGCGGAAACGACGGTCCTTGACGACGCCACGCCCGGCGGGCCACTATCACCGCCGTGCACTTCGGGATCTTCGTCGAGGAGCTGCGTCAGGGCGCGACCCAGGCCGCGGCCTTCCGTGACGTCTTCGAGACGGCCGATCGGGCGGAGGCGTGGGGCATCGACTGCGTCTGGCTGGGCGAGATCCACTTCACTCCGTCGCGCTCGGTCATCTCCGCCTCGCTCCAGGTGGCCAGCGCGATCGCGGCCCGCACGCGCCGGGTGCGGATCGGCACCGCGGTCCAGGTCCTCCCCCTGAACCATCCGCTGCGCATCGCCGAGGAGGTCGCGACCGTCGATCACATCAGCGATGGGCGCTTCGAGTTCGGCATCGGGCGCAGCGGCGTGGTGCGTACCTACGACACCTACGGGGTGGCCTACGCGGAGAGCCAGGCGCGCTTCCGCGAGGCCCTCGATATCGTGCGGGAGGCCTGGAAGGGCGAGCCGTTCAGCTACGCGGGCGAGTTCTATCGCGTCGAGAACGCGACGGTGGCGCCGCGGCCGGTCCAGGTGCCCCACCCCCCGATCCGCATGGCGGCCACCAGCGACGAGACCTTTCCCGCCGCCGGCCGGCTCGGCCTGCCCATCTTCATCGGGCTCCGGTCCACCGAGATCACCGACCTGCAGGCGCAGCTCGTGCCGTATCGCCGGGCCTGGCGCGACGCCGGCCACCCGGGCGATCCCAGCGTCTATCTGCGCATCCCGGTCTACGCCTCGCCCACCGCGGCGGGCGCCCGGGAGGAGCCGCGCGAGAGCCTCACCGCGTTCTTCGCCCGCCAGACCGAGCTGGCCCGTCAGGCGGTGGGGCGCGCGGGCGCCGGACCCGCGGACCGGCGCCAGCTGCAGGCGCAGCGGATGGCCGGCCTCTCCTACGACGACATGCTCGCGCGGAAGGTCGCGTTCGGCACCGCGGCGGGCGTCGTCGAGCGCATCACCGAGCTTCGCGAGCAGCTCCAGCTCGACGGCGTCGTGGTCGAGGTGAATCCGGGAGGCCGCATCCCTCCGGAGCTGGAGACGCGGAGTCTGCGGATCCTCACCCACGAAGTGATGCCCGCGCTGCGGGGCTGAGGTGATCGCGTGAGCGAGGAGGCGCTGCGGAAGATCGCGCTCCAGGTGCGGAACTGGGGCCGGTGGGGACCGGACGACGAGATCGGCACCCTCAACTACATCACGCCGGAGCGCGTCGCGGCCGCGTGCCGGCTCGCCACCGCGGGCAAGGTCTTCGCCCTCGGCGTCCCGCTCGAGCGCAACGGCCCCCAGAGCGGCACGCGCCAGCGCTTCAATCCCATCCACACCATGTTCCGCGACGGCGGCGACGCCCCGAAGACGGCCGCCGAGGTCAAGGCCGCGGAGGGCTACGGCGGCTCCGACGACTGGATCGTCATGCCGCTCCAATGCGTCACCCAGTGGGACAGCCTCGCCCACATCTTCTACCAGGGGCAGATGTACAACGGCTACGACGCGGCACTCGTCACCAGCAGCGGCGCGGCCAAGAACAGCATCGACAAGACCAAGAGCAAGCTCGCCGGGCGCGGCGTCCTGCTCGACGTGGCCCGACACAAGGGCGTGCGCGCGCTGGAGCCGGGCTACGCGATCACGGTGGCCGATCTGGAAGCCACCGCGGCCGCGGAGCGCGTCGAGGTGCTGCCCGGCGACATCCTGCTGGTCCGCACGGGCCACATGTCACGCTATCTGGACAAGAACGACTGGCGGCACTACGACCTCGATCCGTTCCCGGGCGTTTCGGTGCACACCGCGCCGTGGCTGCACGCCAAGCAGATCGCGGCGATCGGCTGCGACAACTACGCGGTGGAGGTGCGCCCGTCGGAGATCGCGGGCTTTCGCAATCCGTTCCACGTCGTGGCGATCCCGAACATGGGCCTCACCCTGGGCGAGATCTTTTTTCTGGAAGACCTGGCCGCCGACTGCGCGGCCGACGGCCGCTACGCCTTCCTCCTCGTGGCGCCGCCGCTGCCCGTCACGCGGGCGGTGGGGACCCCGATCAACCCGTACGCGCTGAAGTAGCCGGACCCGGATCCGTCGCTGGGAGATTCGCATGGAGATCGTGCTCGTGGTCGATGACGAGGCCGACATTCGCGCGGTGGTGCGGGGCATGCTGGCCGCCAAGGGCTACACCGTCCTGGACACCGGCGACCCGCAGCAGGCGCTGCGGATCGCCACCCAGCAGGCCGTGCACCTGCTGCTGACCGACGTGGTGATGCCGCTCATGCGGGGCACCGACCTGGGGCGCCGGATCCAGAGCGTGAGCCCCTGGACCAAGGTCCTCCTGATGTCGGCCTACAAGGTCGCGGAGGTCACGACCTCCGGGTTCCCGTTCATCGCGAAACCCTTCACCCCGGAGGCGCTCGTCGAGAAGGTGCGCCAGCTGCTGGCCCAACCCTCCCCGTTCACTCGCCCGGAGCCTCCGTCGACGCCCGCCTGATCGCGCCGCCCGCGGGCGCGTCAGGGGTAGATCTGCCGGTAGGCGAGGCGCGCGCGCTTCCCGCCGCCGAACCGGGAATCGTAGTCCTTCGTCATGGCCCGCAGCGTGTCCGAGACGACGAAGGCGCGGAGCGACTCCTCCGAGTCGAACTCGTAGCAGACCATGTATTGCCACGGCTCGGAGCCGGCGTGCGGGCTGTCGAGCGGGATCGCGGCGTAGCGGCGCATCGCGAGACAGCCCGGCACCTGCGCGGCCTCACGTGAGCGCACCGAGTCGTACCACCGGTTGAAGGCCTCCTCGAGCTCCGGGGCGATCGTGGCCTTGACGACGAAGAGCGCGGGAGCCATCATCGATGGTCTCCTTGAG
>DATMMH010000462.1:0-5559 GCA_035569855.1 Candidatus Dormiibacterota bacterium
CTCAACGTCGACGTCAAGATCACCAAGCTCGACTACACGACGTACTACGGCCGCTACGCCGAGAGCAAGTGGGACGGCATGGCGTGGGGCTTCCAGTCGGGCCACGCGGTGGGCCTCGACGAGCGGACCTACCAGTACATGCACTCGAAATCCACGAAGAACTTCTTCCGGGTGAACGATCCGGTGATCGACGAGCTGACCACCAAGCTGCGCCAGACCCCGGAGCGGGCCGAGCAGCGGGTGATCACCAAGAAGATCGTCGATCGGGAGTTCGACCAGGTGCTGCGGATGTGGATGCCGTACGACAACGGGTTCCTCGTCTTCCAGCCGTTCGTGCGGAACGGAGCCGCGGGTGCGCTCCGGCGCACCGACGGCTACGGCTCGCCGGCGATCGCCCGGGTGTGGCTGGATAAGTAGCGGAGCGCGGCGGAGCGCGCCGTCCCATGTACAAGTACGTGGCCCGCCGGCTCTTCCTCGCGATCCCGGTCCTGCTGCTGTCGTCGCTGATCGTGTTCGGCCTCATGCGGGTCATGCCGGGCGACGCGCTCACCGCGCTGATGGGCGAGTCCGGCAACATCGGCGAGCGCGAGCTGGCCAAGATCCGGCACGACCTGCGGCTCGACCTGCCGTACTACCAGCAATACCTCTTGTGGCTCTGGCAGCTGGTGAGCTTCCATCCCGGCGACTCCATCTTCACCGGCGAGCCCATCGCGGTGAGCCTGGGCAAGGCGATCCCGGTCACGCTCGAGCTGGCCGCCCTCGCGATGGTGCTGGGACTCGTCATCGCGGTGCCGATCGGCGTGCTCTCGGCCACCCGCCAGGACACGCCCTCGGACTACATCGGCCGCGTGGTGGCGGTCTCCGGCCTCTCGCTGCCCGACTTCTGGCTGGGGACCCTGGTCATCACGTTCGCCGCGATCTGGTTCCACTGGATCCCCGCGATCGGCTACGTGAGCTTCTGGGAGTCGCCGCTGCGCAATCTGGAGCAGTTCCTCCTGCCCGCGGCGGTGCTCGGCTTCCGCCTCTCCGCCGCGACGATGCGAATGACTCGTTCGACCGTTCTCGAAGTTCTGCGCGAAGACTACGTGCGCACCGCCTGGGCCAAGGGGCTCGAGGGCCGGATCGTGGTCTACAAGCACGCGCTGAAGAACGCGCTGATCCCGGTGGTGACCATCGTGGGCGGGCAGCTCGGCGTGCTCCTGGCCGGCACCTTCGTGGTGGAGACCATCTTCGCGCTGCCCGGGATGGGCCGGCTCACGGTGGAGGCGATCATGTTCCGCGACTATCCGGTGGTGCAGACCAACGTGATGCTGGTCGCGGGCACCCTGGTCGCCCTGAACCTGTTCGTGGACATGACCTACGCGTGGCTCGATCCGCGGATCCGGTATCAGTGAGCGCGCCTTCGCGGGAAGGTCGGCGATGGCCCTGGTGAACGCCCGCGAGGCCGCGTTCGAGGGCGAGGCGACGGTCGAGCTCGGTCGGGCCCGCGCCCTGTGGGCGACGATCCGCCGGAAGCCGCTCGGGGCGGTCTCCGCGGCCCTGATCGCGGTGCTGGTGCTCACCGCGATCCTTGCCGACGTGCTGGCGCCCTACGATCCGCTCGCCGCGCAGCCGGAGATCCGGCTGGCCGCGCCCAGCTGGGAGCATCCGTTCGGCACCGACGACATCGGCCGCGACGTGCTGAGCCGCGTCGTCCACGGGACCCGGATCTCGCTGTGGGTCGGGCTGCTCGCGGTGGGGATCGGAACCGTCGCGGGCATGATCATCGGCTTGCTCTGCGGCTACTGCGAAGGGCGGACCGATCTGGTGCTGCAGCGGTTGATGGACGGCATCCAGGCGATCCCGGGCCTGGTCCTGGCCCTGGCGATCGTGTCGGTGCTACGGCCCAACACCACCAACGCGATGCTCGCGATCGCGCTCGTGATCATCCCGGGCAACTCGCGCATCGTCCGCGGCGCGGTGCTCTCCGCCAAGCAGAACCGGTACGTGGAGGCGGCCCAGGCCATCGGCTGCCGCCACCCGCGCATCATCCTGAGCCACATCCTGCCCAACGTGACCGCGCCGATCCTGGTCATCGCCTCGATCTGGCTCGGCAACGCGATCCTGATCGAGGCCACGCTCTCCTTCCTGGGTCTGGGCACCCAGCCGCCCACGCCGTCCTGGGGCTTGATGCTCAGCAGCACCGGGCGCGCGTTCATGGAGCAGGCGCCGTGGCTCGCCCTCTTCCCGGGCCTGGCGATCAGCCTGGCCGTGCTCGGCTTCAATCTCTTCGGCGATACCCTGCGCGATGCGTGGGACCCGAAGCTCCGCCGAAGCTAGGCGCGCGGAGCCCGACGGGTGAGCCGCTTGCGGAGGCTGGCCTTGGGCGGTGCGCTGTCGCTGATCGCCCTCCTCGCGGGCCGGAGCGTCGAGGACGCGGCGGCCCAGGCGCGGCCGGAAGGGGAGATGCGCTGGGCGCTCTACGTGACGCTCTCCCCGGGCTGGTTCGATCCCGCCGAGGTGGTGGGCGTGCTCACCCCGTTCTGGGTGCTCTACGCCATGCACGACGCCCTCGTGAAGCCGATGCCGGGCCGGATGCTCGCGCCGAGTCTCGCCGAGTCCTGGAAGGTGAGCCCGGACCAACGCGTCTACGAGTTCAAGCTGCGCGAGGGCCTGAAGTTCCACAACGGCGACCCGTTTACCGCCGAGGACGTCAAGTTCAGCTTCCACCGGGCCAAGGGAGCCAAGATCCTCCAGGACAAGGTCCGTGACGTCGAGATCGCGGGCCCGTACCGGGTCCGCTTCTACCTGCACGAGCCCTGGCCGGACTTCATGACCTTCTACGGCACGTTCGCGACCGGTGCAGGCTGGATCGTGCCGAAGAAGTACATGGAGCAAGTGGGCCCGGACGGCTTCCGCAAGAGCCCGGTGGGCCTCGGGCCGTACAAGTTCGTGAGCCACACTCCGGGGGTCGAGCTCGTCATGGAGGCCTTCGAGGGCTACTGGCGCAAGACGCCCTCGGTCAAGCGGCTCGTCTACAAGAGCGTGCTGGAGGCGACCACGCGCGCGGCGATGCTGAAGCGGGGCGAGGTCGATCTCGCGTACCTGCTCGACGCCCCGCAGGCCCAGGAGATCAAGCGCGATCCCGCGTTCAAGCTTGCGTTCTCCGGCGGCATCGGCACGTTCTACGTGGACTTCTTCGATCAGTGGGATCCGAAATCTCCGTGGCACGACCAACGGGTGCGTCTCGCGGCGAACCACGCGATCGACCGCCAGGCTCTCAGCGAAGCGGAGACGCTCGGGGCGTCCCGGCCCACCGGGAACGTGATCCCGCTCAAGTTCGAGTTCGCGCTGCCGATCGAGCCCTATCCCTACAACCCCGGCCGGGCGAAGCAGCTGCTCGCCGACGCGGGCTATCCGAACGGCTTCGACGCGGGCGATCTCTATCCGTGGCCGCCGTACTCCTCGATGGGCGAGGCGGTCGGCGGCTATCTGGGCGCGGTGGGCATCAAGGTGCGGATCCGGACGATGGAGCGCGCCGCCTTCTACGCCGCGCTGGCGACGAAGAAGCTCCACGGGCTGTGCGTCTGTATCAACGCGGTGTACGGCAATGCCGCCTCGCGGATGGCGGAGACCGTGCCCACCGACGGGGCCTTCGCCTACGGCGGCTATCCCGACGTGGACGCGCTCTACAAGCAGCAGGGCCGGGAGCTGGACCGGAGCAAGCGCGAGGCGCTGCTGCACCAGATCCAGCGTCTCGTCCACGAGCGCGCGCGCTTCTCGCCGATCATGGAGTACATCTGGCCGAGCGGGGTGGGCTCGCGGGTGGCGGACCCGGCGCTCATGCTGATCGATTTCTACCCCTGGTCCGCGCCACTGGAAGAGGTCCGGCTGAAGAAGTAAGCTCCTCCAAGGAGGATCCGCACATGAGCCGATTGCTCGCCACCCTCGTCGTCGCCCTGGCGCTCGCCAATCCGGCGGCCGCCCTGGAGGCCGGGCAGAAGGCTCCCGACTTCTCGCTGGCCGGTCCCGACGGCAAGCCGGTCAAGCTCTCCGACCTCACCGCCAAGGGCCCGGTGGTGCTCTACACCTTCATCGCCGCGTTCACCCCCACGTGAACCAAGGAGCTCCTCGGCTTCGAGGCGGCGCTGCCGCAGTTCGAGGCCGCAGGTGCCCAGGTCGTGGGCATCAGCACCGACCACTTCCTCGCCCTCGCCGCGTGGAAGGACAAGATGTCGAGCAAGCAGCTCCTCCTCTCCGATTTTCGCCGCCAGATGCTCCCCACCTACGCCGCGATGGAAACGAACGAGGCGAGCCCGATCTACCGCTACGCGAAGCGGGCGTTCTTCATCATCGACAAGACGGGGACGGTCAGGTTCGTGAAGGTCATGGACAACCCGCTCGACCTGCTGAGCGCCGACGAGATCTTGCAGACGCTCAAGACCTCCGGCACCTGACCGCGCCATGAGCCTCGCGATGTCGGCGCGTTCGTGGCCGGGCGACACGCTCACCCGGGTGCCGTACTGGGTCTACCAGGACGAGGCCAACTACCAGGCCGAGCTGCGCCGCGTCTTCGAGGGCCCGACCTGGAACTACGTCTGTCTCGAATCGGATCTGGCGCGGCCGGGTGACTACCGCACCACGTTCGTGGGGGAGATGCCGGTCGTCGTGGTGCGCGGGGAGGACGGCCGGATCCACGCGTTCGAGAACCGGTGCGCCCATCGGGGGGCGCTGATCGCGCTCGACGATTGCGGCGCGACCGGCAAGCACTTCCAGTGCGTCTACCACGCCTGGACCTACGACCTCCAGGGCGACCTGGTCGGCATCGCGTTCGAGAAGGGCTCGCACGGCCGCGGCGGCATGCCCGCGTCGTTCTGCAAGGCGGATCACGGCCCGCGGAAGCTCCACACCACGACCCTCTGCGGCCTGGTGTTCGCGAGCCTCTCCGCGGACGCGCCGCCCATCGAGCAGTACCTGGGCGAGGAGATCCTGGGCCGGCTGCGCCGCGTGCTCGGCCGGCCGGTCCAGGTGCTCGGCCGCTTCGTCCAGGCGCTGCCCAACAACTGGAAGCTCTACGTCGAGAACGTCAAGGACACGTATCACGCGAGCCTGCTCCACGCCTTCTTCGGCACCTTTCGCATCACCCGCCTCACCCAGTCCGGCGGCATCGTGGTCAGCCCCGACGGCGGCCACCACGCGAGCTACACGATCGACCGGGCCGACGACGCGGTCAGCACCGCCTATCGCGAGCAGGGCATCCGCTCGGAGAAGGACGGCTACCGGCTCGCCGACCCGAGCCTGCTCGACGCGGTGGACGAGTTCGGCGACGGGGTCAAGCTCCAGATCCTCACCGTGTTCCCGAACCTGGTGGTACAGCAGATCTACAACTCGATCGCGGTGCGTCAGGTCCTGCCCAAGGGGACGGGGGGGATGGAGCTGCACTGGACCTACTTGGGCTTCGCCGACGACAGCCGCGACCTGCGCGGGCTCAGGCTCAAGCAGGCCAACCTGGTGGGCCCCGCCGGCTACGTCTCGATGGAGGACGGCTGCGTGGGCGGGTTCGTCCAGCGCGGTGCCGCG
>DATMMH010000463.1:0-2631 GCA_035569855.1 Candidatus Dormiibacterota bacterium
GCTCGAGCTGCTTCTGGTTGCCGTGGGAGAGAAATCCCGAGACCTCCGCGGCTTTCTCGAGGAGCCCGACCGACTGCAGGAGCGCCTCGGTCTCCGGGCGGTAGAGGCGCTCCACCGGCGTGAACAGGTTGAAGCCGCGTCCGCGGTGGGAGAGGTAGGCGGCCTGGATGTTCTCGTACACGGTGAGCCGCGGGAAGATGTTGGTGCGCTGGAACGAGCGACCCATTCCGAGGCGGCAGAGATCGTGCGGCGCGATGCCGGTGACGTCGCGCTCCTTGAAGACCACCCGACCGTCGTCGGGCTGCAGGTGCCCGGTGATCAGGTTGAACAGCGTGGTCTTCCCGGCCCCGTTGGGGCCGATGATCGCGCTGATCGAGCCGCGCGGCACCGTGAAGGAGACCCCGCCCACCGCCTGGAAGCCGTCGAAGCTCTTGCGGACGTCGCGGACCTCAAGCACGGGCCGCCCCCCGCTGGAGCCGGCGCCAGAGCGCGGTGACCGCGCCGCCGATGCCGCCCGGGAAGACGAAGAGCAGGATCACGAGGATCGTGCCGAGGATCAGCGGCCAGTACTCGGTGTAGGAGACGATCTGCTGGTTGAGCCAGATCAGCACCAGGGCTCCGACCGCGGGACCGTAGAACGTCCCCATGCCGCCGAGCAGCGTCATGATCAGCACCTCGGAGGACTTGGTCCAGTAGGCGAAGTCCGGGAACACGCCGCGGTTGAAGATACCGAACAGACCGCCGGCCAGGCCCGCGAAGACGCCCGCGATCACGAAGGCGGCCAGCTCGTAGCGGCGCACGTTGACCCCGATGAACTCGGCCCGCTCCGCGTTCTCGCGAATCGTGGTCAGCATGCGTCCGAACGGGGAGCCCACGATGCGCCGCAGGATCCACAGGCAGGCCGCGACCAGGAGTACGCACGTGAAGTAGTAGTAGTCGGAGGTGCGGTAGCCGCCTACGAACGGGAGCACGCCCGCGACCCGGTCCACCCAGTCGAAGCTCGGGTAGGGGATCTCGGGCATGCCCTGCTCGCCGCCGGTCACCTCGTTCCACTTGAAGCAGATGGCCCACACGATCTGGGCGAAGGCGAGCGTGAGCATCGCGAAATAGATCCGGGTCAGGCGCACGCAGAAGAAGCCGAAGACGAGCGCGCACAGGCCGGCCGTCACGCCCCCGGCGGGGAAGGCGAGCAGGAACGAGACGCCGAGCTTCTTCATGAGCAGCCCGGTGGCGTAGGCCCCGATGCCGAAATAGGCGGCGTGGCCGAAGGAGACGAGCCCGGTGTAGCCCACCAGCACGTTGAGGCTGGTGGCGAAGAGCGCCCAGATGACCACGTCGTTGGCCAGGAACGTGTAGAAGCGCGAGGCCTGCGCCGGCACGAATAGCGCGGCCACCAGGACGAGCGGGCCCCAGGGGATGCGGGAGAGGCGCACGGGCTACTTGAGCGGGCGGCCCAGGAGGCCCCAGGGGCGGATGATGAGCACGGTGGCCATCAGCGCGAACACCGCGAAGATCGAGAACCGCGGGAAGAAGAGGATGCCGAAGGAGAGCACCTGGCCGTAGATGACCGCGCCGAGGAACGTCCCCCAGAAGGAGCCGAGGCCGCCGATCACCACCACCACGAACGCCTCCACGATGACGTCGGTGTCCATGCCGGGCACGGTGGCCCGCATCGGCGCGATCAGGGCGCCACCCAGCCCGCCCAGGAAGGAGGCGATCACGAACACCCAGGTGTAGAGGCCGTCCACGTTGACCCCGAGCGCGCCCAGGGTCTCGCGGTCCAGCGCGGCCGCGCGGATGAAGCGGCCGGCCCGCGTGCGCTGCAGCACGAACCAGAAGCTGAGCGCGATGGCCGGGCCCAGCAACAGGATGAACAAGTTGTAGTGGGGCACGGTGGCGCCGAAGACGTGGAAGGCCCCGGTCAGCTCCGCCGGCCGGCTCACCGATTTCTGCTGCGTCCCCCAGATGATCTTCGCGGTGTCGCTCAGGATCAGCACCAGGGCGTAGGTGAACAGGAGCTGATAGAGCTCCTCCTTTCCGTAGAGATGCCGGAAGAGGAAGTGCTCGATCACGCCGCCCAGGATCGCGACCGCGGTGGCCGCCCCGAGCGCGGCGAGCCAGAAGCGACCCGGCCCGACCCCGATCCACTGCACGAGCTGGAAGGCGCTGTAGGCCCCCAGCATATAGAAGGTGCCGTGCGCGAAATTCAGCACCCGCAGCACGCCGAAGATCAGCGAGAGCCCCGACGCGATCAGGAAGAGAAACATCGCCGCGGTCAGGCCGCTCAAGCTCTGCGCAAAGACAAACGACAGATCCGGCATCTAGGGGGCGGGCGTCCGGTGGTCGACCCTGACGTACGTGGACCCGGTCGCGCTCATGGTCGAGACGAGCGGGTCGCCGGGTGGGCGGCGGGGCGGGGGGGATGCCCTTGTTCGGTGAACCACTCACCGGGCATCCCCCCCGCCCCGCCGCCCACCCGGCGGGCCAGCACGTCTAGTCCATGAACTTGGTCGGGTCCACGTACTCGATCGGCTTCATGATCGGGAACGGATACTTCGGATCGATCACCGTCTTGCCGTAGAGCTGGCCACGATTCGCCTGGTGATCTTTCTCTCGGATGGTCTGCTTGCC
>DATMMH010000464.1:0-23601 GCA_035569855.1 Candidatus Dormiibacterota bacterium
GTAGGAGATGGACCGGCCGGTGATCAGGTGGCGGACGGTGCTCCGCGCGGCGATGCACTCGGAGGCGGGCACCTGCCAGCGCTTCGCGGCCGCGTCCACGAGCATCATGCGGGCGGCCGCGCCGGCGCGGGAGAGCGTGTCGAACGTCCAGTTCACGCTCCAGCTGCCGCCGGTGATCATGAGGCCGTACTTGGGATCGTTGGTCGGGTAGTCGATGCGGATGTCCTTCCAGTCCGCCTCCAGCTCCTCGGCCACGACCTGGGCCAGCGCGGTGCCGACCCCCTGCCCCATCTCGGCCTTGGCGATGTGCACCGTCACGAGCCCGTCCGGCGTGATGGTGAGCGAGGTGTTGGGATCCCAGGCGGAGGCGGCGGCCGCATCGGTCGGACCCAGGCCGGGGAGTGCGAAGCGCAATGTGAGCCCGGCGCCTGCGACCGCGCCGGCCTTGAGGAAGTCGCGGCGATTGATCCTGGTCGTCATGGCTAGGCCCCCTGCGCGACGCGCTTGATCGCGCGCTTGATCCGGAGGTAGGTGGCGCACCGGCAGATGTTGCCGGACATGGCGGCGACGATCTCGTCGTCGGAGGGGTTCGGCGTCCGGGCCAGCAGCGCGGCGGCCTGCATGATCTGGCCCGACTGGCAGTAACCGCACTGAGGGACCTGCTCGGCGATCCAGGCGACCTGCAGGGGGTGCCGCCCCTGCGGGTGAAGCCCCTCGATCGTGGTGATCTTCTTGCCGACCGCCTGGGAGACCGGGATCTGGCAGGATCGCACCGCGGCGCCGTCCAGATGAACGGTGCAGGCCCCGCACTGGGCGACGCCGCAGCCGAACTTGGTGCCGGTGAGCTGCAGGCGCTCGCGAATCACCCACAGCAGGGGGGTGTCCGGGGCCGAGTCGACGGTGTAGGACTTGCCGTTGATCAGTAAGGTGGCCATGGATCCTCCCCGTGGTGAGCGAGCAGGAGAACGACGACGGTAGGAATTGCCTGCCCGGCGAGCGGAGTCAGCCTCATTGGTAACTCCCGGGAGCGGGCCGGTGGACGACTGGCGCGACTCTAGGACTGGCGGTCGGGACTGTCAAGTGGGGTATGCTTTTCGGGTGAGACTCGCGTCCTGGCAACCCGGCTGGTCACGGCTCGCAGGCCTCCTGGCCGCCATCCTGCTCGTCGGCGGCTGCGGGGGCACGGGCACATCCCGCGTGCAGCTGGCGGAGCGCCCGACGTGGTCGGTGGGCGATTCCTGGAGCTACCAGGGCCGGGGGCGCGACGGCGCCTATAAGGTGACCCGCAAGGTATTGCGCGAGGGCACCTTCGCCGGGCGTGAGGGCTACGAGGTGGACGCTGGCCAGGCCCACAACTGGTACACGAGGCAGCTCGGCTACCTGGGCAAGACGGTGGGAGACCGGACGGTACGCCTCGCCTCGCCGCCGGAGGACTGGCAGTGGCCGCTGCTGGTGAGCAAGTCCTGGTCGGCGACGGTCACCTGGATCGACTACGGCGAGCAGGAGAAGCGCTACACCCTCACGAGCGTATGGTTCGTGGAGACCGTCGAGGATCTCAAGACCCCGGCCGGGACGTTCAAGACCTTCAAGGTCGTGCGGCGCGAGGTCGAGAGCGGGGCCCACCACGAATTCTGGTACTCGCCCGACGTCCGAGGCTGGGTCAAGGTGCGCGGCTTCGCCACCGCAGACGGCGACTACGAGGAAGAGCTGACCGCCTACCAGCTCCACTGAGCCCGGCCCGGCTCAGCGCTTCTGATACTCCGGCCGCCAGCGCAGCAGGCGGGCCTCGACCTGCCGGATCCCGAGGGCCATGACGATGCCGATGGCGCCCAGCACGAACAGGGCCACCATCATGTCGGCCGCGTTCAGGGTCCCGAGCGACTGGATGATGAGGTAGCCGAGCCCGCCCCCCGACTCGCCGCCGATGAACTCGCCCACCACCACCCCGATCAGGGCGAAGGAGATGGAGGGCGTCAGCGAGGCGAAGGTCCAGGCGAGCGCGGAGGGAACGATGACGCTGGTCATGATCTGCCGCTCGCTCGCCCCCAGGAACCGCGCGGAGTGAACCAGGTCGGCGTCCACGCTCCGCGTCCCCTGGAAGGTGTTGAAGAAGACGATGAAGAACACGATGCTCCACGCGAGCACGATCTTGGCGAGCAGGCCGAATCCGAAGATCATCGTGATCAACGGCACCAGCGCGATGCGCGGGAGCGAGTTGAACGCCACGATGTAGGGCTCGAAGACCCGGGCGAGCCGGTCGCCGCGCCCGAGCACGAGACCGGCCAGGAACCCGGTGGAGATGCCGACGAGGAAGCCCCACACGGTGGACTGCACGGTCGAGAGCGCCATCTGCCAGACGGTGAGGCGCACACGGGGCGACATGAGGTACACGAAGCGCTCCGCGATCGCGGAGGGTCGGCTGATGAAGAACGGGTCGATCCAGTACAGGCCCGGCGTCCGGGAGATCGCCTTGATGCCGGTGAGGTACTGCCAGGCGGCCAGCGCCGTGACCAGGATCAGCAGCTGCCAGAAGAGGATCGTGAGCCGGTCTCTTCTCATGCCGAGTGTCACGCCGGCCGGAATTCTTCGCCGAGGGCGTGCCAGACCTCGCCGTATTCCCGGAGGTACTCGTCGCTCTCGCGGATACGGATGACGTCGCGCGGACGCGGCAGCTTGACGTCGTAGAGCAGCTTGATGCGGCCGGGTCGTCGCGTCATCACCACGATCCGGTCGGCGAGGGTGATGGCCTCCGAGAGGTCGTGGGTGACGAAGATCACCGTCTGCTGCTTGGCGTGCCACAGGCTGAGCAGCTCGGCGTGCAGGTTGAGCTTGGTGTGGGTGTCGAGCGCGCCGAAGGGCTCGTCCATCAGGAGGATCTGGGGATCCACCACCAGGGTGCGCATCAAGGCCACCCGCTGCCGCATGCCCCCCGAGAGGGTGGCGGGAAACGCGTCCTCGAACCCCTGCAGCCCGGCCAGCGCGATGGCCTCGCGCACGCGCGCGGCCCGCTGGGCGGGGGCCACCTTGCGGTACTCGAGCCCGAGCGCGACGTTGTCCTCCACGGTGCGCCAGGGAAAGACGGTGTCCTTCTGGAACACGTAGCCGACCGTGGGCGGCGGCGCTCCGTGCACCGTCTGCCCGTCCACCACGATCTCCCCGGCCGACGGCGTGACGAGGCCGCCGACCATGTTGAGGATGGTGGACTTGCCGCAGCCGGACGGTCCCACGATGGCGACGAACTCGCGCTCGTGGACGTCGAAGGAGACGTCGGAGACGGCCGGGACCTCTCGAGGACCCTGGCCGAAGGTCTTCGAGAGGCTGCGGATCGAGACGCGGACGCGCGGCGCCACCACCGGGCGGCTACTTGTACTTCGCCTGCGCCTTCTTCACGAAGCTCATGTCGACCGCCTTCGCGTAAGGGATCGGCTTGTCGACCGCCAGGGGTACCCACACCTTCATCCCGCGCTCGTAGTCCTTCTCCTCGATGACGAAGTCCCAGTCGAAGATCGTCCGGTAGTAGCGCACCGACTCGAGCACCACCTCGCGCTTGAAGGCGTCCATGTACGGCTTCCAGAGGAGATCGGTCACCTCGTCGTCCTTCGCCCGGTGAATCCACTGCTGGGCGCGGTAGCACGCGTTGACGTAGGCCTGGACGAGATCGGGCGACTTCTCGATGGTCTCCTTCAGGGCGTAGCCCACCGTGACCGGGATGGGCCCGCCGAAGACGCGGTTCCACGCCTTCTCGTCCTGGATATCGTAGAGCGGCTTGCCGAAGCCTTCCTCCACCGCCGCCGACTGCCACTCCGGCACCGCCATGATCGCGTCGAACTTGCGGGCCTTGAGCCCGCCGAGCATCGTGGTGGAGGCCCCGCCCCCCACCCACTCCACGTGCTCGTTGACCGGCCGGCCGTCGGCCGCCTTGAGGTTCTGCAGCACGTAGACGCCGTAGACGTAGGTGCCGGAGCCGACCGCGGTGGCCGCCACGACCGCCTTGCGGCCGACCAGCTTCGGGTCGGCGAGGGCCTCCACCGTCTTCACGCCGCGGTCCCACAGCTCCTTTCGCACCACCACGTTGGCGTAGGAGCAGCGCCTGTCGGTAGCGAAGAGCATCAGCGCGTCCTTGCCCTTCTCGGTGATCTTGAGCGGGTGATTGGAGTCGCCGAGGGCGAAGAGTACCTGGCCCGCCGCGAGCGCCTGCACCACCTTGGCGCCGCCGCCCGGCACCACGAAGTCCGGGGTCCTGACCCCTTCCTCCTCGAAGAACTTCTTCTGCGCGGCGACCAGGTGCTGGCCGTAGACGACCGTCGAGACGCTGTGCGAGGCCGAGATGGCTTTGAGGCCCTGCGCCCCGGCCAGCCGAGCCCAGGAGCCGCCCGCGGCCGACCCCGTCGCGAGTACCACGGTCTTGAGGAAAGGCCGGCGCCCCCACCCCGCTTCCGACCACGCCGCCATGCGAGCCCTCCTTGGAAACTGGGGGGCATGCTACACGCCGGCGGGCTCGACTGTCAACGTCTGGTTGGCCCAAAGACATTGACACATAAGGTTTTTTGGGCTATCGTCCAGTGATGGCAGCGCCCGACTTCTCGTCCATCCGACCTCACCCGAGACTCCTCCTGAGGCATCAATGATCCGCAGCATGACCGGGTACGGACGGGCGGAAGCGGCCGGAGCACGAAGCATCGTCACGGTGGAGTGCAAGTCGGTCAATCACCGCCATCTCGACGTCTCCCTCAAGCTGCCGCGCGTGCTGGGCAGCTTCGAGGCCGACGCCCGCCGACTGATCCAGGCGGCAGTGCAGCGCGGCCGGGTCGACGCGGCTGTCGCGGTGAACGGCCCCGAGGGCGGCCTACTCAATCCGCTCACCGTCAATCTCGCCCAGGCTCGCGAGTACACCGATGCCGCGCGCCGGCTGGCGGAAGCCCTCGACCTGGCGGACGGCCCGTCACTCGGATGGGTGATGGGGCAGTCCGGCGTCCTGACCCGTGAGGAGCAGGCGCCGCTCGCTCCCGAGGAGGCGTGGCCGCTGCTCGAGCGGGCGCTGAGCGACGCGCTCGCGGAGCTCGTGCAGCGTCGGGAGACGGAAGGCGCCGCCCTCGCCCAGGAGCTGGCCGGGCTCGGATCGGTGCTGGCCGGGTACGTGGACACGGTGGCCGAGCGCGCGCCCGCCGCGGTGGAGCGCCGGGCGATCCGGCTGCGCGAGCGCATGCAGGCCATGCTAGCAGGCGCCGAGATCGACCAGGGGCGTCTCGCGACCGAAGTGGCGGTGTGGGCGGACAAGAGCGACGTCAGCGAGGAGCTGACCAGGCTCCGCGCGCACCTCACGCAGCTCACCGCGCTCCTGGTCGCCGACGGCCCGGTGGGCCGGACCCTCGACTTCCTGATCCAGGAGATCCACCGCGAGGTCAACACGATCGGATCCAAGGCGGACGACCTGGAGATCTCCCAGGCGGTGATCGCGGCCAAATCCACGATCGAGAAGATGCGCGAGCAGGTACAGAATCTCGAGTAGCCCGTGCAACTGATCAAGCGCCGCGGAACGCTGGTGGTGGTGTCGGCCCCGTCGGGGGCGGGCAAGACCACGCTCTGCCACGAGGTGCGCTCGCTCGTGCCCGATCTCTACTACTCGGTCTCCTACACCACCCGGGTGCCACGCCCGGGCGAGAAGGACGGCGCCGATTTCTTCTTCGTCACCGAGGGGCAGTTCACCGCCATGCGCGGCCGGGACGAGTTCGCGGAGTGGGCCGAGGTGCACGGCCACTTCTACGGCACGCCGGCCAAGGCGCTCGAGTCCGCGCTCGGCCGCGGGCTCGACGTGCTGCTGGACATCGACACCCACGGGGCCCGGCAGCTCCGCCAGCGCTACCCGGAGGCGGTCTCGGTGTTCGTCATGGCGCCGTCGATGGCGGAGCTCGAGGCACGGCTGCGCGAGCGCAACAGCGATTCCCCCGGCGACATCGCGCGACGACTCAGTCGGGCGCGCGAGGAGATCGCGGCCTGGCGTCAGTACGACTACCTGATCATCAACCGCGACGTGAAGGACGCGGTAGACCAGCTCGCCACCGTCATCCAGGCCGAGCGCTGCCGCACGAGTCGACTCACCCTGCGATTCCCCGACATGGAGGTACCCGCGTGATGTCGTTCCCGTCCCTGGAAAAGTCCCTCGACAATGTCTCGAACCGCTACATGCTCGTGGTGCTGGCCGCCAAGCGCGCCCGCCAGCTCAACCGCGGCGCCAAGGCCCAGGTGGAGACCCGACACAAGAAGCCCACCAGCACCGCCCTGGAAGAGATCGCCGAGTCGCGCGTGGGCTACCGCGTCAAGGAAGAGGCCGACCCCAAGGCCTAGGAACCCATCGGCCCGTGCCCCTCGCAGACCAGGAGCTGATCCTCGGCGTCACCGGCAGCATCGCCGCCTACAAGGCGGTCTACCTGCTGCGCGAGCTGACGCGGCGAGGCGCCCGGGTGACGGTGGTCACCACCGCGCACGCGGAGCGCTTCGTGGGGGCGCTCACCTTCCGCACCCTCTCCGGCCGTCCGGTGCTCTCCGACCTCTTCGATCCTCAGAGCCCGGACGCGGTCGAGCACGTGGCGCTGGCCGAGCGGGCGCGCGCCCTGGTCGTCGCCCCCGCCACCGCGAATCTCCTGGCCAAGGCCGCCCACGGCATGGCGGACGACTTCCTGACCACGCTGCTGCTGGCCGCTCGATGCCCGGTGCTGTTGGTCCCCGCGATGGACGGCGGCATGTGGGATCACGCGGCGGTGACCGCGAACGTGGCGACGCTCCGAGAACGCGGCGTCACGGTGCTGGAGCCCGACGCGGGCGCGCTCGCCTCCGGCCTCTCGGGCCGCGGGCGACTGCCCGAGGTGGAGACGATCCTCGAGGCGCTGGAGCGGCTCCTCGCCCCTCGCCGCGACCTCGTCGGCGAGCGCGTGCTCGTCACCTCGGGCCCCACCCGCGAGCCCATCGACCCGGTGCGCTACATCTCGAACCGGTCGTCGGGGAAGATGGGCCAGGCGGTGGCGACCGCCGCGCTCCGACGCGGGGCCGAGGTGATCCTGATCTCGGGGCCGACCACGCTCACCCCGCCCGCGGGGGCGGTCTACGTGCCGGTGCAGACCGCGGAGGAGATGCGCGAGGCCGCGCTCCAGCACCTCGAGCGCGCCACCCTCGTCATCAAGGCAGCCGCGGTGGCCGACTACCGCGCCCGGCGCCCGAGCGCGAGCAAGATCAAGTCCCGGAAGGACGAGGGACTGACCCTCGAGCTCGCGCCCAATCCCGACATCCTGAAGGAGCTGGCCGCCCGCAAGGGTCGCGCCTTCCTGGTGGGCTTCGCGGCCGAGACCAACGACGTGCGGGCGAACGCGGCCGCGAAGCTCGAGAGCAAGGGCGTGGACATGCTGGTGGCCAACGACGTGAGCGTGAAGGGCATCGGCTTCGACTCGGACGACAACCAGGTCACGCTCCTCGATCGCTGGGGCGGGGCGGTGGAGCTGCCCAAGATGAGCAAGCTCGACGTGGCGAACGCGATCCTCGATCGGGCGCTGGGCCTGCGCGCCGCCGATCGCTCCCGGACCTCCAAACCCGCCGCGCACTAGCGCGATGGACGACCCGCGCGAGACGGTGGCGGAGACTCTTCACGGTCTCGCGGAGACGCTCCGCCATCACCGCGATCTCGGCCTGCGCGACATCGTCCTCGCCACCGTCCCCTTCCCCGATCCCGCCGACGCGTTGCGAGAGCAGGAGCGGGCGCGCCAGGGCTGCCAGCTCTGCAAGCTCTGCAAGAGCCGGACGAACGTCGCCTTCGGCTCCGGCCACGCGCGGGCCCGGCTCATGGTGGTCGGCGAGGGGCCGGGCGAGGAGGAAGACAAGCAGGGGGTGCCGTTCGTCGGGCGCGCCGGCCAGCTCCTCACCCGGATGCTCGCCTCGGTCGGCTTCGATCGCGAGCGCGACTGCTACATCGCCAACGTGGTCAAGTGCCGGCCCGAGCGCAACCGCAACCCGGAGCCGGACGAGGTCGCCGCCTGCAGCCCGTTCCTGATCGCCCAGATCGACACGGTCCGCCCGCACGTGATCCTGGCCCTGGGCAACTTCGCGGCGCAGACCTTGATCGGCACCAAGGAGGGCATCACGCGGCTGCGCGGAAAGACCTACCGCTACCGGGCGAGCGTGCTGGTGCCCACGTTTCACCCGGCGTTTCTGCTGCGCAATCCCGGGCAGGAGTTCAAGCGCATGGCCTGGGACGATCTCAAGCTGGCCCGCCGCGAGTACGATCGGCTTGCGGGCGGCGGTGCGTGATCGCTGACGTCGTCTTCGACATTCCCCTCGACCGCGCGTTCTCCTACCTCGTCCCGGCCGGCCTCACCCTCGAGCGCGGACAGCGCGTCGCCGCCCCGCTCCAGGGCCGCGGGCGGGTCGGCGTCGTGGTCGCTCTCCGCGACGGAGACCCCGCCGGGCTGAAGCCGGTGCAGCGAGCGGTCGAGCCGGTCCCGGTGCTCTCCGCCGCCGCCCTCGAGCTCGGGCGCTGGGCCGCCGACGAGAGCCTGTCCTCGTGGGGATCCACCCTGCTCTCGCTGCTGCCACCTCCACCGCGGCCGGGCGCGGCCGAGACGGTGTCGCCCCCCGCCGAGCCGGCCGGCGCTCCGTCTCGACCACCCGAGCTCTGGACGGATCAGGAGCGCGACGCCCGGCTCGCGGAATGCCTGGAGCGCGAGTCCGGCGCCGCGCTCGTGATCGCGCCGGATCGCGAGGCGGTCGCGCGGTGGGCGCGGCGGCTCGACGCGGCTCGGCTCGACAGCGGGGTCTCCGAGGCGGAGCGACGGCGCGCCTGGTTCGCGGCCTCGCGCGGCCGCAGCCGCGTCGTGGTCGGCACGCGCTCGGCGCTGCTCGCCCCGCTGCCGCCGCCCACCACGCTGGTGCTGCTCGACGAGCACGATCCGGCCCACAAGCCGCCGGGCGCGCCGCGCCTGCATTCGCGCGATCTGCTGGGCAAGCGCGCGGCGCTCGACGGCAGTCGCCTGCTGCTGCTCTCCGCGACCCCGTCGGTCGAGACGTGGTGGCGGGCAGAGAACCGGCAGATCCTGCGCCCGGAAGCGACCGTCGCGGCGTGGCCCGAGATCATCACCGCGGATACGCGGGGCATACTCAGAAACCACCCGCTGACCCTGCCGTTGACGCGCGCCATTGAGGACTCGGCGCGCCGGGGACGTCGCACCGCGCTGATCGTCAGCCGCCGCACCGCCGCGCTCGCCTGCGAGGAGTGCGGCACCAGCCTCCGCTGTCCCGAATGCGGAGTGGCGCTGGCGCTGTCCCGGGACCGGCGAGAGCTGCGCTGCCCGCTGTGCGCCCGCACCGACCCGACTCCCGATCACTGCCCCGGCTGCGGCGGGCACCGGCTCTCCCCGTTCGGCTGGGACGCCGAGCGGGTACAGGTCTCGGTGGTGCGCCGCTTCCCGCGCCTCACCGTCTCGCGCCAGAACCTCGAGGCCCAGGTGGTGATCGGGACGCCGGCCCTGCTGCGGGCGATGCCCGCTCGCTCGCTCGGCGCGGTCGGGATCGTCGCGCTGGACGGGCTCCTGCGGGTACCGGACTTCCGCGCGGGGGAGCGGGCCTGGCGGCTCCTGTGGGAGGCGGCGGAAGCGGTGGCGACGGACGGGCGCGTCATCGTCCAGACCCAGCATCCGGAGCACTACGCGATCCGGAGCGTGCAGGCCCAGGATCGCGCGAGCTTCTACGTGGAGGAGGTGCGGTTTCGCTCCGAGCTCGGCTACCCGCCCTTCCGCCGGCTCTGCGAGATCGGCGCGCGCGCCCGCGAGGAAGCGCGAGCCCACGCGCTGGCCGATGAGTGCGCCGCCGCCCTGCGGGGCATCGGCGGCCTCACGGTGTACCCGCCCGCGCCGGTCGGATCGTCAGCGTCGACCGCGGCCCGGAGGCGGCGCTGGCGCTTCGTGGTCAAGGGCCCCGTCGATCTGCCCGGTCTCCTGGCGCCGGCGCTGGCGCCGCTTCTCGGGCGACGACGGGGCTCGGCCGGTATGATAGAAGTAGAGATGGATCCGCAGTCGAACGGTTGAGGCATCGAAGACCCGAGAGGAGAAGAGCCCCGTGGCAGTGCTGGCGGTGAGACTGTACGGCGACCCGGTTCTGCGGCAGGTGGCCGCACCGGTGCGCGAGATCACGCCCGAGATCAAGCGGATCATCACCGACATGACCGAGACGATGTGGCATCAGGTGGGAATCGGCCTCGCCGCGCCCCAGGTGGGCCTGCCGCACCGGATCCTGGTGATGGACGACGGCAAGGGAGGCGTCCAGACCCTGATCAACCCGGTCATCGAGAGCCGGAGCGGCACGATCCGGGAAGAAGAAGGCTGTCTCTCCCTGCCCGGGATCTTCGCCGAGGTCGAGCGGAGCAAGAGCCTTCAGGTCTCCGCGATCGACGCGGACGGCCAGCCGGTCTCGTTCGAGGCGAGCGGCCTGAAGGCCCGGATCGTCCAGCACGAGTTGGATCATCTCGACGGCATCCTGTTCATCGACCGCCTCCCGCCGGTGACTCGCGACCGGATCAAGAAGAAGATCCAGAAGGAAGGCTTCCCGAAGGAGAAGTCGAACCACGCCTTCGCCCTCTAGCACCTCGCGGCTGCGTGTCCTGTTCTACGGCACGCCCGCCTTCGCCCTGCCGACCCTGGAGGCCCTCCTGACGCAGCACCACGTGGTGGCCGTCGTCACCCAGCCCGATCGGCCGGCCGGGCGGGGCCGCGCGCTCACGCCGTCGCTCGTGAAGCGCCGGGCGCTCGAGGCCTCGGTTCCCGTGCTGCAGCCTGAGCGACTGCGCGATCCGGGCTGGCCGGAGCGCCTCGCCGAGTACCGGGCCGACGTCGCGGTGGTAGTCGCGTTCGGGCAGATCTTGCCCAAGGCCGTGCTGGACGTGCCGACTCGCGGTTCCATCAACGTGCACGCCTCGCTGCTGCCGCGCTATCGGGGCGCCGCACCCATCGCCTGGGCGATCATGCGGGGTGAGCGGGAGACCGGAATCACCACGTTCCAGATGGACCCCGGCATGGATACTGGCGACCTGCTGCTCCGCGAGGCGACCGCGATCGGCCCGGGCGAGACGGCGGGCGAGCTCGCGTCACGGCTCGCCGCCATCGGAGCCCGGGTCCTGCTCGAGACCCTCGCCCGGATCGACTCGCTGCCGCGGCTTCCCCAGGACGCCACGCTCGTCACGCTCGCGCCACGCCTCAAGAAAGAAGACGGCTGGCTCCGCCTGGGCGATCCGGCGCGCCACCTCGTCGACCGGATCCGCGGCTGCAACCCATGGCCCGGCGCGGCCGTGATGACGCCGGCCGGGCGACTGCTGATCTGGCGTGCCACCGCGGTGGCACACCCCGCACCGGCTCCGCCGGGCACCCTCGTCGCCCTCCCGGGGTCCGCCCCCGGCGACCCGGTCGCGATCGCCACCGGAGAGGGCTTCCTTCTCCCCGTCGAGGTGCAGCCGGAGAATCGCAAGGCGGTGTCCTGGCCGGATTTCCTGCGGGGCGCGCGCCTCGGCCCGCCTGCCCGCGTCGACGAGCTGGTGAAATGAGCCCGGTGCTGAAGGCGGGCCCGATCTCCCAGGCGCGCTACGAGGCGCTCCACATCCTGATGCGGGTCGAGCGCGATCGGGCCTTCGCCGACATCGCGCTGGAGCACGCGCTGGAGCGGGCCCGCCTCGACCCGCGCGACGCCGCGCTCTGTACCGAGATCGTCTACGGCACGCTGCGCTGGCGGCGGCACCTCGACTGGCGGCTCACGCCCCATCTCAATCGCCCGCTCGGCAAGCTCGATCCGTGGGTGCGCGCGCTGCTGCGCCTCACCGTCTACCAGCTCGTCTTTCTCGATCGGGTGCCGCGCTGGGCGGCGGTGGACGAAGCGGTGAGCGCGGCCCGGCTCAAGTCCCGCGTGCCGGGCCCCGCGGAATTCGTCAACGCGGTGCTGCGGTCCTTCACCCGGGAGACTCAGCCCCCGCGCTTGCCCGCGGTGCCCGTCGAGGCCGCGGCGGTCCGCTGGTCGTTTCCCGACTGGATGGCCGCGCGCTGGATCGCCCGCTACGGCGCGGAGGCGGCCGACCGGCTCATGGCCGCCCTGAACGAGCGCCCCCCGATGACCATCCGGGCCAACACGCTGCGCATCTCTCGCGAGGACCTGGCCCGGAGGCTGCGCGAAGAAGAGCTGGCCGACACCGACCCCACCGCGCTCGCTCCCGAGGGGCTGACGCTCCGGCGCGGGTTGATCGGGCGGTGGGCCGCCTTCGCGGCGGGCTGGTGCTCGGTGCAGGACGAGGCCTCGATGCTGATCGCGCGCCTGCTCGACCCGCAGCCGGGGGACCTGGTGGCGGACGTGTGCGCCGCGCCCGGGACCAAGACCACGCACCTCGCGCAGCTCATGGGCAACCGCGGGCGCATCGTCGCCCTGGATCCCAACGCGGCGCGGCTCCGGCTGCTGTCGCAGGCGGCGGCGCGGCTCGGCGTCGACATCGTCGAGGCGCACGTGGGCGGCGTCGCCTCGGTGGGCGGCCGCTGGAAGGGCCGCTGCGACCGCGCGCTGGTCGACGCGCCGTGCTCGAACCTGGGGGTGCTGCGCCGCAATCCCGACGTGAAGTGGAAGCGCGAGGAGGCCGATCTGGGCCGCCTCGCCGAGAAGCAGCGCGGCATCCTGGGGGCGGCGGCGGCGCTGGTGAAGCCCGGCGGCCGGCTCGTCTACGCCACCTGCTCGCTCGAGCCGGAGGAAAACGACGCGGTCGTGCAGGCCTTCCTCGGAGAGCATCACGAGTGGCGGCTCGACCCGCCCGCCGACTTCCCGGTGGCCGCCGACACGGGCGGGATGATCCGCTGCCTGCCCCACGTGCACGGCACCGACGGCTTCACCGCGGTGCGCCTGACCCGCGGCGGCGCGGGGACGTGATCGTGCCGACACGCGCCTTTGCCACCCTCGGGGGTTTGGGGTAAGGTCGTCTCATCATGCGGATCGCGCCGAGCATTCTCTCCGCCGACTTCGCGGCCCTCGGCGACGCCATAGGCCGCGTGGAGGCGGGCGGGGCCGACCAGCTACACGTGGACGTCATGGACGGTCACTTCGTGCCGAACCTCACGATCGGCCCGCCGGTGATCGAATCCATCCGGAAGCGGACCCGGCTCCCGCTGGACGTGCACCTGATGATCGAGGAGCCCGAGCGCTGGACCGACACCTACGTCAAGGCCGGCGCGGACTTTGTCACGGTGCACGCGGAGGCCTGCACCCACCTCCAGCGGGCGCTCAGCCAGATCCGGGAGGCCGGCGCCCGGGCCGGGGTGGCCCTCAATCCATCGACCCCACCCGAGGTGCTCCAGTACGTGCTCGACGACCTCGACCTCGTGCTGGTGATGTCGGTGAACCCGGGGTTCGGGGGTCAGTCGTTCATTCCCACCGCCTACGAGAAGATCCGCCGGACGTGCGCGCTGCTGGCCGGCAGAGACGTTCTGGTCTCCGTGGACGGGGGCGTCAAGGCGTCCAACGCCCCACTCCTGGCCCAGGCCGGGGCGACGGTGCTGGTCGCCGGCTCCTCCATCTTCGGGGCCCCCGATCCGGGAGCGGCGGTCGCCGCCTTGAGGAGTGCTTCGGAAGTAGTGAATCGGGCTTGACTTTTCAGATCCTCGTCAGTATCCTTTAGCGTTTCCAGAAACTCTCCGCCTGGTGGTAACGCGATGCTCGACAGCCTGACCAGTCGCCTGACCGGAATCCTCGACCGGCTCCGTGGATTCGGCCGGCTGACGGAGGAGAACATCCAGGAGGCGCTGCGCGAAGTGCGCGTGGCCCTGCTGGAGGCCGACGTCAACTTCAAGGTCGTCAAGACCTTCATCGAACGGGTCCGCGTCAAGGCGGTGGGGCAGGACGTGCTGCAATCGTTGACCCCGGGGCAGCAGGTGGTCAAGGTCGTCCGGGACGAACTGGTGGAGCTGCTCGGCGGCTCCGCGCACCGGCTGGCCATGGCGCCGCATCCGCCCACCGTGATCATGCTGGTCGGGCTGCAGGGCTCGGGCAAGACGACCAGCGCCGCCAAGCTCGCCCGCCACTTCCAGAAGCAGGGCCAGCACCCGCTGCTGGCCGCTGCGGACGTCTACCGGCCGGCCGCCATCGATCAGCTCAAAACGCTCGGGGCCCAGCTCTCGATCCCGGTGGTGGGCGAGGCCGACCAGCGACCGGTCGACATCTGCGCGGCGGCGCGCGACGAGGCCGCGCGGCGCGGCCTCTCCCCGCTGATCCTCGATACGGCGGGACGCCTGCACATCGACGAGGAGATGCTGGACGAGCTGCGGGTCATCCGGAAGGCGGTGGGGCCCCACCACGTGCTGCTGGTGGTGGACGCCATGACCGGCCAGGACGCGGTCACGGTGGCCGACAAGTTCAACGCCGCGATCGGCATCGACGCGGTCGTGCTCACCAAGATGGACGGCGACGCGCGGGGCGGCGCCGCCCTCTCGGTGCGCGAGGTCACCGGCCGGCCCATCGCCTTCGTGGGCGTGGGCGAGAAGACCGACGCGCTCGAGCCGTTCCATCCCGACCGCCTCGCCCAGCGGATCCTCGGCATGGGCGACGTGCTCTCGCTGGTGGAGAAGGCCCAGGCCACCGTGGACGCCGACCAGGCGGAGGCGCTGGCCCAGAAGATCCGCGACGACACCTTCACGCTGGAAGACTTCGCCGCGCAGCTCAAGCAGCTTCGCTCCATGGGCCCGCTCGGGCAGCTGCTCGAGATGGTGCCGTTCTTCAAGGGCGGCAAGGGCCTGCCCAAGGAGCTCAAGGGTGAAGAGCAGGAGCTCCATCGCTTCGAGGCGATCATCGGCTCCATGACGCCCGGGGAGCGGCGCGATCCGTCGGTCATCAACGGCAGCCGGCGGGCCCGCATCTCGCGGGGGAGCGGCACCAGCGTGTCCGAGGTGAACCGGCTTCTCAAGCAGTACGCCCAGCTCAGGAAGATGATGAAGGGGCTCAAGCAGATGGAGGGACGCATGGGCAAGCTCAAGGGCTCGCTGCCCTTCCTGCCTCGCTGAGCAATCACGGCACGACAACCAACGAGAGAGGTGAACCAGTGGCGGTGCACATCAGGTTGAGACGGACGGGAACGACGCGGAAGCCGGCCTATCGCGTCGTGGTGGCTGACTCGCGCGCGGCGCGAGACGGGAAGTTCATCGAGGTGCTCGGGCACTACAACCCGCTCACCGATCCGCCCACCCTCAAGATCGCGGTAGATCGCGCGCAGGAGTGGATCAAGAAGGGCGCCCAGCCCTCCAACACGGTGAAGAACCTGCTCGCGCGAGCGGCGGCGGCGGCCCCGAAGGCGTAGCGCCGGGATGGAGGACGCGCCTCTCGTGGCCATCGGAGAGGTGCTGCGGCCCTACGGGCTTCGCGGCGAGGTGAAGGTGCGCCCGCTGACCGATCGGCCCCGCGAGCGCTTCGAAGGGCTCGAGCGCTGCACGCTGTGGGAGCCCGATCAGGACCGGCGGGAGCCGTGCCGCATCGCCTCGTCGCGCTTCGACGGAGAGACCGCGTTCATCCGGATGGAAGGCGTCGACTCGCCGGAGGAAGCGCGGCGGTTCCAGGGACGGCTCCTCGCGGTGGGACGGAACGAGGTCTTGCCCCTCGGTGAGGGGCAGTTCTATCCATGGCAGCTCGAGGGCGCGGTGGTGCAGACGCGCGACGGGCGGCCGGTGGGCCACTTCGTGCGGGTGGAGAGCGGCGCGCAGGATCTGTGGGTGGTCGACGACGGGACACGCCAGCGTCTGATCCCGGCCGTGGCGGAGATCGTGGTGGAGGTGAGCGTGGCGGATCGTCGGATCGTCATCGACCCGCCGGAAGGGCTGCTCGAGCTGTGAGGATCGACATCGTCACCCTCTTCCCCGCGATGCTCGAGGGTCCGCTCGCCGAGTCCATCCTGGGCCGGGCGCGCAGCCGCGGGCTCGTGGAGATCTCTGTCCACGACCTGCGCGAGCACGCGACGGGGCGGCATCGGGTGACGGACGAGCCGCCGTTCGGCGGCGGCGGTGGCATGATTCTCAAGCCCGAGCCGCTCGCCGCGGCCATCGAGGCCCTCAAGCCCGCCGGGGCGGACGCGCGGGTGATCCTCCTTGGTCCGGCCGGGCGGCGCTTCAGCCAGGAGGTCGCGCGCGAGCTGGTACGCCGACCGCATCTGATCCTCCTGTGCGGACGCTACGAAGGCGTGGACGAGCGGGTCGGCGAGCAGCTGGTGGACGAGGAGGTCTCGATCGGCGACTACGTGTTGACCGGCGGCGAGCCGGCCGCACTGGTGGTGGCGGACGCGGTGACCCGTCTCCTGCCCGGCGTGCTGGGGGACGAGGAGGCGCCGGCGCGTGACTCCTTCGCGCGCGGGCTCCTCGAGCACCCGCAGTACACACGGCCTGAGAGCTTCCGGGGCGCGCGGGTGCCCGAGGTGCTGCTCTCCGGCGATCACGGCCGCGTCGCCCGGTGGCGGCGGGTGATGTCGCTCTGGCGGACGTGGCAGCGGCGGCCCGATCTACTGGAGACGGCGGATCTCACCCCGGAAGAGCAGAAATGGACGGACGGCTTCCGGCAGGGACGGACGCCGGCTGATTACCTGGACTAACTCATCGAGCGAGGAGCGTCAGATCATGGAAGCGATCCGAATCGTCGAGGCGGGAGATCTCAAGAAGGACCGGGGCGGGTTCCGGCCCGGAGACACCGTCAAGGTGATGGTCAAGGTGGTGGAGGGAGAGAAGGAGCGCCTCCAGGCGTTCGAGGGGGTGGTGATCCGCAAGCGCGGCGGCGGCACCGGCGCCTCGTTCACGGTGCGGCGCATCTCCTACGGGGTCGGCGTGGAGCGCACGTTCCCGCTGCACTCCCCGCGCATCGACAAGATCCAGGTGACGAAGCGCGCGACGGTGCGGCGCTCGAAGCTCTACTACCTCCGCGAGCTCGTCGGCAAGGCGGCGCGGCTGAAGGAAAAGCGGGTGGCGGTGGTTCCCACCTCGGGCGAGCAGTCGGGCTAAGACCCGAGCGTGGCGGGCGGGGCCCCGTATCGCTTCGAGAACGCCGCGTGGCGGCGAGGCGTGCGGTGTCTGGCCGGGGTGGACGAGGCCGGCCGCGGGCCGCTGGCGGGGCCGGTGGTGGCGGCGGCGGTGGTGCTGGAGCCGGGCGTACGGATCGATGGCGTGGACGACTCGAAGCGGCTGCTCCCGGAGGAGCGGCAGCGGCTGTTCGAGATCATTCGCGGGAGCGCGCGCGGCGTGGGGGTCGGGGTGGTGGATCACATCACGATCGACCGGATCAACATCTTGGAGGCGACACGGCTGGCGATGGGGCAGGCCCTGGCGGCGCTCAGGGTGGAACCGGAGCTGGTGATCACCGACTTCGTGGCGGTGCCCGGACTCCGGTGCCCGCAGCGAAATCTGGTCGAGGGCGATCGGCGGTCGGCCTCCGTGGCGGCGGCATCGATCATCGCCAAGGTCACGCGGGACCGGATCATGGAAGCGGCCGACCGCGACTTCCCGGTCTACGGCTTCGGCCGCCACAAGGGCTACGCGACCCCGGAGCACCGGGACGCGCTCGAGCGGCACGGCCCCTGTCCGCTCCACCGCCGGAGCTTCGCGGGGATCTGGAGTCAGATGGTGCTGTTCGCGGATTCACGATGAGCGATCTTGTGCTGGCCAAGGAGTAGTACACGTGCCGACCGATACTCGGAAAGTCACCGGAGAGAGAGGAGAAGAAGAGGCCGCCCGTTTCCTCGCCCGCAGCGGCTTCGCGATCCTGGAGCGCAACGTCCGCACCCGCGCGGGAGAGATCGACCTCGTGGCGAAAGAGGGCAAGACCCTCGTCTTCGTCGAGGTCAAGACTCGACGGGACATGGAGGGCGATCCCCCTCAGGCCGCGGTCAACACGCGCAAGCAGCACCGGCTCGGCAAGCTGGCCCACGGCTACCTCAAGCTCAAGCGCCTGCGCCAGGTCTCCTGCCGCTTCGACGTGGTCTCCGTCATCTTCAACGACGAAGGCGCGGTGAAGGCAATCCGCCACATTCCGAACGCGTTCTCGGTCTCCGCCTGGTAGGCATGGACCGCGAGGACGCGTTCCGGCGCGCGTTGCCGCTCGAGCCGGGGCGAACCGCGCTCCTCGTGGTGGACATGCAGCGGGCCTTCGTCGAGCCGGGCCAGGCCATGGAGGTGCCGCCCGCCCGGGAGGTGGTCCCACGGATCCAGGAGCTGCTCGCGATCTTCCGTGAGAAGGGCCTGCCCGTCGTCTTCACCGAGTTCACCTACTCGCCGGCCGCCCCGCTGCTGGTCGGCGAGCTCCATCCCGAGCATCGGCCGGCCGCAGCGGGCGCGGCCACCGGCTTCGGGCGGCCCTCGTCCTCCTGCCTCGAGGGGGAGGACAACGTGGCGGTGATCCCGGAGCTCGCGCCGCATGCCGACGAGCTGGTGGTGCGCAAGCACTACTACGACGGGTTCAACGGCACCGTGCTCGACGGCGCGCTCCGGGCGCGCGGAGTCACCACGGTCGTGATCACCGGGACCATGACCGACATCTGCGTGCTCGCGACCGTGATCGGCGCGTTCAACCGGGAGTACCGTCTGGTCGTGGTGGAGGACGCGGTGGCCACGCTTTGGCCGGAGATCCAGCGCGCGACGCTCGACATCGTCCGGCGGGCCTACGCGCGCGTCCTGTCCGCGAAGGAGCTGGCCGACGAGGTGGCGCGCTGGTGATCGTCCCCGCCCGGAAGCGATCCCGCCGGCCCCCTCGTCCGCCGGCTCCCCCGAGTGTGGTAAGGTCGGGGCCATGATCAACGGGCTGCGATTCCACGGGTGCATGCCCGCGAACCTGCTCCCCTTCACCGCGGACCTGGCCATCGACGGGCCGGCCTACCGCAAGCATCTGCGCTGGCTGGTGGACGCGCCGGGGGTCACCGGCTTGGTCGCCAACGGGCACGCCGCGGAGGTGGCCTCGCTCGACCGCGAGGAGCGCAAACGCACTCTCGCCATCGCCCTCGACGAGGTCGCGGGCAAAGTCCCGGTGGTCACCGGTATCTACTGCGACGGGACGCTCGAGGCGGTCGAGCTGGCGCGGGATGCCCGGGCCGCCGGCGCGGCCGGGCTCCTGGTCTTTCCCCCGACCCTGTTCATGTGGGGCGCGCAGGCCAAGCCGGACATGGTGCTGCGTCACTTCCAGACCCTCGCCGACGCGGTGGACCTGCCCCTGATCGTGTTCGAGTACCCGCCCGCGTCCGGCATCGGCTACAGCCCGGAGACGCTCGCCGAGCTGTGCAAGATCCCGACGATCGCGGGCGTGAAGGATTGGTCCAACGAGATCGTCGCGTACGAGAAGAACCTGCGCGCCCTGCGCGGGGCCGGTCGCCCGGTGGCGATGATGTCCGCGTTCACGATGTCGCTGATGGCGACGTTCCTGCTCGGCGCCGACGGCTGCATCTCCGGGATGGGCAGCGTGGTCGCCGATCTGCAGGCGGCCCTGTTCGCGGCGGTGCAGGCCGGCCGGCTCGACGAGGCCCGCCGGCTCAACGACCGGATGGCGCCACTGGTGAGCGTCTTCTACGCGCCGCCGTTCGTGGACATGCACAATCGCATGAAGGAAGCGCTCGCCCTGCTGGGTCGCATTCCCGCGGCGCACGTGCGTCCTCCGCTCACGCCCGTCTCCGACGACGAGCGACATCGCATCCGCCTGGCTCTCCGCGCCGCCGGCCTGTCGTCCTAGCCGCATCCGCCCCGCAGCGCCGCGGGCGGCTCGACCGAGTACTTGCACCCTTGCGGGTGCCGGGGCTTTCGTGTATATAACCGTGAATCTCACCAGCCCAGCGAGGTGGCCAGCGAGGTTGAATGGCGGGGCCGGCCAACCGCACTTCAGAAATTGAAATTCTACCCAGACGAACGGACCACGCCTGCTTCGCGGTGACACTCCAGGCGACGGGCGAGCGCCGGCCCTGACGGGCTGGATCACAGGATACCAAGCGCAGAGCCAGAGGAGGATCCGACGATGACCGAGAACTGGATGAACGAGGCGTGGGCCAAGGACTTCTGGTACCGCGGCAAGGTCACGCGCCGCCGGCTGATGGGCCTGAGCGCGGCCGCGGCGGGCGCCCTCGGCGCCTCGATGCTGGTGCCCGCTCCGTGGCGGAGCGCGTTCGGGCAGGCCAAGCCCTTCAAGCTCGGCATGATCCAGCCGCTGTCGGGCACCGCGGCGCCCGGCGGCAAGACCGCGCTCGTCGGCGGGCAGATGGCGGTCGACCACATCAACAAGACCGGCGGGATCAACGGCCGTCCCCTCGAGCTCCTGGTCGCCGACGACGAGTCCAAGCCGGACGTGGGCCGGCGCAAGACCGAAAAGCTGATCCTCGAGGACAAGATCGACGTGCACGCCGGGGGCTACCTCTCGAACATCTGCCTCGCGTGCATGCCGGTGTACGAGGAGCACAAGATCGTGAACATGATCACGGTGTGCCTCGACACCACGATCACCACCAGCAAGTGCAGCCGCTACACCTTCCGGCCGTTCGACTTCGCGCCCTCCCAGGCGGTGGCGATCGCCCCGTACCTCGTCAACAAGATGGGCAAGAAGTGGCACATCGCCTTCGCGGACTACGCGTGGGGCCAGTCGACGAAAGACGCCTACGCCGAGGCCATCAAGAAGAACGGCGGGGAAGTCGTGGGGGCCACCGGCATCCCGCTGTCCGTCTCGGACATGACCGCGTTCCTGTCCAAGATCACCCCCAACTTCGACGGCATCTGCGGGATATTCTTCGGGCAGCAGGGCATCTCCTTCTTGACCCAGAGCTTCGATCTCGGGATCTCGAAGAAGGCGCGCATCGCGGGCGACGGCGCCGTCGCGGTTTCGTCGAGCCTGCCCGCCATCGGCGCCAAGGGCAACGGATTCGTGGGCGTCGACCGCTACGTGCCGGTCCTACAGGGTAAGCTCAACACGCCCTACCACAAGAGGTTCCTCGAGGAGGCCAAGACCCGCCTGAAGGCCATCGACCCGAGCGGGCCCCTGCCCGACCGCTACGTGCAGTCGAACTACGAGGGCATCAACATGCTGAGGATCGGCATGGTGAACTCGAAGTTCCGCGGCCGGGAGGACAGCATGAAGCTGATCGAGGCGCTCGAGGGCCTGGAGGTCAAGGAGTCGGACGACTTCCCGCAGGGGGACAAGACGCTCCGGAAGGAGGACCACCAGGCGTTCGTGAACGAGTTCATCTTCGAGCTCGACAACATGAACTTCAAGATCGTCGATTTCGTCCCCAAGGAGAAGACCGTGGTACCGGCCGCCTGCAAGTTCAGCGCGTGACCGCGGATCACCCAGCTGCCACCGCTCCCCCGGCCCGCGCGGGCCGGGGGGGCACGGCCCCCATGCTGCGCACCGAGGGCCTGACCATGCGCTTCGGGGGCCTCACCGCCGTCAACAACGTCAGCCTCACGATCCCCCGGGGCGAGATCCGCGCGATCATCGGCCCCAATGGGGCCGGCAAGAGCACGTTCTTCAACTGCGTCACCGGGGTGCTCCGCCCGAGCGGGGGCCAGATCTACGTGAATGGCGAGGACGTGGCGGGCTTGCCTCCCCACCGGATCTCCCACAAGGGTATCGCGCGGTCGTACCAGATCACCAACATCCTGCCGGGGGCGACCGTGCTGGAGAACGCGCGCATCGCGGCCCAGTCGCGCCACCACGGCTGGAGCCTCTTCCGGCACCACCAGAGCTACCGCGACCTCCTCGAGCGGGCGCGCTTCGCCCTCGGATCGGTGGGGCTCCACGAGAAGGAGAGCGAGCTGGCCGCCAACCTCTCCCACGGCGAGCAGCGAAATCTCGAGATCGCCATCGCGCTGGCCACCGAGCCCGAGCTTCTGTGCCTGGACGAGCCGACCGCGGGCATGAGTGTCAGCGAGACCCACGCCACCGCCGAGCTGGTCCGCCGGATCGCCAGCAATCTCACGATCCTCATCGTCGAGCACGATATGGAGGTGGTGATGGGGCTGGCCGACCGGGTCACGGTGTTCCACTACGGAGAGGTTCTGGCCGAGGGAGCGCCGGCCGAGATCCAGGCCAACGCGCGTGTGCAGGAAGTCTATCTGAAGAGCTGATGCTGCACCTCTCCGAGGTCCACGCCTACTACGGCAAGAGCCACATCCTGCACGGCATCTCGGTCGTGGTGAAGCCGGGTGAGGTGGTAGGTCTGCTCGGACGGAACGGGGTGGGTAAAAGCACCACGCTGAAGAGCGTCATGGGTCTGGTCCGGCCCTCGCAGGGACGGATCACCTTCGAGGATCGCGACATCACCGGCCTCGCTCCCCACCGGGTCGCCCATCTCGGCATCGCCTACGTGCCCGAGGACCGGCGAATCTTCCGTCTCCTCTCCGTTCTCGAGAACCTGCGTACCGGGCTCGACCGCCCCGGTGTCACGGAGGCGCGCCGGGCCGCGCTCCTCGACAAGGTCTACGCCAGCTTCCCGGTGCTCGAAGAGCGCCGCAATCAGCTGGGAGGTACCCTGTCCGGGGGCGAGCAGCAGATGCTGGCCATCGCGCGGGCGATGATGCTCGAGCCCAAGATCATCCTGCTCGACGAGCCGACCGAAGGGCTGATGCCGCGGATGGTCTCGCAGATCCGCGACATCATCGAGCGTCTGCATCAGGAGGGGGTGGCCATCCTCCTCGTCGAGCAGAACGTCGGCCTCACTCTCGGCGCCTCCAACCGCTGCTACATCATGGAGAAGGGGCTGGTGCGCCACCATGCGCCTTCCGCCGAGCTCCGGGCGGACCCGTCGGTCATCCACCAGTACCTGGGGGTCTAGGCAGGATGCTCCCCTTCGACCAGATCCTCATCCAGACCATCAACGGCCTCGTCAACGGCATGGTGCTGGCCCTGGTCGCCTCCGGGCTCACGCTGATCTTCGGCATCATGGACGTCGTGAACTTCGCCCACGGGGATCTCGTGATGCTCGGGGGCTTCGTGGGCGCGATCACCGTCGCAAGCACCGGCAGCTTTGCGATCGCGCTCCTGGTCGCGGCGCTGACCATCGCCTCCTTCGGAGCGCTGCTGCAGGTCACCACGCTCCGTCCGCTGATCGGGCGCGACCCTCTGACCACCATCCTCGCGACCTTCGGGGTCTCGCTCGTGCTCCAGAAGTACGCGCTGTGGCAGTTCGGTCCCTCGGCCCGGGTGATTCCCCAACCCATCCCCGGCCAGTTCGATCTCTTCTACCTTCAGTACCCCTGGTATCGTGTGGGCGCGGCGGTGATGGCGGCGGCCATCATCGGCGCGCTGTACGTGTTCCTCAAGTACGGCAAGTACGGCATCTGGATCCGGGCCACGACGCAGGACCGCGTGATGGCGGGGGCGATGGGCATCCCGGTCCCCTGGGTCCACACCGGGGTCTTCGCGATCGGCGCGGCCATGGCCGCCGCCTCGGGCGTGCTCTTCGCGCCGCTGGCGGCGGTCACTCAGACCATGGGCTCCGACTTCACGCTGCGCGCCTTCATCGTGGTGGTCGTGGGCGGCATGGGCAATCTGGGCGGATCCATTCTGGCCGCCATTTTCATCAGCCTGCTGGAGGCCTACGCGTCCTTG
>DATMMH010000465.1:0-12106 GCA_035569855.1 Candidatus Dormiibacterota bacterium
GGATGCGGATGAAGTTCATGCGCATCTTGCCCGAGACGTGGGCCAGCACCTTGTGACCGTTCTCCAGCTCCACCCGGAACATCGCGTTGGGCAACGGCTCCACCACCGTACCCTCCACCTCGATCGCGTCTTCCTTGGCCATCGGTCCGGTTCCTCAGGCCGCCTGATCGAGTCGCGTCAGCACTTCCGGGCCGCTCTCGGTGATGGCGATGGTGTCCTCGAAGTGCGCGGCCCAGCTCCCATCCACCGTGACCGCGGTCCAGCGGTCCTCCAGGATGCGCACCTCGTACGAGCCCATCGTCACCATGGGCTCGATGGCCAGCACCATTCCGGCCTTGATGATCTGCCCGCGGCCCGGGTCCCCGAAGTTCGGGATCTGCGGCTCCTCGTGCAGGTTCCGGCCGATCCCGTGGCCTACGAACGCGCGCACCACCCCGAAGCCGTGGCTCTCGCAGTGAGCCTGGACCGCGTGGGAGATGTCCCCCAGCCGGTTGCCGGCGCGGCACTGCACGATCGCCTTGTCGAGGCTTTCGCGTGTGACGTCCAGCAGCTCCTGCACCCGCGCGGCCACCGCGCCCACCGGCAGGGTGATCGCGCAGTCGGCGTAGTAGCCTTCTACGATACACCCGAGATCAAGCCCGACGATGTCACCGTCCCGCAGCTTCCGCTTCGGCGACGGGATCCCGTGCACCACTTCCTCGTTGATCGAGATGCACGCGGTGGCCGGAAACCCCCGGTATCCCTTGAAGGCCGGCGTGGCCCCTCGGGAGACGATGAAACCCTCCACGTCGACGTCGATCTCCTTGGTCGAGAGCCCGGGCCGGACCATCGCGCGCAGACGATCCTTCACCTCTGCGAGGATGCGCCCGGCCGCCCGCATGTGGGCGAGCTCGCGGGGGGACTTGAGCATGATCACGAGGCAGCCTCCGCCCGGACGGCCTTCTGGATCGATTCGGCCACCCGCTCCACCGGCCCCTCACCCTCCACCCGCACGAGAAGTCCGCGATCCCGGTAGTAGTCGAGCAGCGGCGCGGTCTGCTTCTGGTACACGTCGAGACGGTGCGCCACCGTGGCCTCCGCGTCGTCGGGACGCTGGTAGAGCTCACCGCCGCACTGGTCGCACCGCCCGGCCGTCCTCGGCGGGGCCGAGACCAGATGGAACGCGGTGCCGCACTGCCGGCAGATCCGGCGCCCGGTCAGCCGCCGCAGCAGCTCGTCGCGCGAGACGTCGAAGAAGATCACCCGGTCCAGGTCCTGGCCACGGCGCCGCAGCAGCGCGTCGAGGGCCTCCGCCTGGGCCACCGTACGCGGGAAGCCGTCGAGCACGTAGCCCGACGCCGCGTCCGGTCGGGCCAAACGCTCGTCCACGAGCCCGATCACCACCTCGTCCGGTACCAGCGCGCCCGAATCCATGAAACGCTTGGCCTCGCGCCCGAGCGGCGTGCCCTCGGCGACCGCCTCGCGGAGCATGTCCCCGGTGGCCACCTGGGGCACCGCCCAGCCCGCGGCCAGGCGACGGGCCTGGGTCCCCTTGCCGGCTCCGGGCGCGCCCAGGAAGATCACGCGAGCGCTCATGCGCCCTTGGCCTTCTTGCGCAGGAAGCCTTCGTAGTTCCGCATCAGCAGATGCGACTCCATCTGGCGTACCGTGTCCAGGGCCACGCCGACCACGATCAGCAGGCTGGTCCCACCGAAGTAGAACGGGGTGTTGAACCAGCGGATCAGGAAGTCGGGCAGGACCGAGATCATGGCCAGGAAGACGGCCCCCGGCAACGTGATGCGCGTCAAGGTCTTGTCGATGTACTCGGCCGTCTTCTTGCCGGGCCGCACCCCCGGGATGAAGCCGCCGTACTTCTTCATGTTGTCGGCCAGGTCTACCGGGTTGAAGACGATGGCGGTGTAGAAGTAGGCGAAGAAGATGATCAGCGCGCAGTACAGCGCGGTGTAGGTGAGGTGCCCGGGCGAGAGCGCCTCCGAGATGTACTGCATCCACGGGTGGTGGATGAAGCGGGTCAGGGTGGCCGGGAACAGGATGAGCGACGACGCGAAGATCACCGGGATCACGCCCGCGGTGTTGATGCGCAGCGGGATGTGGGTGGACTGGCCACCGTACATGCGCCGGCCCACCACGCGCTTGGCGTACTGCACCGGTATCTTGCGCTGGCCCTCCTGCATCACCACGACCGCCGCGGTGACCAGCACCATCATCACGATGAGGCCCAGGAACACGAAGAGCTTGAGCTCGCCGGTGGCGATCAGGGTGTAGGAGGAGACGATCGCCGAGGGCAGGCGAACCACGATCCCCGCGAAGATGATCAGGGAGATACCGTTGCCGATGCCCTTCTCGGAGATCTGCTCGCCCAGCCACATGATCAGGGCGGTTCCCGTGGTCAGGGTGAGCATGGTCAGGAGTCGGAACCCCCAGCCCGGATCGGGGACCAGCACCGCGCCGGTCGAGCTCCGCATGCTCTCGAGCCCCACCGCGATGCCGAACGACTGCACGAGCGAGAGCACGATCGTGCCGTAGCGCGTGTACTGGGTGATCTTCTTCTTGCCCGCCTCGCCTTCCTTGGCCAGCCGCTCGAGCGCCGGGATCACCACGGTCAGGAGCTGCAGGATGATGGAGGCCGAGATGTAGGGCATGATCCCGAGCGCGAACACGGTCAACCGCCGCAGGTTGCCGCCCGAGAAGAGGTCCACCATCCCGAGCAGGGTGCCCTGCACCTGGTTGAAGAACTCGGCGAGCGCCACCGAGTCGATGCCCGGCGTGGGCACGTGGGCGCCGAGCCGGTAGGCGGCCAGGAGCACCAGGGTCATCAGGACCCGGCGCTTGAGCTCCGGAACTTTGAAGATGTTCTGGAAGCTCTGCAGGCCTTCGATCACTTGGCGGCCTTCCGGGCGTACGGGACCTTGGCCGGGATCGATTCGACGCGACCGCCCGCGGCTTCGAGCTTCTGCTTGGCCGATTCGCTGACCTTGTGGACCCGGACGGTCAGCGCGTGGGCCACGTCGCCGTCGCCCAGGACCTTGACCGCGCCGCGGCCCGACTTGCGGATCAGGCCGCTCGAGACCAGCGTGTCCGGATCGACCACGCTGCCGGCCGCGAAGCGCGCGGCCAGCTCGCCGACGTTGATGATGGCGAAGCTGGTCTTGCCGCCGTAGGGCAGGAAGCCCCGCTTGGGCAGCCGGCGGAAGAGCGGCATCTGGCCGCCCTCGAACCCCGGCCGGACGCCGCCGCCGGACCGGGCGTTGAGCCCCTTGTGGCCCTTGCCGGAGGTCTTGCCGTGGCCGGACCCGGGGCCTCGCCCGATGCGCTTCCGCTTGCGCGTCGAGCCGGCGGCGGGTCGCAGATCCTCGAGTCTCATGATTCCTTGACCTCCAGGACGAACGGGACCTTGCGAATCATCCCGCGAATGGTCGGCGTGTCCTGATGCTCTACCGCGTGACGGATACGACGCAGTCCGAGCGCCCGCACCGTCGCTTCCTGCCGGGGCGACAGCCCGATGATGCTCTTGACCAGCGTCACCCTAAGCGTCTTTGCCAACCGGGGCCTCCTGCCCGTCGCCGTCCATCGAGCGGCGACGCGCCGCATACGTGGCCTGCAGCCGCTTGAGGCGGCGAAAGGCGTCCATCGTCGCCTTGAGCACGTTGTGCGGGTTGTTCGTGCCGAGGGTCTTGGTCAGGATGTCCTGCACGCCCGCCGCCTCCAGCACCGGCCGGACTGCTCCGCCCGCGATGACCCCGGTCCCCTGCGCAGCCGGCTTCAGATAGACGCGCGCGGCACCGAAGTGGCCGGTGATCTCGCACGGAATCGTGGTGTCCTTCAGCGGCACCTGGACCAGGTCCTTCTTCGCGTGCTCCACCGACTTCCGGATCGCTTCCGGAACTTCCCGGGCCTTGCCCAGCCCGACGCCCACGTGCCCCTGCCCGTCGCCGACCACCACCAGCGCCGTGAAGGAGAATCGCCGGCCGCCCTTGACGACCTTGGCCACCCGATTGATGGCGACCACCCGGTCGGTCAGGTCCAGCGCATTGGGATCGATCCGCGCTTCCGCCACTCGATGCTCCTCCCCTAGAACCCAAGGCCGGCGGCCCGTGCCGCCTCGGCCAGGGCCTTGACCCGTCCGTGGTACTGATAGCCGCCCCGGTCGAACACCACCTGGCTGATGCCGTGCGCCTTCGCCCGCTGGGCCACCAGCTCCCCCACGATCTTGGCCGCGGCCACGTTGCCGCCACGCTTGACCTTGTCCCGGAACTCCGGCGCGCGGCTGTCCACCGCGGCCAGCGTCCGCCCGCTGCTGTCGTCGATCACCTGCGCGTAGATGTGGTTCAGGCTCCGGAACACGGCCAGCCGCGGCCGCTCCGGCGTCCCGAGCACACGCTGGCGGATACGGAGATGGCGGATCTTCCGTCCCTGGATCTTCTGTCCGGTCAGCATCACTTCGCCCCCGCCTTCTTGCCGACCTTCCTCCGGATGTATTCGTCGGCGTACTTGATGCCCTTGCCCTTGTAGGGATCGGGCTTTCGTAGCGCGCGCAGCTTGGCCGCGGTCTGGCCGACCAGGGCCTTGTCGGGTCCCCGCAGGGTGATCGAGACCTGCCGGTCGACCTCCGCCTGCACGCCGTCGGGCAGCGGGAAGATGATCGGATGCGAGTAGCCGAGCGCGAGCTGCAGGGCCTTGCCCTGGAGCTGGCACCGGTAGCCGATCCCGACGATCTCGAGCTTCCGCTCGAACCCGTCCTTGACGCCGTGGACCATGTTCGCGAGCAGCGACCGGGTCAGGCCGTGCAGGGCCCGCACGTTCCGGTGGTCGGAGCTGCGGGCCACCGTGAGAACGTTCGAGGCCATCGTCACCGAGACGCCGGACGGGATCGCCTGACTCAGCTTCCCCTTCGGTCCCTCGGCGCGGACGGTGCTGCCCTCGAGGGCCACTTTCACGCCCTGGGGAACCGCGATGGGTTTCTTGCCGATTCGCGACATGGCTGAGGTCACTCCTACCAGACGTAGGCCAGCACTTCGCCGCCCAGCTTCTGCTTGCGCACCTGACGATCGGTCATCACCCCGTGAGAGGTGGAGAGGATCGCCACGCCCATGCCGGCCAGGATGGACGGGATCTTGTCCTTGGTCACGTACACGCGCCGCCCGGGGCGCGATATCCGCACGATGCCCGAGATGATCTTCTCGTTACCGGCCCCGTACTTGAGGTAGACCCGCAGCGTGCCTTGCTTGTTGTCCTCGATCACCCGGAAGTTCTTGATGAAACCTTCGTCCTTGAGGATCTCGGCCATGCGCAGCTTGAGCTTCGACGACGGGATGTCCACCTTCTCGTGCTCCGCCCGGCTCGCGTTGCGGATGCGGGTCAGGAAATCGGCGATCGGATCGCTCATCATGGGAGCTACCAGCTCGCCTTGATCACGCCGGGCACCTCGCCCTTGAGCGCGAGCTCGCGGAAGCAGATCCGGCACGCCTGGAACTTGCGCAGGTAGCCGCGCGGGCGGCCACAGATCTTGCAGCGGGTGTACGCGCGCGACTTGAACTTCGGGGGGCGCTGCTGCTTCATGATGAGCGCAGTCTTGGCCATCTACGCCTCCCTGAAAGGCACGCCCAGGTGGGTGAGGAGCGCCTTCGCTTCCTCGTCCGTGCGGGCGGTGGTCACCATCGTGATATCCATGCCGCGGACCTTGTCGACCTTGTCGTACTCGATCTCCGGGAAGATGACCTGCTCCTTGAGCCCCATGTTGTAGTTGCCGCGGCCGTCGAAGCCCTTGGGCGGGACGCCCTTGAAGTCGCGTACCCGCGGCAGCGCCACATTGACCAGGCGATCGAGGAACTCGTACATCCGCGGGCCCCGCAGGGTCACCTTGCAGCCGATCGGCACGTTCTCGCGCAGCTTGAAGTTCGCGATCGACTTCTTGGCGCGGGTGATCACCGGACGCTGCCCCGCGATCGCCTGCAGATCGGCGGTGGCGAAGTCCAGCACCTTCGGATTCTCCTTGCCCTCGCCGACCCCCATGTTGATCACGACCTTCTCGAGACGCGGCACCTGGAACGGGTTCGAGTAGCCGCGCTCCTTCATCAGCGCGGGCACCACCGTCGTCCGGAACCGCTCGCGCATCCGCGGTGGTGTGCTGCCGCTGACGCTCGCCCGCTTTGCCGGCCCCTGGGGCTCGGCCGCCGGGGCCGCCTTGCCGCCGCCCTTCGGCCGGGCCACCGGGCCGCCCTTGCCGCCCGCCTTCTGCGCCGGGGCCTTGCCGTCCGCTTTCTTCGGCTCTGCCATCACGTCCTCACGCTCGATCGAGCATCTCGCCCGACCGCTTGGCTACCCGTACCTTCTTGCCGTCGGACAGGGCCCGCATGCCGACCCGCGTCGGCTTGCCGCTGCCCGGATCCACGAGCATCACATTGGAGAGATGGATCGATCCTTCGCGCTCGATGATGCCGCCCTGCCGCACCTTCTGGGTGGGCTTCTGGTGCTTTTTGATCAGGTTGAGGCGCTCCACCACCACCCGCCCCTTCTCGGGGATCACGCGCAGCACCTTGCCCTTCTTGCCACGCTCCCTGCCCGCCACCACCATCACCGTGTCACCCTTCCGCACGTGCGCGATCGCCATTGAGCGTCCTCTAGATGACTTCGGGTGCGAGCGAGATGATCTTCGTGAACTGCTTGTCGCGAAGCTCGCGCGCCACCGGGCCGAAGATGCGCGTGCCCACCGGGTTGTCGTCGGCCTTGAGGAGGACCACCGCGTTGCGGTCGAAGCGGATGTAGGACCCGTCGCGGCGTCCCACCTCCTTGACCGTGCGCACCACCACCGCCCGGGCCACCTCGCCCTTCTTCACGGTCCCGTCCGGCACCGCCTCCTTGACCGCCACCACCACCACGTCCCCGAGGGACGCGTAGCGCTTGTTGGCGCCGCCCATGACCCGGATGCACTGGACCTTCTTGGCGCCCGAGTTGTCGGCCACGTCGAGCATGGATCGCGGCTGGATCATGACGTGCTCGCCAGCACCTGCCGGATGCGCCACCGCTTCTCTTTCGAGAGCGGCCGCGTCTCCTCGATCAGCACCCGATCCCCCATCTTGCTCACGTTCTGCTCGTCGTGCGCCTTGAGGCGCTTCGACCGGGTGATCACGCGCTCGTAACGCGGATGACGGTACACGCGCTCGATGACCACCACGCGCGTCTTCGTCATCTTGTCGCTGACCACTACGCCTTCCCGCGTCTTCTTGACGCCCACTGTACGATCCTCCCCGCCGCCTACGCCGTCCGCGGGATGCGCAGCGACCGCTCCCGGAGGATGGTCTGGGCCCGCGCCAGATCGCGCCGGGCCTGCCCCACCCGGGCCGGGTTCTTGGCCACGCCCATGGAAAGCTGGAACCTCAGGTTGAAGAGCTCCTCGCTGAGCTCTTGGGCCTTCTGCTGCAGCTCGTCGTCGGACATCTCACGCCACTTGACCGCCTTCATGGTCGCCTCAGCGCCTCACAGCGCCCGCACGCGGGTCACGAACTTCGTCTTGATCCCGATCTTCTGGGCGGCCAGGCGGAACCCTTCCTTGGCCGTCGTCTCGTCCACGCCCTCCATCTCGTAGAGGATGCGGCCGGGCTTGACCACCGCGACCCAGAACTCCGGGTTGCCCTTGCCCTTGCCCATCCGGGTCTCGGCCGGCTTCTTGGTCACCGGCTTGTCCGGGAAGATGCGGATGAAGATCTTCCCGCCGCGCTTGACGCTGCGGGCCAGCGACACCCGTGCCGCCTCGATCTGCCGGTTGGTGACCCAGCCGGGCTCGAGCGCCTTCAGCCCGAACTCGCCGAAGGCGAGGGTCGAGCCGCGCTGCGCCTTGCCCTTCATCCGGCCGCGCTGGGCCTTCCGGTACTTGACCCGCTTGGGCATCAGCATGGCGGCTAGCCCTCGGCGGCGGCTTTCTGGGCGGGCAGGACCTCACCCTTGAAGATCCACACCTTCACCCCGATGGCGCCGAACGTGGTGTGAGCCTCGGCGAGACCGTAGTCGATGTCGGCGCGGATGGTGTGCAGGGGCACCCGCCCGTCGCGATACCACTCGCGCCGCGCGATCTCCGCGCCTCCGAGCCGGCCCGCGCAGGCGATCCGGATACCGTCGGCGCCGAGCCGCAGCGCGGAGGTCACCGCCTTCTTCATCGCGCGGCGGAAGGCGACCCGCTTCTGGAGCTGGAGCGCCACGTTCTCGGCCACCAGCTGCGCGTCCAGCTCGGGATGGACCACCTCTTCGATGTTGAGGTAGACCTCCTTGGCGGTGCGCGTCTGGATTTCGTTCTTCAGCTTCTCCACCTCCGCGCCCTTGCGGCCGATGATGATCCCGGGCCGGGCGGTGTAGATGGTGATGCGGGCGCGGTTGGCCGAGCGCTCGATGTCGATCCGCGAGATCCCCGCGTGGTAGAGCGACGACTTGATGAAGCGGCGGATCTTGTGGTCCTCGTGGAGCAGCGCCGCGTACCCCTTGGTCGCGAACCAGCGCGAGCTCCAGGTGCGCGTCGCCCCGAGCCGGAACCCGATCGGGTGTGTCTTCTGCCCCATGGCTAGCCCTTGCCCTTCCGCGCCGCCGCGATCGTCTCGTCGGTCAGCTCGATGGTGAGATGACTCGTCCGGTGCTTGATGAAGTAGGCGCGGCCCATCGCCCGAGGGGACACCCGCTTCATGGAGGGGCCACCGTCGGCCACCGCCTTGACCACCCGCAGATCGTCGAGGTTCCGCACCTGATGGTTGTGCTCCGCGTTCGCGATCGCCGATCGCAGCACCTTCTCGATGAGACGGCCCGCCGCCTTCGGCGTGTACTGGAGCGTGGCCAGAGCCTCGCCCACCGACTTGCCCCGGATGTGATCCAGGACGAGACGGGCCTTGGAGGCGGGCACCCGGATGTAGCGCGCGGTGGCTCGGGTACGCATCGCGCTCAGGATTTTCCGGTCGGAGAGGCCGAGGCCTTCTCGGCCTGGCCGTGAGCCTTGAAGGTCCGGGTCAGCGCGAACTCTCCCAGCTTGTGGCCCACCATGTTCTCGGTGATGTACACCGGGATGAACTTCTTCCCGTTGTGCACCGCGAGAGTGTGGCCCACGAACTCCGGGATGATGGTGGACCGGCGCGACCAGGTCTTCAGCACCTTCTTCTGGCGCGAGCGGTTGAGCTCCTCGACCCGCTTCTCGAGTCGCTCCTCGATGTACGGGCCCTTCTTGGTCGACCGTCCCATGGTCCGCTCCGCTCCCTATTTCGTCCGTCGCGTCACGATGTAGCGATCCGACGGCCGCGCTCCGCGCCGCGTCTTGTAGCCCTTGGTCGGCTTGCCCCAGGGCGTCATGGGATGGTTGCCCTTGCCCTTGCCCTCGCCGCCGCCCATCGGGTGATCGACCGGGTTCATGACGGTGCCGCGCACCGTCGGGCGGAAACCCTTCCACCGCGTCCGTCCCGCCTTGCCGACGGAGACGTTCTCGTGGTCGAGATTGCCGACCTGGCCGATGGTGGCCATGCATTCGAGCTTCACCTGCCGTACCTCACCCGAGGGCAGCTTGATGTTCGCGTGGTCGCCTTCCTTGGCGAGAAGCTGGGCGAGCGTCCCCGCGCTGCGGCAGAGCTGGCCGCCCTTGCCCGGCTGCAGCTCCACGTTGTGCACGAGCGTGCCGAGCGGAATGTTCCGCAGCGGCAGGGCGTTGCCGGGCAGGATGTCGGCCTGCGGGCCGGACATCACCACGTCGCCGGGCTTGAGCCCGTGGGGCGCGATGATGTAGCGCTTCTCGCCGTCGCGGTAGTGGAGCAGCGCGATGCGGGCGGAACGGCCCGGATCGTACTCGATCCCCGCGACCTTGGCCGGGATGCCCAGCTTCTCGCGGCGGAAGTCCACGTCGCGCAGCATCCGCTTGGCCCCGCCGCCCCGGTGCCGCACCGTGATGCGGCCGTAGACGTTGCGCCCGTTGATGCGGGTCTTGGGACGCAGGAGACTCTTCTCCGGCGTCTTCTTGGTGATCTCCTCGTTGGTGAGGAAGGTCATGTAGCGACGGGCCGGCGACGTCGGCTTGAGGGTCCGGATGCCCATGAGCTATGCCCCCTCCACGAGCTCGATCTTGTGACCGGGAGCGAGAGTCACCATCGCCTTCTTCCACGCGCGGCGCCGCCCCTCGAACTTGCCCATCCGCTTCCACTTCCCCTCGCGCGCCTGGGTGCGCACGTCGGCCACCTTGACGTTGAAGACCTTCTCGACCGCCTGGCGGATCTCCACCTTGTTGGCGTCCACCGCGACCTCGAAGGTCACCGTGTTCAGCTCTTCCTTCTGCTGCATGCTCTTCTCGGTCATGAGCGGACGCACCAGCACCGCGCGGGGGTTCCTCATGACCGGGTCGTCCTCCGGGGGCTCCGAGGCGCACCCGCCGCCTTGCCCTTCGGGGGCTTGGCCGGGGCCGCCGGCTCCGCGGTCTTGGCGGCCGCCGCCTTGGGGCCGCTCGGGCGGAGCGAGGCCTCGAGCGTCAGCAGCGCCGCCTTCTCGAAGACGATCCGATCACTGCGGATCAATTGGTACACCGAGACGTGCGCGGGCGCCTCGAGCTGCAGCCACGGCACGTTGCGCGCGGCGCGGCCCAGGCTCTCCGTGATCTGGGCGACCACGAGCAGCGTGGGTTGTCCGTCGATGCCGAGGCCCTTGAGCCACGTGGCCAGCGCCTTCGTCTTCGCCTCGGTGACCCCGAGCGCATCGACCACCGACAACGCGCCGTCGCCGAGCTTGGCCGCGACCGCTTCCCGCAGCGCCGCGCGGCGCATGGCCGCCGGCATCAGCTTGTCGTACTTGCGGGGCCGGGGCCCGAAGGGCTTTCCGCCGCCCTTCCACTGGGTGGCCCGGATCGATCCCTGGCGCGCCCGACCCGTGCCCTTCTGCTTCCACGGCTTGCGACCGCCACCCGAGACCTGGCTGCGCCCGAGGGTCGAGTGCGTGCCGGCTCGGCGGGCCGCGAGCTCCTTCACCACCGCCTGATGGAGCAGCGGGATGCGCGGGCTCGCGCCGAAGACCTCGGGCGAAAGCTCGAGGGCCGGCTGCGACTTACCCTTCGCTTCGTGGACGGGAACGCTCGGCATTACTTGGCCTCTTTGGCCTTCTGCTGCTGGGCCTTCGTCTGTTTCACGCTCTTGCGCACGATGACGAGTCCGCCGATCGCCCCCGGGACCGCGCCGCGGAGCAGCACCAGATTCTGCTCCGGGATCACCCGCACCACCACCACGTTGAGCACGGTGCGCCGGTCCGCCCCCATCCGGCCCGGCAGGTGGTGGCCCGGCCAGACCCGGGACGGGTCCGAGGAGGCGCCGATGGAGCCAGGCCTCCGGTGGAACATGGACCCGTGGGTCTCGTCGCCGCCGGCCCAGCCGTAGCGCCTCACGCCGCCCTGGAAGCCCTTCCCCTTGGTCGTCCCCACCACGTCGACGAACTCGCCGGGGCTGAAGAGATCCACGGTGAGGGTCTGGCCGACCTGGTAGGCGCTCACCGCCTCCGTCTTCTGGAGCCTGATCTCGCGCAGCACCCGCATCGCCGAAGCGACCCCCGCCTTCTTGTAGAGGCCGGCCATCGCCTTGGTGACGTTCTTCTTCTTGGGCTCGAACCCGAGCTGCAGGGCGTCGTAGCCGTGGGTGGGCTTGGTGAAGACACCGACCACCGTGCAGGGGCCCGCCTCGACCACGGTCACCGGGATGAGATTGCCGTCCTCCCCGAAGACCTGGGTCATGCCCTTCTTCCGGCCGATCAACCCCTCCTTCATCGCCATAACGGAATTCGTCCTGTCCTCGCGGGTGCTAGAGCTTGATCTCGACGTCCACGCCGCTGGGCAGATCGAGCTTCATCAGCGCGTCCACCGTCTGCGGGGTCGGATCGAGGATGTCGATGAGGCGCTTGTGGGTCCGCATCTCGAACTGCTCACGAGACGTCTTGTCCACGTGAGGAGACCGCAGCACCGTCCACCGGTTGATGATCGTGGGCAGCAGCACCGGCCCGGTGACGCGCGCGCCCGTCCGGCGCACCGTCTCCACGATCTCCTTCATCGAGCGGTCGAGGAGATTGTGGTCGTATGCCTTCAGCCGGATGCGGATCTTCTGTGCCACTGCTC
>DATMMH010000466.1:0-9456 GCA_035569855.1 Candidatus Dormiibacterota bacterium
TGCTGAAGTACGAGAGCTGGGAATGGGCCGGGACCTTCGGGTTTATAAAGAGCCATCTGTGGCGAGCTGAAAATCGATAGGCGCGATGGCGCGCTCGGGAAATCGAGATCTCTGGCTAGGCCTGCGGCCCCGAGCAGGCGGGCTGGCGTCATCTGCGCCGATACGGCGGACGCCTCAAGGCAAAGAATCAGAAGCGACGCCATTGCGAGTGTCGCGCGCATGTAGCCTCCTCGTCGCGCCGGCACGGCCCTGAGCGCCGGGTGTAGCCGGCCTTCTATGGCTTTAGGTCCCCGAAAAGTGGGACGGGTACGAGACTATCTGCCACGAAAAGCAGCGTGCGGTCCATCACGGGCCTCCACCTGGCCGCGTCGTTTAGGATGGACTAAACGGGGCGGCCAGCAGGCTGACCTTACACCAGCGCGGCGGCCCCGTGGACTACGACTTGCCCTTCGGCTCCCACCCCCGGCTCGCCCTCGCGGTACTTCGGCTGCTTCACCTTGAGCCACTTTAAGGTGCGCCCGCGCGGTGACGCGCAGCTAGGCGACTTGCTGGCAGGATTCATCGCGGCTCAAACTAATGAGCGTGTTACCCACGGACGACACCCCAACGCGGACCATCGGCCATCGTCACGCCTTAACCCGTAACTGAAGGAGGACTATGGGTCGGGGTCGGGCTCTGCCACGCTCGAGAGGAAGCGTCGAGTCTGCGTGAGGAAGCGCGACGAGAGGGGGTAGCGCCCCATGAGCCGCGCGACCAGCCCCTCCAGCACCGTGCTCAGCTCCGCATCGAGGGTGGCGGCCAGACGGAGGTGCAGGGCCTCCTGCCACGAGAGCGCGCGCAGGCGCTTGACCGCCCCCACGAGCCCACCCGAGATCGGGATCGCGTCGGCGCCCGGCCGGCAGGCCGCGCAGACCAGGCCGCCCGCAATCATGTCCAGGGCCGCGTCCGGGAACGGGTGGAGCCGGCCGCACGACACGCACCGATCGATCCGGGGCCGATGGCCGAGCAGGTCGACCGCGCGCAGCCCGAAGCACACCGCGACCCGCGCGGGCCGGCGGCTCGTCTCCATGGCCTCGAGCGTCCGCACGAGCAGCGCGAAGAGCGCGGGCTGGGGATCGCGATCGGCGCAAAGCCGGGACACCACCTCCACCGCCCAGGCCCCCTGGCCGAGCCGCTCCAGGTGCTCGCGCACGCCGACGAAGGAGCGCACGATGTCGAAGTGGTCCACGGAGACCAGCTCGCTCCGCCCGCTGTCGAAGAAGATCATCTCGCCGAGCGTGAACAGCTCGAGCGCGCTCCCGAATCGCGAGCGGGGGCGGCGGGCCGAGCGGGCGATGCCCCGCACCTTGCCGTGGTCGCGGGAGTAGAAGTCCACGAGCCGGTCGCTCTCGCCGAAGGCCCGGCGGCCAATCACCACCGCGCGGGTCTTGTAGAGCGCCATCAGGAGGTCAGCAGGAAGCCGAACTCGCGGAGGGCTCGGTCGTCCTTCCTCCAGTCGGCCCGCACGCGGACGGTCAGGTCGAGGTAGACCTTGATCCCGAAGAAGCGCTCCAGATCGGTGCGGGCGGTGGACCCGATCCGCTTGAGCATCGCCCCGCCCTTGCCGATCACGATGCCCCGCTGCGACTCGCGCTCCACGAAGATGACGGCGCGGATGTAGAGGCATTCGGGCCGGCGTCGCTCGGTCAACTCCTCCACCCGCACCGCGCAGGCGTACGGCACTTCCTGATGGGTGAGGCGGAAGATCTTCTCCCGGATGGCCTCCGCCACCCAGAAGGTCTCCGGCTGGTCGGTCATCGCGTCCGCCGGAAAATAGGCCGGGCGCTCGGGCAGGGCGGCCACGATCAGCTCGAGGAGCCGGGCGCAGTGCTCGCCCCGCTCGGCCGAGATCGGCACGATCTCCGCGAACGGGTGGCAGACCCGGTAGGCCGCGATGAGCGGGAGCAGGCGCGACTTCGCGGCGACCAGGTCCGTCTTGTTGAGGACGCAGTACACCGGCGCGCGGCTGGCCTTGAGATGATCGAGCGCGGTCCGGTCGAGCTTCGCGGGGTCCTCGGTGGCCTCCGCCACAAAGCACACCAGATCGACGTCCTCCACCGCGCGCGCGGCGGTCCTTGACATGAGCTGCCCGAGGCGACCCGCGCCCGCGTGCAGGCCCGGAGTGTCCACGAAGATGACCTGGGCGGTCGGCAGGTGGCGAATCCCGGTGATGCGGGTGCGGGTCGTCTGCGGACGCGGCGAGACGATCGCCATCTTCTCGCCGACCAGACGATTGAGGAGCGTGGACTTGCCCACGTTGGGGCGACCCACCAGCGCCACGAACCCCGCCCGGTGCGGCGGCGGCATCAGGCCTCCAGCAGCCCCGTCCAGAGCCGCGCGGGCACCGCGCGGGACGAGCCGCCGCCCAGGATCTGCCGCGCGCGCCGGTGCATCCGGCGGGCCCGGCCCGGCTCATGATCGTCGTAGCCGGCCAGGTGGAGCAACCCGTGGACCACCAGCAGATCCAGCTCCATCGCGAGGGGCACGCGCAGGCGCCGGGCCTGGCGAGCGGCCGTCTCCGCGGAGACGATCACCTCGCCCCAGAGACGGCTCGCGCCCGGCGCGGCCAGCTCAAAGGCGAGCACGTCGGTGGCCCGCCGGATGCCCAGGTACCGCGCGTTGAGCGCCCGGATCCGGCGGTCGTCCACCACCGTGACGTGGACCTCCCGGTCGGCCCGCCCGAGCGCGGCGAGAGTGCGGCGCGCCACGGTGCGCAGCCGCGCCGAGGACACGCGGGACCGTCGCTGGAGATTGGAGACCGCGACCGCCATCAGGGCAATCGCGCCCCTCACCCCGGCCCTCTCCCCAGGAGGAAGAGGGAGTCGGGGAGAGACAGCCTCATGGCGTCCGATCGGGCCCTCGAGACGGGCGCTTCTGGACACGGTCGTAGGCGCGCACGATGGAGGAGACCAGATCGTGGCGCACCACGTCGCGATCGTCGAAGTAGATGAAGCGGATCCCGTCGACGTCCTGGAGCACGGTCTGGACCTCGATCAGCCCGGAGACGCGGCTGGCCGGGAGATCGACCTGGGTGATGTCGCCGGTGACCACCATCTTGGAGTTGAAGCCGAGCCGGGTGAGGAACATCTTCATCTGCTCGGAGGTGGTGTTCTGCGCCTCGTCCAGGATGATGAACGCGTCGTTGAGCGTGCGGCCGCGCATGTAGGCGAGCGGGGCGATCTCGATCGCGCCCTTCTCAGACAGCGCCCCCACCTTCTCGGGCTCGAGCATGTCGTAGAGCGCGTCGTAGAGCGGGCGGAGGTATGGGTGCACCTTCTCCACCAGGTCGCCGGGCAGGAAGCCCAGGCGCTCTCCCGCCTCGACCGCGGGTCGGGTGAGGATGATGCGCGCGACCTCTCGCTTGAGCAGGGCCGAGATCGCCATCGCCACCGCCAGGTAGGACTTGCCGGTGCCGGCGGGGCCGATGGCGATCACGAGATCGTGGCCCCGCACCGCCTCGAGATAGCGCTTCTGGTTGGCGGTCTTCGGCGTGATGAAGCGGCGCCGCGACGGCACCGCGATGGCATCGGCCAGCACCGATTTCACGTCGGCGCCCGGCTCGTTACCCGCGATGCGCAGGGCGGAGCGGATGTCGGCGGCCCCGAGCGACGGCCGCTCCCGCAGCATCGCCACCAGCTCCCGCAGCACCCGCTCGGCCTCCCCCACCTGGCGCTCCTCGCCCCGGAGTGTCACGTCGTGGCCGCGAGCGGTGATGCGCACGTCGTACTGGGTCTCGAGCGCGCGCAGGTGCTCGTCGTGACGGCCGAGGAGGGCGAGGTGATTGAGGTCCGGAGGCAGAACGACGCGCCGGGTCACGCCGGTAGCTTCGGTCAACGAGCGCTCATGCCTCTATCGGGAAGCATATCACGCGGGTCCCAAGCCTTCCACGACGCGGATCCCCAGCTCCCGTAGCTGCTTGGCGTCCACCGGCGCCGGCGCGTCGGTCAGCGGACACGTACCCTTCTGCGTCTTGGGGAACGCGATGACCTCCCGGATCGAGTCCTGGCCCACCAGGTTGGCCACGAGCCGGTCGAGACCGAAGGCGATGCCGCCCATGGGGGGCGCCCCGAACTCGAGCGCGTCCAGCAGGAAGCCGAAGCGGGCGCGGGCCTCCTCCTTGGAGATGCCGATCAGGCCGAAGAGCTTCTCCTGCACGCTCTGCTGATAGATGCGGATGGACCCGCCCGCGGCCTCCTGGCCGTTCAGCACCAGATCGTAGGCCTTGGCGCGGGCACGCCCGGGGTCGGAGTCGAGCAGCGGCAGGTCCTCGTCGCGCGGCGCGGTGAAGGGATGGTGGACGGCGTCCCAGCGCTTCTCGTCCGCGTTCCACTCGACGAGCGGGAAATCGATCACCCACGCGAAGACGTCGCGTTCCGCGGGGATCAGCCCGAAGCGGCGCGCCAGGTCCACCCGGAGCCGCCCCAGCACGGTGGCCGCGACGGCCGGCGTGTCGGCGACCAGCAGCAGCAGATCGCCCGGCGTCCCGCCCAGCGTCTCGATCAGCCGCGCCTGGAGACCCTGGATGAACTTGGCCACCGGCGATTGCACGCCGTCCGCGTTCACCTTGATCCAGACCAGGCCCTTGGCGCCCGCCTGCTTGGCCTCGGCGGTGAGATCGTCGAGCTCCTTGCGGCTCATGCCGCCCGCGCCGGGCACCCGCAGGCCGCGGACCACGCCGCCCGAGCCGACGGTCTGGGCGAAGACCTGGAACTCGCTGCCCGCGAAGAGGGCCGAGCAGTCCTGGAGCTCGAGGCCGAAGCGGAGATCGGGCTTGTCCGATCCGTACCGCGCCATCGCCTCGTCGTAGGGGATCCGCGGGAACGGCAGCTGGAGCGTCACGCCCTTCGTCGTCCGCCAGATCTCGGCCACCAGCCCCTCCACGATCGGCAGGAACTCGTCGCGATCGAGGAACGACGTCTCGATGTCGATCTGGGTGAACTCGGGCTGCCGGTCCTTGCGCAGATCCTCGTCACGGAAGCAGCGCACGATCTGGAAGTAGCGCTCGAAGCCGGCCACCATCAGCAGCTGCTTGAAGAGCTGCGGCGACTGCGGCAGCGCGTAGAAGCTCCCCGCCTGGAGCCGGCTCGGCACCAGGAAGTCGCGGGCGCCCTCCGGGGTCGAGCGGGTCAGGAAGGGCGTCTCCACCTCCAGGAAGCCCTGGGCGTGGAGGTAGTCGCGCACCGACCGGCAGACCAGGTCGCGGACCTGGAAGGCCCGCAGCACGTGGGGCCGCCGCATGTCGAGGTAGCGGTACTTGAGCCGGAGCGTCTCATCGATCTCGGCGTCGTCGTCGAGCTGGAACGGTAGCGGCCGCGACTCGTTCAGGACCTTCAGCTCGGAGACCTGCACCTCGACCGCCCCGGTGGCGAGCCTCGAGTTCTCGGTCCCGGCCGGCCGCGCGCCGACCGTCCCGCGCACCGCCAGGACGAACTCCGATCGCACCGTCTCCGCCTTGCGGTGCGCATCTCCGCCGCTTCCGGCTCCGGTCCCGCTCGGGGCCGGGTTGAACACGCACTGGGTCAGCCCCTCGCGGTCGCGCAGGTCGATGAAGAGCAGCCCACCGTGGTCGCGCCGGCGGTACGCCCAGCCCATCAGCGTCACGTCCTGCCCGACGTGCTCGATCCGGAGCGCGCCGCAGCTATGCGTGCGCCGCCATCCGCCCAGGCTCTCCATCACGGCTTTGTCTCCCCCACCCCGCCCGTCTCCCCCACCCCGCCCGTCCGGGGTCCGCGCCACTCGACCGATCCGTCCGCCTCCACGAGGCCGATCCGCCGGAATCCGCGCGCCTCCAGCTCCTGGAGCTGCTTGCCGAGCCGCTTCGCCCGCGCCTCCAGCAGCACGTGCTTGCCCTGCTCGCGCAGGTCGCGGGCCAGGGCCAGCATCGGCGCCAGCGCCGGCATCATCTCGTCGAAGACCAGCGCGACCCGCTCGCCCGGGGTCTCCGCGGCGGGACCACGCTCCAGCAGGATCCCGATCACCCGCTCGAAGCCGATCGAGAATCCGGTGGCCGGGACGTCGCGGCCGATGAACCGGCCGACCATCCGATCGTAGCGGCCCCCGCCCGCGATGGACGAGGTCTGGCCGCCGTGCTGCACCTCGAAGATCGGCCCGGTGTAGTAGCCCATGCCTCGAACCAGTGTCGCATCGAAGACAAGCCGGAAGCGCCCCGCCGCCTGCGCCTCGACCGTGTCCACGATGCGCTGTAGGCCCTGCCACACCGCCGGATCGGCGCCCGCGCTCAGCCGCGCTTTCAGATCCGCCGGTGTCGTGCCGGAGGCGAGGATGGCGAGGAGCCGCTCGATCGCGTCGGCCCCGTGCCCGGCGGCCAGCAGCTCGGCCGCGACCTCGTCGCGCCCGACCTTGTCGAGCTTGTCGAGCGCGATGAAGACCGAGCCCGCGCGCGACGGCGCGAACCCGCAGTGAGCCACCATCGCGCTCAGCGCCCGACGGTCGTTGAGCCGCACCGTGAGGTCCTTGAGCCCGAGCGCGGCGAGCGCCTCGGTCGTGGCCAGGATCAGCTCGATCTCGGCCACCTCGGAAGACACCCCGAGGATGTCGATGTCGCACTGGGTGAACTGCCGATAGCGGCCCTGCTGCGGCCGCTCCGCCCGCCACACCGGACCGATCTGGATGGCCTTGAGCGGCTGGGGCAGGCGCGCCTGGTTGTGCGCGTAGTACCGCACCAGCGGCACCGTCAGATCGAAGCGCAATCCCAAGTCGGCCATCTCGTCCGGGCTCGCCGCGGCGGCGAGCTTGTCCCCGCGCTTGAGGATCTTGAAGATCAGCTTCTCGTTCTCGCCGCCCTCGCTGCGCAGCAGGAGCTTGAGGCTCTCCACCGCGGAGGTCTCGATGCGGACGAAGCCGTGGCGGCGATAGACCGTGAGGATCTGGCCCATCGCCCAGTCACGGAGCGCGACCTCGTCGGGCAGCACGTCCCGCATGCCGCGGGGCGGTGAGGCGTCGAGCCGGGGCTCGCGGACGTCTTCCGGGAAGGTCAGAGCCGCCCTAGTCCTGCGGAACGGTCATGATGATCTGGGTCTCGCCGGTCGCCTTGGAGAGGAACATACCGAACCGCACGACCGCGGCGATGACCGTCGGCTGGGTCGCGTCTTCGGTCTTGTACGCGGCCAGACAGGTGATCCCGCCCTCGAAGCCCGAGGCGATGGACTGGACCCGGAGGCCGACCGGTCCCTTGTACACCACCGCCAGCAGACCCTCCTTGACCAGGTTTTGCGGCACGATCAACTCGTCCACCCCGTCTCCGTCGAGGTCCACCGCCAGAGGCGTGGGCTCGATCTTGAAGAACTTGCTGCGCTCGGTCCGGGAGGAGCGCGTCGCGTCGACCAGCTCCACCGACAGATATCCGCCGCCGACACTCGTGGTCGAGCGCCACAGCTCTTCACCCTCGTTCACGATCACGAGACGGTTGAACTCGTCGATGAGCGCCAGCGACCGGGTATCCTTACCCATGACGTTGGAGAAGGCGGCGCCCATCGGCCGGAACGACGACGGCACGCGCACCGACTTGTCGGTGATCAGCTTCCCGCCCTTCAGGATCACCTGGCTGGCCTGCCCGAGTGTGAAGAAGTTCTCCGCGTCGTATCGCTGCGACCAGAGGGTCTGCTTAACCCCCGTGCCCTTGAGGTCCACCGCGAACAGGAAGTCCGACACGTAGTCGATGGCCATCGAGGGCTTGCCGTCCTTCGCCGAGAGGATGAATGCGTTGAGCCCCACCCTCGGAGCATACCGGTTCCCGACCACCGAGAGGCTGCCGTCACCCTCCAGATCCGCGAGCTGCACCGAGAACACGCGCCCGACACTCCGTACCGACTTGGTCCATTCGGGCTCCACTTTCTGATTCACGATCTTGTAGAAATAGATCTGGTCGCCGTCGCTGACCACCATGCGGGGGATCTTGTCCTTGGGAGCCACCGCGATATCCATGGCGAGCACCGGAAAGGTGAACTTGGCAACCTCCCGCAGCGGCAGCGAATTCTCCCCGCTGGAATAGCTGCCCGCTTCCAGGTCTCCGCCCAGCAGGCGAGACAGGAGCGAGCGAGGCTTGGCCGCGGTCGGGTTCGCCGGCCCCCCCTTGGAGAAGCGCGGGGCCGGGTTAGCCGCCCGCAGCGTGGAGGGCGGCACGAAGAACGAGGTGTTCACGGCGGGGTCCGTGCGCGGGGCGGAGAAGAAGCGCACATCCATGAACGGCCGTCCCTGGGCCCGCGTGAAGTACACGGCCAGGATATTGTTGGCCTTGAACTGCTCGGCCGTCTCGCGGACTCCTTTCCCGGCCAGGAAGTCCGTCGCGGTCAGCTTCTGCTGAGCCAGGTACACGTTGATCGTATCGCCCATGGTCACGCGGAACCGGCCCGTCGCGGCGAGCCGCTCGACCATCTCCTGGGTGGCGGTCTCGACCAGGGTCTCCCGGATGCCGCCAAGGAGGGGCAGGAGCACGATGTTGACCTTCGTGGAGGGCACGCGAAAGCGGTCCCCCGGCTTGATCTCCACGCCTTTCGGCGCCGGCGCCACCGATAGATCCTCCTGGGCCTGGGCGATACGGGTCACCCCGAGCACGTCCTCGGCCCGGCCCAGCACCTCTCCCGTCCGGGGATGCCTGATCTCGCGCCCCTGACGGAAGAGCTCGACCTCCAGGCCGGTCCTCGAGCCGACCTTGGCTCCCGCTCCGAGGGTGAGCGCGCCGTCGCGGACCTCGAGCACCTCTCCCTCGATCTTCGGGAAGAGATCCATGAGCTGGTCGATCAGCGCCGTCATCTGGGCGGACCCGGTCGGGCCCGTCTCAGGGCGTTCGGCCTGACCTGCGGACTGGGCCGAGGCGCCGGCCGCGACCAGGAGCGCCAGGGCCAGGACCGGGAGCGTGTTGCGTAGATGTCTGGCCATCATTCCCTCGGTGAGCCGCCTTCGAAATTGGAGCGGGTTCCCCCGGGGGGGCGCTCCCATCCTACGACGGCCTTGAAGGTGGTCGACGGGACCGGTTGGCGGTCCGGCGCAATAGCGGGCGATCTGCGCATCGGAGTGACTATACGTCGACCGCCGGGTCACGGCAAGAAACCTTTGAAAGACAACGCAAAAAGCGACGGGCCCGGGGGAGGTCCCCCGGGCCCGCGGTGCTGCGGTGCTCCTGCCCGCTAGAACGTGAAGCGGACGCGCGACGTGCCCATGAACGCGTCCTTGGTGTTGCGAGGACCAACCGCCGGATCGCTGAACATGTCCATGGCAGGGCCCATGATCATGTAGCCGATGCCATTGGCCCACTCGAGCCCGTCGGCAAAGCGCCACCGGACCTCGGACATGAACTCCGTGCCGAGGTAGTTGACTTTCTTCAGCTCGGTCTTCGCATTGCCGCCGAAGGCTGAGGCGGTGTTCGCGTTGTAGATCGGAATGCAACCCGCACCGCTG
>DATMMH010000467.1:0-9005 GCA_035569855.1 Candidatus Dormiibacterota bacterium
TACGCGCTCTTCCCGCACCTCACCGTGCGCGGCAACGTGGGCTTCGGCCTCCGCGCGCGCGGCCGGGTCGAGAGGCGCCGCCGGGAGGACGAGGTCCTGGCGCGCCTCGGTCTCGAGGCCTTCGCGGAGCGCTACCCGCGCGAGCTGTCGGGCGGCCAGCGCCAGCGGGTGGCGCTCGGGCGCGCGCTCGCCACCGATCCCGCGTTGCTCCTGCTCGACGAGCCGCTCTCCGCGCTCGACCTGCCACTCCGTCAGGCGCTCCAAGACGAGCTGCGCACCATCCTCACCGGCTGGGGCATCGCGGCGGTGCTGGTCACCCACGATCTCACCGAGGCCTATCGGCTCGGCGACCGCATCGTGGTCTACGAGGAAGGGCGCGTCATCCAGGCGGCGCCGCGCGCCGAGCTCCTGTCGCAGCCTTCGTCGCGCAGCGTGGCCCGGATCATGGGGATCCGGAACCTGGTGCAGGGGGTCACGCTGAAGGCCACCGCCGACCGCATCCAGTTCCGCTGGCGCGGGCAGGTGCTCGAGGCGGTCAACTCGCCGACGCACTCGTACCTGCCCGCGCCCGACAGCCCGCTGGCGTTCTTCATCCGGCCGGAGTACGTGCGTCTGATCCGCAAGGACCGCACCGGCGTCGACGGCTCTCATCACATGAACCTGATGGCCGGCACGGTGGTGCGCGAGGTCGACCTGGGCGCGTCCTGGACCCTCTTCATCCGGCTCGACGAGTCGGGGACGCCCGCGCAGGGCGACTACGATCTCGAGCTCGAGGTGCCCCGGCTCGTCTACGAGATCCTGGAGATCGACCGCGACCGGCACTGGCAGTTCTCGTTGCATCGCGGTGCCATCCACGTGCTGCCGTCCGCCTGATGGCCCCGCCGGTCATCGCGCTGCACGGGATCCGGGTCTCACGGGCTGGACGCACCGTGCTGGAGATCCCGGAGCTCGCGGTGGACGCGGGCCAGGTGCTGGCGGTGATCGGCCCCAACGGGGCCGGCAAGTCCACGCTGCTGCGTGTGATGGGGCTGCTCGAGACGCCGACCGCGGGCAGCGTGCGCTTCCAGGGCGAGCGCGTGAGCGCGGACGACGGCCTCGCGATCCGACGCCGGATGGCCAGCGTCTTCCAGGAGCCGCTCCTCACCGATGCGACGGTTCGGGACAACGTGGCCCTCGGGCTGCGCTTCCGTGGCGTGGCGGGCGCGAGCGAGCCCCGGGTGTCCGAGTCGCTCGAGCAGCTCGGGATCGCCCACCTGGCTTCACGCCGGGCCCGTACCCTCTCCGGCGGTGAGGCGCAACGCACCGCGCTGGCCCGCGCGCTGGCGCTCGATCCCGAGCTACTGCTGCTCGACGAGCCGTTCTCGGCACTCGATCAGCCCACGCGGGAGGGGCTGATCGAGGACATGGCGCGCATTCTGGGACGCCGGCGCGCCACCGCGGTGCTGGTCACCCACGACCGAGCCGAGGCCCAGGCCCTCGGCGACCGGGTGGCGGTGGTGCTCGGGGGGAGGCTCCTCCAGGTGGACGAGGCCGCCCAGGTCTTCCGCGCGCCCGTGTCGGAGGAGGTGGCGCGCTTCGTCGGCGTCGAGACCCTGATCGAGTGCCAGGTCCGGGCGGTGACGGGCGGCCTCACGATCCTCGAGGCCGGCCGGCAGACCATCGAGGTGGCCCAGCCCGCCGAGCCCGGCGAGTGGGTCCGGCTCTGCGTGAGACCGGAGGACGTGACCCTGACCGCGCAGGTCGCCGGCACGCCGTCGAGCGCGCGGAATCATCTGGCCGGTCGCGTCGTGCGCCTGATCCCGAGCGGGCCACATCTGCGCGTCGTCATTGACTGCGGCTTCCCGCTCGTGGCCCTCGTGACGCAGCGCTCCGCCGGCGATCTGGGCCTCGACGCGGGCAAGCCGGTCACCGCGCACTTCAAGGCCACCGCGGCCCACCTGCTCCGTCACGCCAAGCCTTGACAGTCCTCCGAACCGGGGAGTATAAGCGGGTGTACCCACGCTGGTTGGGGCAGGGTCTCGAGGAGCAGCAACCGCCTCGCAAGGAGGTCCGCATGCCCGACACGGAAGCGTTGATCGAGCGACTCACCGCCGAAAACCACGATTTCCGCAAGCTCCGCGATGAGCATCAGCGATACGAGCACGAGCTGGTCGATCTGAACGCCCGTGGATTCCTCTCCCCCGATCAGCAGTGGCGGGTGAGCGAGCTGAAGAAGCTCAAGCTCATCGCGAAGGATCGGATGGAGAGCCTCCTCCGACACGCGCGCGCCGCGACGCACGCCTGAGTCGGGTCCGGCGCCCGGCCCCCGCACCCGACCGATGTCCGCGCCGCGGGAGGTGGACGGTTTCCGCGGCCTGTCCCACCTGACTCCCGCCGGCGAGGCGCGCATGGTGGACGTCTCCGCCAAGGCGGAGACGGTCCGCGAGGCGGCGGCCCACGTCGTCCTCAAGATGAAGGCGGCCACGCTGGCCGCGGTGCGGGCGGGTCAGCTGGCCAAGGGCGACGTGCTCGGGGTGGCCCGCACCGCCGGCATCATGGCCGCCAAGAAGACGCCGGAGCTGATCCCGCTCTGCCATCCGCTGCGTATCACCGGCGTGGACGTGGATTTCGTGCTGGACTCGCGACGCTCCACCATCACGGTGCGCGCGCGGGTGCGGACGGTGGACAAGACCGGCGTCGAGATGGAAGCGCTGACCGCGGCGGCGGTCGCCGGCCTCACTGTGTACGATATGGTGAAGGCGGTGGACAAGGGCGTCGTGCTCACCGACCTCTGCCTGCTCGAGAAGACGGGCGGCAAGTCCGGCCGCTGGCAGCGATCGAGATCATGACCACGGCGATCATCTACTCCGACGAGTGGCGCCACTTCGACTACGGGCCGGAGCATCCCCTCCGCATGGAGCGGCTCGGGCTCACGTGGCGACTCATGGAGGCCTATGCGCTCACCGCGCTGCCGCGCGCCAAGGTCCTGGCCCCCGAGCCGGCCCAGCTGGAGCAGATCGCGCGCTTCCACTCCCGCGAGTACATCGAGATCCTGCGCGCGGTGAGCGTAGGGGACTGGGTGCCGCACGCCGGCCGCTACGGGCTCGGCCCCGGCGACAACCCGATCTTCCCAGGGCTCTGGGAAGCGGCCCAGCTCGCGGCGGGCGGATCGCTGCTGGCCGCCCAGCTCGTGGCCGACGGCGAGGCGGACCGCGCCTTCCACTTCGCGGGCGGTCTGCACCACGCGATGCCGGGGCGCGCCTCCGGCTTCTGCTACGTCAACGACGCGGTGCTCGCCATCATGCACCTGCGCGAGCGGGGGTTCCGGGTGGCCTACGTGGACATCGACGCCCATCACGGCGACGGGGTGCAGTTCGCGTTCTACCAGGATCCGAACGTGCTCACGATCTCCACCCACGAGCGCGGCGATCGGCTCTTTCCCGGCACCGGCTTCGTGGTGGAGATGGGCGAGGGCGACGGCCTCGGCTACGCGGTGAACATCCCGCTACAACCGCTCACCGACGACGTGGTCTACCAGGAGGCCTTCGCGGCGGTGGTGCCGCCCCTGGTGCGCAAGTTCAAGCCCGACGCGCTGGTGATCCAGCTCGGGATCGACTCGCATCGCACCGATCCGCTCACCCACCTGAGCCTCACCGTGCAGGGCTTCACCTGGGCGGTGAAGCAGCTGCTGCCGCTGGCTCCCCGCGTCGTCGCTCTGGGCGGCGGCGGCTACGACCTCGCCAACGTGGCGCGGGCCTGGACGTCCGCGTGGGCCGCCCTCAACGAGGTGGATCTGCCGGACGCCCTGCCGCCGGAGACCCATGCGATCATGCAGCGGCTCGGGCTCGGGCGGCTCTCGCTGACCGACCCCGCCGAGCCGGTGCCCGCCGACACCCGCCGCTGGGCGGAAGAATACGCGCGGCGACAGGTGGGCGAGATCCACGAGCGGATCTTCCCCCTGCACGGGCTCTGAGCCGGTGACCGCGGCGGAGAGCACCAGCGGCTCGCCCTCGCCGGGGGCGATCACGCCGCCGGCGGATCCCGCGAAGGCCCCGCCGGGGGCGACCACGATCCGGGTGCCGCTCAAGGTCAAGCTGAGCCTGCTCATCACCGCGCTCGTCGTGCTCGCGGTGGCCCTGGTCGGCCTGTTCCTCCTCCGGCAGCAGCAGCAGAGCCTGACCGCGGAGATGACCAAGCGGGGTCTCACCATGGCCGAGAACTTCGCGGCGGGCGCGAAGACCCCGCTACTCACCAACGACGATCTCACCCTCGGCGTGCTCGTCACCGACGCGATGAAGGATCCGGACGTGGCCTACGTGATCGTGGCCGATCACGACGGCAAGATGCTCGCCCACTCGGATCCGCGCGCGGTGAAGGGCACGGTGGAACGGCCGAAGGGTCTCGAGCCGCTGCAGGACCGGCTGCTGGTCCAGATCTACAAGACCCCGCAGGGCCGCATCATCGACTTCGCGGTGCCGCTCGTCTACGGCGGGATCCCGGTCGGCGCGCTCTACCTGGGCTTCAGCGAGGAGGCGATCACCGCCGCGCTCGCGAGCGCCCGCAACCAGGCGTTGCTGATCACCCTCCTGATGGTGCTCGCCGGGCTGGGCGGAGCGATCGGCCTCGCCGCGCTCCTCTCCCGCCCGATCTTCCGTCTAGTGCGCGCCACCGGCGCCATCGCGGAGGGGAACTTCAACATCTCGCTGCCGGTGGCGTCGCGCGACGAGCTGGGCGTGCTCACCGACTCCTTCAACCGCATGGCGCGCAGCCTGCGCGAGAAGGAGATGATCAAGCGCGCCTTCACCCGCTACGTGGCGCGCGAGGTGGTGGAGGAGATCCTCAAGGATCCCGAGAACCTGGTGCTCTCCGGCGAGCGGCGTCAGGTCACCGTGCTCTTCTGCGACGTCCGCGGCTTCACCCCGCTCTCGGAGCGGCTGAGCCCGGAAGAGGTCGTGCTGCTGCTCAACGATTTCTACAACCTGATGATCGAGACCACCTTCAAGTACGACGGCACCCTCGACAAGTTCCTCGGCGACGCGGTGATGGCGGTCTTCGGCGCCCCCATGGCCCACCCCGACCACTCCGCGCGCGCGATCCGCACCGCGCTCGCCATGCAGGAGGGCATCGGCGGGCTCAACGAGCGACGGGTGCGCGACGGCAAGGAGGCCATCGCGGTCGGCATCGGCGTGAGCGCGGGTGAGGCGGTGGCCGGCACCGTGGGCACCGAGGACCGGATGGAGTACACCGTCATCGGCGACAGCGTGAACCTGGCCGCCCGCCTCGAGTCCAACGCCAAACCCGGTCAGATCCTGATCAGCCATCGCACCTACGAGCGCGTGCGCGACCTGGTCGAGGCGCGCCCGCTCGGACGGATCCGCGTCAAAGGCAAGGAAGAAGAAGTCGAGGTCTACGAAGTCCTCGGGCTGGCCCCCGTAGTTTGATCCGCATCTCCGCCCGCTCAAGTAGGATAAAGGGATGCTGATCGGCCCGAGCGCGCGGAGACGGGCGCTGTTGCTGGGTAGCGCCGCCCTGCTGCTGGGGGCCTGCGCCTCCGCCACACCGTCGCCTGCCCCCCGCGCGGCCGGCGAGCCTCCGAAGCCCGCTCCGCGTCCCGCCGCGTATCAATCGGACGACTTCATCGTCACGTTCGCGCAGGCCGGCGACACCGCCGAGTCCCTGGCCGAGCGCTACCTGGGTGGTGCCGACAAGGCGTGGATGGTCGAGGACTACACCGGGCTCCGCGTCTTCACGCCCGGCCAGGAGGTCGTGATCCCGCGCCGGCCCTGGAATCCGGCCGGGGTGACGCCGGGCGGTTACCAGATCGTGCCGATCCTCACCTATCACAACCTGGGCGAGCAGGCGAAGGGGCGGCTGGTGCTGGCCGCCTCGAGCTTCCGCGAGCAGATGCGGTACCTCAAGACCAACGGCTATCACGTGGTGAGCCTAGCCGATTTCGTGGAGTTCACCCGGCTCAATCGCCAGCTGCCCCAGCGGTCGGTGGTGCTGACGTTCGACGACGGCTACCACTCGTTCAAGGACTTCGCCTACCCGGTGCTCAAAGACCTGGGTTTCACCGCCACCCTCTTCATCTACACCGACTGGGTCGGCGCCGGCCGGGCCGCGCTCAGCTGGAACGATCTGCGGGAGATGGCCGCAGCCGGCTTCGACATCGAGGCCCACACCAAGACCCACGCGGACCTGCGCCGCGCCCAGGGCGAGAGCGAGGCCCAGTACGCCCGGAGAATGCAAGCGGAGCTCGAGCAGCCGCAGGAGCTGTTCACGAAGAACCTCGGTCACCGGAGCCAGATCCTGGCCTATCCCTACGGTCGCTGGGACGAGGGATTGCTCCCGAAGGTGAAGGAGTACGGTTACATCGCGGCCTTCTCGGTGCGGCGGCAGGGCAACGCGTCGTTCGTGCGGCCGCTGGCCGGCCACCGGAGCCAGATCTACTCCGAGATGACGCTCGACGACTTCGTCAAGAACCTCAACGTCTTCCAGGAGGAGAACCTCCGGTGAGGCCGGCCGCGCGGGGGCTGCTCGCCGCGGCGGCGCTCGGCCTGGCGCTGGGCGGCTGCGCGTCGCTGGGCGGTGGCCCGAGCGAGCCGGGCGCGGGGCCCGCCCCGATCGCGCGCGACCCGCTGGCCGCGCGGCACCGCCAGCAGGCGGAGGCCCTCGAGCGGGACGGCCAGCTCCGGCGCGCCGCGGAGGAGTGGAAGATCGTGCTCACGATCGTGCCGAACGACGCCAAGGCGCGCGCGGCGCTGGGCGCGGTGCAGGCCAAGATCGATCAGGGGGTGACCGAGCGTCTCGACGAGGGCCGCAAGGCGCTCGCCCGGGGCGTGCAGGTGGAGGCCCGGCGCAAGTTCCTGGCCGCCCTCGCGCTCGACCCGTCGAACCGCGCCGCCTTCGAAGCGTTGCAGAGCAACACCCGTGAGGTGGAGTTCATCGCCCACACCGTGCGGGCGGGGGACACCTTGTCGGCGCTGGCCCAGCGCTACTACGGCGACCGCTCGCGGTCCGAGGTGATCTGGGAGACCAATCAGCTCCCGCCCAATCCCCGGCTGCAGCCGGGGACGACGCTCAAGATCCCAGAGATCCCGGGCGTGCCGTTCGTGCATCCGGAGGCGCCGCGGCGGCCCGCGCCCGCGGTGGCCGCGGTGCCCACGCCGGACATGCCCCGTCCCGCTCCGGTCGCCCCGGGCCCGGGCACCGCGCCGGCCACGCCGCCGGGCGCGCCCGCACCCAAGGAGGAGTACACGCCCGAGGTCAACCCGCTGCTCGCCGAGGCGCGCGAGGCCGTCGATCGGAGCGATTTCGCCGACGCGATCGCCACCGTGGACAAGTACCTTGCCGGCAAGCCGGGCGATCGGGACGGGCTGACCCTCAAGAAGCAGGCGCTGTACGGCCAGGCCAAGAGCCAGATGGACGCCCGCCAGTACACCGAGTCCATCCAGAGCCTCACCCAGCTCACGCGCCTGCAGCCCGACTACGAGGACGCGCCCGCACTGCTCAAGCAGGCGCGCACGCGCAACATCGATATGCACTACACGCAGGGTGTACGGTTCTACCGTGAAGAGAAGCTCAAGGAGGCCATCGCGGAGTGGCGTCTCGTACTCGAGATGGATCCGGGCCACGCCAACGCCCGCCGCAACATCGACCAGGCGGAGAAGCTCCTCAAGGGCCTCGAGCAGCGGATGAAGAAGTAACCAGGAGGACATTCCCCATGAGCCCACGTAGCCGATCACTGGCCGCCGTGCTGCCGATCCTCTCTCTCACCCTGCTGCTCGCGGGCTGCCCGAAGCGCCCCGCGATGACCGCGGCCACCGCGCCGCCGCCGATCCCGCCCGCCGCGGTGGCGCCGCCCACACCGGCCGCGCCCGCGCCGATCGCACCCGCTCCGGTGGCGCCGCCGACCGCGGCGCCCGCGCCCGCCCCGGCACCCCCCAAGGAATACCGGGCCAACGACGCGCTCAAGTCGATCTACTTCGCGTTCGACAAGTCGGAGATCCGGCCCGCCGACGCCAAGATCCTCGACGGCAGCGCGGCCTATCTCAAGGCCAATCCCAATCAGCTGGTGCTGATCGAGGGGCACTGTGACGAGCGCGGCACCTCGGAGTACAACCTGGCCCTGGGCGAGCGGCGGGCCAAGGCGGCCGCGAACTACCTCGTCGCCAACGGCATCGAGGCCGGCCGCATCACCACGATCTCGTACGGCAAGGAGCGGCCGGTGTGCACCGAGCACAACGAGAGCTGCTGGTCCAGGAACCGCAACGACATGTTCCTCAGCAAGGAGCGCTGATCGCCAAGGAGCGCTGATCGCCAAGGAGCGTTGATCGCCAAGGAGCGCTGATCGATTGATCGGCTCTCACGGCCCTCACCCATGACCGGGAGGCGCGCATGCCCGCTCAAGAGCTGATCCTGGACCTCGCGATCCGCTACGGGTTCCAGGTCGTGGGCGCGATCGTCATCCTGGTCGTCGGGCTCATCGTCGCCTGGTGGGTGGGCACGGTGGTCGAGCGTCCGCTCACCCGCATGGCGCTCGAGCCACCGATGCGCCGGCTCATGGTGCGGGTCGTGAGAGTGGTGGTCCTGCTGTTCGCGCTGGTCATCGCGCTCGACAAGTTCGGTTTCCAGATCGCACCCCTGGTCGCCGGCATCGGGGTGGCGGGACTCGGCATCGGCATCGCGCTGCAGGGCGTCCTCGGCAACGTGATCGCGGGCCTCACGATCATCTTCACCAAGCCCTTCCGGGTGGGCGAGCACATCGAGATCGCGGGCATGAAGGGCGACGTCCAGACGATCGAGCTCTTCTCGACCACGCTGGTGCACCCCGACCGATCGCGCATCATCATCCCCAACCGCAAGATCGTCGGGGAGATCCTCCACAACTTCGGGACCGTTAGACAGGTGCATCTATCGGTGGTGGTTCCGCACGGCTCGGACCTGGGGGCGGTGCTGGCGCTCGCCCGCGAAGTGGTCGCGGCCAACCCGCGGGTCCTGCCCGAGCCGGTGGTGGTCATCGGGGT
>DATMMH010000468.1:0-8456 GCA_035569855.1 Candidatus Dormiibacterota bacterium
AGCGCGGGCTGCTTCGACGCTGTCACCACCGCGCCGGGATAGACCACCGGCCGGTAGCTGTCATCCGGCGGCCGGAACGCTTCCTTCACTCCCTGGGCGCGCGACGCCGCGTCCGTGGTGTAGACGAATCCGGCGTCCACCTCGCCCCGAGCCACGTAGTCGAGCGCCTGGCGCACGTTCTCCGAGAAGACGATCTTGGGCAGGAGCCGTTCCCACAGGCCCAGCGCCCGCAGGCTCTCCTCCGCGTACTGCCCGGCGGGCACCGTCTTAGGGCTGCCGATCACGATGCGCCCCACCCGTGATTCGAGCAGGTCGGCCGGCTTGGTGATGTCGATCCGGGAGTCGGCGGGCTTGACCACGGTGAGCGCGTTGCGGGCGAAGGCGCGACGGCTGGCGGCGACGATCAGGTTCTGCTTCTCCAGCTCGTCCATCTGCCGTTGCGCGGCCGAGAGGAAGACGTCAACCGGCGCTCCCGCCTCGATCTGCTTCTGCAGGTCACCGGAGGCGCCGAAGTTGTAACGGAGGGTCACGCCCGGATGCGCGGCCATGAAGCCGCGGCCCAGCTCCTCGGTCACGTCCTTCAGGCTGACCGCGACCGACAGGGTCACGTCCTGCGCCCGCGCGCCGGCTGCCGCGAGCAGCACCACCGCGACGGCGACCGCAAGACTTCTCGAGAGCCGCATCAACCCGCCTCCTGAGCCCGCGCTCGATCGTGCTAGTGTAGGTGTAGCCATGACGAACCGACCTTCGAGACGACGGGGAGCCACACCCTCACGTCCGACGCCCCATGCTACGCAGCGCTCGGCGACACTTCAAAATGCTCACGAGAGCATAATCGCGGCTCAGGTCAAGACGAAGGTCTGGCTCGAGCTGGGCGGCGAGTTCTTCGCGGGCGACGGGGGCATCCATCTCCTCGGCGGCATCGTCCGGCACGGCTCGCTGGCCCAGACGGTGCGCGAGATCGGCTGGTCGTATCGGCACGCCTGGGGCTACCTGCGGCGGGCCGAGCTGGCGCTCCAGACCCCGATCGTGCGCAACCGCGCCGGCCGCGGGGCGGCGCGGGGCATGGAGTTGACCGAGACCGGGCATCTCCTGCTGGAGCGTCTGCGGGCACTGCGGGATCGGATCGACGAGACGCTCGGTCCGAGCGGGCCCACTCCGGCCGAGGTGGCCTCGCGCGGCCGGAACGAGCGCTCGATGCCTGAGGCGCGGAAGGGTAGCGGTAAGTCGAAAACTCGGCGAGCAGATCGCTGACCGCGGCTACTTGGAATTCTCGACGGTCACCGGTCTCTCGCGATACCGAGCGGGGAACACCTTCTTGAGATTCTCGATCTTGGGAAGGTCATTGATCACGATGTAGGGGTAGGTCGGGTTCTTGATCAGGAAGTCCTGGTGATACCCCTCCGCAGGATAGAAGGCACTCAGCGGATCCACGCGCGTGACGACTGCGCGACCGAATGCCTTGGCCTTCTCCAGCTGGGCGATATAGGCCTGGGCGATTCGCTTCTGCGATTCATCGACGTAGAAGATGTTGGATCGATACTGCGTGCCGGTATCGGGGCCCTGACGATCGAGCTGGGTGGGATCGTGTGTCACCGAGAAGTAGATTTGAAGAATTTCGCCGTACGACAGCTCCTTCGGATCGAAGCGTATCTCCACCGACTCGGCGTGACCGGTCCCGCCGCGACTGACCACCTCGTATTCGGCGGTCGCCTTGGCGCCGCCGGAATAGCCGGACAGCACCTTCTGTACCCCGCGCACGTGCTGATAGACGCCCTGGACGCCCCAGAAGCACCCGCCCGCGAGGACCGCGGTCTGGACCGGAGCCGACTCCTTCGGATTATCCAGCACCGGGGCGGGAACGACGACCGCCGCCTCGGCGGCGAGCGCCGCAGTCGGGACACCGCCGTGTAGCCCCACCGACACGGCGGCGATCATCACTGCGGCCATTCGCCCACGACCCGTCCGGAGCATTCGGAACCTCACGCGGTCTTGATCCACACCGCCTTCACATTGAGCTACTCTTCGAGCCGTTGCAAGCCCGACTCGCTAGGCCGGGCGGCGTTGCTGGATCCAGCTCAGCGCCCAGTTCACCAGGAACGTGATCAGCAGCAGGATCACCGAGAGCGCGATGGCGAGGTCGAAGTTGCCCTTGCCGGTCTCGAGCACGGTGGCGGTGGTGAGCACCCGCGTGGCGCCCTTGATGTTGCCGCCCAGCATCATCGACGCGCCCACCTCGGAGATCACGCTGCCGAAGCCCGCCATCACCGCGGCCAGCATCGGCAGCCGCGCTTCCTTCAGCAGCACCCAGACCATCTGACCGCGCGAGGCGCCGAGCCCCAGCATCTGGAGGCGGAAGGCCTCCGGCACCTGCTGCACCGCGGCCAGGGTGAGCCCGACGACGACCGGCGCCGCGATCACGAACTGCCCGGCCACCATCGCGCTCGGGGTGTAGAGCAGCTCGAGAAAGCCGAGCGCGCCGTTGCGCCAGAGCAGGATGGTCACGAACAGGCCCACCACCACCGGCGGCAGGCCCATGCCGGTGTTCACGAGGCTCACCACCAAGGCGCGGCCGGGAAAGCGCGCGAGGGCCAGCAGCGCGCCCACCGGAACGCCGACCAGCAGCGAGAGCAGGGTCGCGGTCGCGGAGATCCGGATGGACAGCCAGGTGATCTGCCAGACCTCCGGGTCGCCGGCGAGGAGGAGCCGGAGCGCTTCGAGAATGCCGTGCCCGAAGAGGCTCACGCGTCCCGCCGCCTTCGGCTACAGATCCTCGTCCTTCTTGCCGGCGACCGGGACGAAGAGGGGCTGACCGTACCTGTCCACGCCGAACGCCTTGATGACCGCCTGCGTCTCGGGGGCCAGCATGAACTCGGCGAACGCGCGGCCGCCCGCCACGTTCACCCGCGGGCCGTTGGCCGGATTCACTTCCATCACCGAGTAGATGTTCAGCAACGGGCGATCCTTCTCCACGAGGATGGGCAGGTCCACCCGCTTCTGGAACGCCAGGTACGTCCCCCGGTCGGTCAGGGTGTAGGCCCGCCGCTCGTTGGCGATGCCGAGGGTCTGCCCCATGCCCTGCCCGGACTCGATGTACCAGACACTCTTCGGCTCGACGCCCGCCTGCTTCCACAGCGCCTGCTCCAGCACGTGGGTGCCGGACCCATCGCCGCGGGAGACGAAGCGTGACTGGCTCTCCGCGATGCGCCGGAGCGCGTCCACCGCCCGGGGCAGGCCCTTGACCTTCGCGGGATCGTCGGGCGGGCCGATGATGACGAAGTCGTTGTACATGACGAGGCGCCGGTTGCTCATCTTGCCGTCCTCGACGTACTTCTTCTCGAGGCCCGGCGCGTGGGCCAGCGTGACGTCCGCCTCGCCGCGCGCGGCGAGCGCGAGCGCCTGGCCGGTGCCGACCGAGATGGTCTTCACGTTGAGGCCGGTCTTCCCCTCGAACATCGGCACCAGCACGTCGAGCAGGCCCGAATCCTGGGTGCTCGTCGTGGTGGAGAGGATGACGACGTCCGACTGGGCGAGGGACTGCCCGGGCGGTGCGGACAGCAGGCCGACCGCCGCCAGCCAGAGGATCGCGATCAATCGAGCCGTCATGACGTGGTCTACCTCAGAGGGCCATCCAATATGCGCTTGGGAGCATACAGGCTCCCCAGAGCATAGTCAACGCGGGACCGCGGCACGTTGTCTCCGCTCCGGCCCCCCGCGACTCGGTGTATCATGGCGGGCGCGCGCCAAACTCCCGGGAGACAACATGCGACGATTCGATCTCGCTCTGCCGAACAGCCTCGAAGACTGCCTGAAGATCCTCGCCGAGCGAGGAGCGCAGGCCAAGCTCCTGGCGGGCGGCACCGACCTCCTGCCCCAGATGAAGAACGGCGTCTTGAAGCCCGCCGTCGTGGTCGATCTCTCCCGGATCGCCCGGTTTCGTCAGGTCCAGAATGGCAACGGCCTCCGCATCGGCGCCGCGGTCACCGCGCGCGAGCTCGAGCTGAGCCCGGCGCTGCGCGGCGCCTATCTCGCGATCGCGGAGAGCGCGGCCATGCTCGGCTCGCTGCAGGTGCGCAATCTGGCCACCGTCGGCGGCAACCTCTGCAACGCGGCGCCGTCGGCCGACATGGCGCCGCCGCTGATGGCGCTCGAGGTCCAGGCGGTCGTGGCGGGGCCGGGCGGCGAGCGGCGCGTGCCGATGGCCGACTTCTTCACCGGGGTGCGCCAGACGGTGCTCGCGCCGAACGAGCTGCTGGTCGAGCTCATCGTGCCACCGCCGGGCGCCCACAGCGGCGGCCAGTACCTGCGGCACACCCCGCGGCGCGAGCTCGACATTGCCGTCGTAGGGGTGGCCTCTCAGCTGACCATGGCCGACGGCCGCTGCACGAAGGCGCGCATCGCGCTGGCGTCGGTGGCCACGACGCCGGTTCGCGCCACCGCGGCCGAGCGGTCGCTCGAGGGCCAGGCGGTGACGCCCGAGGGCATCGAGCGCGCGGCCACCCTCGCGATCGAAGCGGCCAAGCCCATCAGCGACCAGCGCGGCTCCGTCGAGTTTCGCAAGCACCTGGTCCGCATCCTCACTCGCCGTACGCTCACGACCGCGCTCCAGCGCGCGAACGCCTGATCCGGAGGCAGACGACCGTGGCCAAACAAGTCCTGAGCTGCACCGTGAACGGCGAGGCCGTCGAGGTGCTCGTCCAGCCGTACGTCACCCTCCTCGACGCCCTGCGCGAGGACATGGGGCTCACCGGTCCCAAGGAAGGCTGCGGGACCGGCGACTGCGGCGCCTGCACCGTCCACGTGGACGGTCGGGTGGTGGCGAGCTGCCTGATGCTGGCGATGCAGGCCCGCGGCCGGAGGGTCCGCACCATCGAGGGCCTCGCGTCCGCAGACTCCACGCTCCATCCGCTGCAGGACGCGTTCGTCCGGCACGGCGTGCCCCAGTGCGGCTTCTGCATCCCGGGCGTGCTGATGGCGGCGGCCGCGCTGCTCGAAGAGAACCCGCGGCCCTCCGAGGAGGAGATCCGCTACGGCATCGCCGGCAATCTCTGCCGTTGCACCGGCTACACCAAGATGGTGACCGCGATCAGCGAGGCGGCGGGCACGCTCGCCTCGCAGAGGAGCGCTCGATGAGCACGATGAAGACCACGCGCGACGTCAAGGGAGTGGGCGTATCGATTCCGCGGCCGGACGGCCCCGAGAAGGTCACCGGCCGGGTGCAGTACGTGGCCGACATCCAGCCCAAGGGTCTGCTCCACGCCAAGCTGCTCCGCAGCCCGCACGCGCATGCGAAGATCATCTCGATCGACACCAGCGCGGCGAAGGCCCTGCCCGGCGTCCGCGCGGTCCTCACCGCCAAGGACATCCCGCACCTGAAGAAGAAGGCGCCCACGCGGGCCCACGCCGTCCTCGCCATCGACCGCGCGGTCTTCATGGGCCAGCCGGTGGCCGCGGTGGCCGCCGACGAGCTGTCGATCGCCGAGGAAGCGCTCGACCTCATCAAGGTCGAGTACCAGGTGCTGGCCGCCTCGATCGATCCGCTCAAGGCCATGCTGCCCGGCGCGCCGCCGGTGGCCGACGCGGGCACCGAGGCCGACACCAGCGAGGCGCTCGCCCACTCCGCGGTGGCCATCGCCAAGAGCGAGGCGCCCGCGAAGGCGGTGAACATCTCGCAGCAGGCGCGGCTGCAGCGCGGCGATCCCGCCAAGGGCTTCGCCGAGTCCGATCACGTGCTCGAGAAGACCTACCGCGTGCCGATGGTGCACCAGGGTTACCTCGAGGCGCACGCCGTTCTCGCCGAGTGGGACCGCAACGGGCTGCTCACGCTGTGGGCGAGCACCCAGGGCTCGTTCAACACGCGCTCCGAGGTGGCCGACGTGCTCGGCATCTCCGAGAACCAGATCCGCGTCATCCCGGTGGAGTGCGGAGGCGGCTTCGGCGGCAAGATCCGCGCGCTCTGCGAGCCGATCACCGCGGTGCTGGCGCAGGTCACCAAGCGCCCGGTCCGCTACGTCATGACCCGGCGGGAAGAGCTGCAGGCCGGCATGCCCGCGCCACAGGTCATCATCAAGCTCAAGACCGGGGTCAAGCGCGACGGCACGCTCATGGCCCTCGACGCGGAGACGGTCATCGACTCCGGCGCGTTCTCGGGCGCGGTGCTCGCGGTCAGTGCGGTCTTCCTCGGCAGCATGTACAAGTGGCCCTCGTTCGACATCCGCGGCTTCGAGGTGCTGACCCACAAGCCGAGCGTGGCCGCGTATCGCGCGCCGGTGGCCCCCCAGACCATCTTCGCGATCGAGTCGCACATGGAGCAGATCGCTCGCGAGCTCGATCTCGATTCGGTCGACTTCCGGATGCGCCACCTGATCCAGCCGGGCGACCCGATGGTGAACGGCCAGCCCTGGCAGTCCAACGGGGCCAAGCAAGTCCTTAGCCGCATCGCGGAACATCCACACTGGAAGACCCGCAAGCAGTGGGTGGCCGCCGGGGGCAAGAACGGCAAGCGCCGCGGGGTGGGTCTGGCCCTCGGCGGCTGGCTCGGCGGGCTCCAGCCCACCGGCGCGACCGTCCGCCTGAACCCCGACGGGTCGCTCGCGGTCCTCACCGGCCAGGTGGACATCGCGGGGACCAACATCTCGCTCGCCCAGATCGCGGCGTCCGCCTACGGGGTGGATACCGACCTGGTGCGCATCACCACCGGCGACACCGACGTCGCGCCCATGACGGGCCTCAGCGCGGGCAGCAAGACCATCTACACGGTCGGCGCGGCGGTGCTGCAGGCGGCGGAAGACGCCCGGCGCCAGACGTTCGAGATCGCCGCCGCCGAGCTGGAGGCCTCGGTGCACGATCTCGAGCTGGTCGACGGCAAGGTCACGGTGCGCGGCGCGCCGGACAAGGGCATCACGCTGGCCACCATCGGCAAGAAGGGCAACCTCTACATGTCGAAGACGCCGCCGGTGCTCGGCAAGGCCAACCCGGCGTTCACTCAGCAGGCCCCCGGCTTCGCGGCCCAGCTCGCGCGCCTCGAGGTGGATCCGGACACCGGCGAGGTGACCATCCAGGACTTCGTGATCGTCCAGGACGTGGGCAAGGCCATCAACCCGCTCGGAGTGGAAGGCCAGATGCAGGGCGGCGCGGTCCAGAGCCTCGGCATCGCGCTCACCGAGGGGCTCATCTTCGACGACAGCGGGCGGGTCACCAACCCGAGCCTGCTCGACTATCGGAAGCTGACCGCGGCCGACCTGCCGAACCTCGAGACCATCATCGTCGAGGTGCCGGCGCCGGCCGGGCCCTTCGGGGCCCGAGGGGTGGGCGAGCCGCCCATCATCCCCGCGCCCGCCGCGATCGCCAACGCGATCCAGAACGCGACCGGGGCGCGGTTGACCGAGCTGCCCATGAGCCCGGAGCGCATCGCGCTGGCCCTGGTCAACGGCAAGCACTGAGCAGGAGGTGGGCATGAAGGCAGGCGAGATCTTCGTCGCGGGGAAGTGGCAGGCCACGCGGTCGGGCGAGACGTACCAGCCGATCAACCCGGCCAACGAGGAACCGATCGGGGCGGTCGGCAAGGGCGACGAGCGCGACATCGACCTGGCGGTGACGGCGGCCCGCAAGGCCTTCGACGAGGGCCCGTGGCCAAAGATGTCCCCGCACGAGCGCGGCCGCATCGTCTGGCGCCTGGGCGACCTGATCCAGCAGAACCTCGACGAGATGGCCCGACTCGAGAGCCTCTGCACCGGCAAGACCATGTTCGATTCGGGCAAGGTCGAGATCCCGTTCGCGGCGGAGGTCTTCCGCTACTACGCGGGCTGGGCCACCAAGATCCACGGCGAGACGCTCGGCCTGCGGGACAACGCCTTCACCTTCACGCTGCGTCAGCCGGTGGGAGTGGTCGGGGCCATCGTGCCGTGGAACTTCCCCTTCCTGCTCTCGTCCTGGAAGCTCGCGCCCGCGCTCGCCGCCGGCAACACGGTGGTGATCAAGCCCGCGTCGCAGACCCCGCTCACCGCGCTGCGGTTCGCGGAGATCTGCCAGGAGGCGGGCGTGCCGGAGGGCGTGTTCAACGTGGTCACCGGCCCCGGCGGCAAGGTCGGCATGGCCCTGGTGCGCGATCCGCGCGTCGACAAGATCGCTTTCACCGGCTCCACCGAGGTCGGCAAGCAGATCATGCGGGAGGCGGCGGGCACGCTGAAGCGCCTCTCGCTCGAGCTGGGCGGCAAGTCGCCCAACATCGTGTTCGCCGACGCGGACATGGACGCGGCGGTGCGCGGCGCGCTCACCGGTATCTTCTACAACAAGGGCGAGGTGTGCGCCGCCGGCTCGCGGCTCTTCCTGGAAGATTCCATCCACGATCAGTTCATGTCCAAGCTCACCGACCGGGTCAAGAGCCTGAAGGTCGGCGACCCGATGGACAAGGCCACCCGCATGGGCCCGGTGGTGTCGAAGAGCCAGATGGAGAC
>DATMMH010000469.1:0-4389 GCA_035569855.1 Candidatus Dormiibacterota bacterium
CCGCTCGATCATGCTGGGCAGGACGGCCTGGGTCAGCGCGTAGACCCCGGTGAGGTTCACCGCGATGACCGCGTCCCAGTCCGCCTGCTCCACCCAACGCACGTTGCGCCGCTTGCTCGAGTGGCCCGCGTTGTTGACCAGGACGTCGACGCGGCCGTACTGCGCGATCGTCCACTCCGCGAGCGCGCGCCCCTCGGCGGGCTTGGCCACGTCGCACGCGTGCGCCACCGCGCGGCCGCCGGCGCGGGCGATCTCGCCCGCCACCTCGTCCAGCGGCGGCTTGCGCCGGCCCGCGACCACCACCTGTGCGCCTTCCGCGGCCATCATCAGCGCCGCCGCGCGGCCGATGCCGGTGCCACCGCCGGTCATGATCGCGACCTGTCCGTCGAGGGCTCCCATGGGTTGACTCCTCGCGTCTCGCCGCGTGGCCCGGCTCAGCGCCAGGCCCACACGGGCTGTTCGAAGTGGTCCACGCGCGTCGGTCGTCCGTGGACGACCACCTCGCGCATCTGGTAGACGACGGCCGCGGTGGGGGCGTGGATCAGCGTGCCCAGGAGCGGCAGCTGGATGACCGGGCGGTCGCTCTCCGGGATCCGGATCAGGCGCGGCACGTCCGGGCCCTCGAGATCGTCGAGCGGCACGCGGAAGATCTTCGCGACCTCGGCCGGATTCGGAGTGAGCGCGCCGACGTGACCGGCCCAGACCACCACCGGGGTGATGATGAAGCCCGAGCGCGTGCCGTAGTCATCGAGCGCGCCCAGCACGGCGCTCGGCTCGAGCGCGAGCCCCACCTCCTCGCGCAGCTCGCGGAGCGCCGCGGTCTCGGCGGTCTCGCCGGCGTCGACGCGGCCGCCGGGCAGCGCCCACTGGCCGGTGTGCTTGCGCAGGGTCGCGGCACGCCGGGTGATGAGGAAGCACTCGCGTCCCGCGTCGTCGAAGAGCAGCACCTCGGCCACCGCCGCGCGGCGGCGGCCATCGTCGGGCAGGGCCCGTCGGGCGAACGCGGACAGGTGGGCGCGCGCCCGCTCGCGTAGCGCCCCGTCCGCCTCGGCCGGCACTAGTAGGCCGGCAGCTTTCCGGCCCTGGTGCCGGTCTTGCGCACGATGCCCACTTCCTCGGCGGCCTTGGCGGCCATGAAGCGGCTGTCGCTCGCGAGCGTGACGAACTGGTAGCCCTCCGCGATCATCTTGAGCGCGTAGGTGGCGGTGGCGTTGTGGATGCCCGCGACGACCTTGTGCCGCTTGCAGGCGGCGGCGATCTTCTGCTGCGCCTCCACCACCGGCGGGTCGGTCTGATCCAGGCGGGGCTTCAGCCCCATGGCCAGGCTCAGGTCGGAGGGGCCCACGTAGATGGCGTCCACGCCGTCCACGCTCAGGATGTCGTCCAGATTCTTGAGCGCCTCGGCGGTCTCGATCATCGGCATCACGATGGTCTCGACGTTGGCGTGGTCGCCGTAGTCGGAGCCGGCGTAGAGCGAGGCGCGCACCGGCCCCCAGCTCCGGTAGCCGCGGGGTGGGTACTTGCACGCCCGGACCATCGCCTCCGCCTCCTGCGGGGTGTTGATCATCGGGCAGATGACGCCGTAGGCGCCCGCGTCGAGGATCTTCATGAGCCGCGCCGGATCGTTCCACGGCACGCGGGCGAGGGGCACCACGCCCAGGGTGGAGATGCCCTGGAGCATGTTCACCGCCACCTGGTAGTCCACGACGCCGTGCTGCATGTCGATGGTCAGCGAGTCGAAGCCCTGGTGTGCCATCACCTCGGCCGAGAAGCCGCTCGGGATGGACAGCCACCCGTTGACCACCGCCTCACCGCGAGCCCAGATCTTCTTCAGCGCGTTCTCTCTCACTTCGTTCTCCTGTCGGATGACGTCTGTCAGATGATGTTGTCGGTGCGAAGGGACGTGATGTCGGCCGCGGAGTAGCCCAGCTCGGTCAGGATCTGGTCGTTGTGCTCGCCGGTGTCGGGAGCGGGTGTACGGACTCCGCCGGGGGTGCGGGAAAGGGTGACCGGCGGAGCCTGCACGAAGAGCTCGCCGAGCGTCGGGTGCTTCACCGGGACCGCCATCTTGAGATGGCGGATCTGCTCGTTCTCGTAGACCTTCTCGACGTCGAGGATCGGGCCGGACGGCACGCCCTTGGCGTTGAGCAGCTCCACCCACTCCTGCGTGGTGCGCTTGGCGAACGCCTTCTCGAGCTCGACTCCGAGCGCCTTGCGGTTCTTCGAGCGATCCGGCGCGGTCCGGAAGCGCGGATCCTCGAGCAGCGGCTCGGTGCCGAGCGTCTCGCAGAGCCGGCGGAACATGTGCTGGCCGGACGCCGCGATGTTGAGGTGGCCGTCCGCGGTCCTGAACACCCCGGTGGGGATGGCGGTCGGGTGATCGTTGCCGGCCTGCGGCGGGATCTCCTTGCCGATCAGCCAGCGCGCGGCCTGGAAGTCGAGCATCGTGACCATGGCCTGCAGGAGCGAGGTGTGCACCCACTGGCCGCGCCCCGACCGCTCGCGCTCGAGCAGCGCCACCAGGATGCCCTGGGCCAGGAAGATGCCCGCGGTGAGATCGGCTACCGGGATGCCCACCCGCACCGGACCCTGGCCGGGCAGCCCGGTGATCGACATGAGGCCGCCCATGCCCTGCGCGATCTGGTCGTAGCCGGGCCGGTCGCGATACGGGCCGTCCTGGCCGAAGCCCGAGATGCTGCCGTAGACCAGCCGCGGGTTGATGCGAGAGAGCGTTTCGTAGTCGATGCCGAGGCGGGTCTTGACGTCGGGGCGGAAGTTCTCCACCACCACGTCGGCGTTCTTCACGAGTTTGTGGATGATCTCGATTCCGCGCGGCGACTTGAGATCGAGCGTCAGCGAGCGCTTGTTGCGGTGGAGGTTCTGCGAGTCGAAGCCCCGCCGCGGGAAGTCGCCCTCCACGTCCTCGCGCGCCGAGATCTGGATGACGCTCGCGCCCATGTCCGCGAGCTGGCGGACGCAGGTGGGGCCCGAGCGGGCGCGGGTGAGATCGATCACGGTGTAGGGAGCGAGCGGCAGGGTCATCGAGGGCCTCCTGACGTCACGACTTGGCCTTCGCAGGGGCCGGCATGATCGCCGAGCCGGTCTGCGATTGCGGATTGCGGAGCGGCCAGCGTCCCGCGTCCACCGCGGTGAGAAAATCGAGCAGCGCGCGGTTGAAGAGATCCGGATCCTCGAGATTGATGGTGTGGCCCGCCTTGGGGATCACCACCAGGCCGGACGAGCGGATCTTGCGCTTCATGAAGATGGCGGGCTCGAGGCAGGGGTCGTCCTCGTCGCCGGTCATGATCAGGGTCGGGACCTCGAGGCGCTCCATCGCCGCCTCCAGCTCGAAGATGGACGGGCGGCTCATCTGCACCCCGCGCATCGTGAGCGCGTGGCCCTTCGCGGACTGGGCCGCGAACTGGTCGTAGAATTCCTGCCAGCCCTTCGGGTCCTTGTCCATGAACTGGACGCGGGTCGGCCCCTTGGTGTAAAAACCGGCCACCCCGACCATGCCGTCGGTGTCGAACCGCCGCGCCGTCTCCTCGACGTCCTTGCGAAACCGCTCGCGCTCGCCCGCCACGCTGCCGTAGCCCGCGCCCGCCACCGTGAGCGAGAGCGCGCGCCCGGGATGGCGCAGGCCGAAGTGGAGCACCGCGTAACCGCCCATCGAGAGCCCACAGATGTGGGCCTTGGGGATCTTGAGGTGATCGAGGACTCCGAGAATGTCACCGGCGGCTTGTTCCTGGGAGTAGGCCGCTACCGTGTCGGGCACGTCGGAGGGCGGGTAGCCGCGGGCGTTGTAGGCGATGGTGCGATAGCGCCGGGCGAAGAAGCGCACCTGCAGGTGCCAGCTCTGATGGTCGCCCGCGAACTCGTGGACGAAGATCAGCGGCGCGCCCTGGCCCGTCTCCTCGTAGAACAGCTTGACTCCGCCGACGTCGGCGAACGGCATGGCTCAGCTCCCGTGCGGGTGATCGTTCGTGCGGGATTGTACAACAATCGCTCTGAGTAACATACGCGCGGATAACTCAGCTGACCTCTACGTTTACGTTCCTCCGCTCGCGCGAAGCGCTTCATAGACCTGAAGGTTGCACCGTGCGGCCGTCAGAATGGGCGTGCCGATGCCGTGTCGTCGGGCTCGTTCGACCAAGTCGCCAATCGTGTGTTCGCCCTCGGTCGCGCGGCCCGCTTCCATATCTACCAGGATGGACGGGCCGTATGTCGAGCCCGGTTGCGAGAATATTCCTCGGACAATGTCTGCGCTGGTGGGCGGAACTGGATACCCCTCCGCCGCAGCGACCCGAGAGCACTCTTCGATCGTCGCCGCGATGAACGATGCAGAAGCGGGAGCTACGGCGATGGCGCCCGCTCTGGATCGGCAGAGCG
>DATMMH010000470.1:0-2421 GCA_035569855.1 Candidatus Dormiibacterota bacterium
GGTCATGTATCTCGGCACCATCGTCGAGCTGGGGCCGGTCGTCGACGTCTTCGCGCCGCCCTTCCACCCATATACGGAAGCGCTCCTGTCGGCCGTCCCCGTACTCGACCCCGACGCACAGGGCGCCCGCGTCGTCCTCGAGGGCCCGCTCCCGAGCGCCACCGAGATCCCGCGAGGCTGTCCGTTCAGCGGCCGCTGTCCCCGCCGGATCGGCGTCATCTGTGATGAAACGCCACCGCCCACGCGGCAGCTCTCGAGCGGCCATCGGATCGTCTGCCACATTGGAGCGGAGGAGCTGAGGGAGCTCCAGCGCGCCGGTGCCCCGGTCACTCGTCGCTCAGGATGAGGGGCGTCTGCGCCGTGGGCTCCGCGATGGCCATGCCGGCCTCCCAGTGCGGACTGAACTGGGTCGGGATCCCGAACCAGCTCACCCACTGCTCGCGCATCGCGGGCGGCTCGTCCTTGGGCCAGAGCACGTTCAAGGGGAGAGGTCGGAGCGGCGGGCGGGAGCTCGGGAGCGGGATCTGGTCGACGGGGATGCCCGCGGCGTGGGCCAATAGCAGGGCGACCTGTTCGCGGCAGCGGCGACCCTGGCACGGCCCCATGCCGGCGCGGGTGAGGCGCTTGATCTGGTCCTGGTTGACCGGGCCGTCGCGCCGTATGGTGTCGAGGTTCCGGGCCTCCATCTGCGGAGACTCCCACTTGAGATAGCGCGGCGGCTTGACCTCGACCAGCTCGCGTCTCGTGACTTCTTCGCACTGGCATATATTGATCGCCCAGCCTCCGGCATGGATCAGCGACCGGAGCCACAGCTGCCAGTAGGCGTGGACGTTCTCCCCGTCACCCCTCCCTCTCCCCCGGTGGGTGAGAGGAATGTAGTTGGCGCGGAGGGACTCGGCGGCGGCAATTCCGGCCACGCGTCCCTGTGCGCGTGCGATGTCCGGGTCGGTGAGCATGGCGTCGTGAACACCTGCGCAGTCGCCTGCGGCGAAGACCGCCGAGGCGCTGGTCTGCATCGTGTCGTCGAGCTGGGGCACCCATCCGCCGCGGCCCGGGACGAACTCGAGGCGCGCGCCGACCTGGTGGAGGAGCTCGACATTGGGCGCGAGCCCGAGGGCGAGACAGACGGTGTCGCATACGATCTCGCGCTCGCTGCCGGCGATGGGCTCGAGCCGGTCGTCCACCTGGACCACGACCACGGATTCGATCTCGCCGACCTTGCCTCGAGCCTCGCGCACAGTATGGGAGGTGTAGATCGGCACGCCGAGCCCCGTGAGCGCCGCCGCCGCGCCAGCCTCGCCGCGCACCGCCGCGTCGATCTCCACGACGCCGGCGACGGTGACGCCGAGCCGGAGCGCGAGCGCCGCCGTAGCGAGACCCAGGCCCCCCGATCCGAGGATGACCATGCGCTGAGAGGCGAGCGCGCGATAGCGGGTGAGGAGCGAGAAGGCGCCGTTCGCTCCCATCACGCCGGCCCGCTCCCAGCCGGGGAAGCCCATGACCACGTCGCGGGCGCCGGCGGCGACGATCAGGCGGTCATAGCCGACGAGCCATGAGCGGCGGTCATCGGCGAGGCCGAGCATTGGGCCATGGAGCTCGCGCGCGGTCGGCCCGTTGACGAAGGCCCCCCAGACACAGGCGCCGAGCTGGACGTCGACGCCGGCCTCGTGCGCCTCCACCAGCGCGGGGTTCGCCTCCACCACGCGCTCCATCATCCGGGTGCGGTTTCTGACCGACGGGTGCATGCGCTGACCGAAGCACAGCGGCACGTCCATGGCCATCGTGTCGTGGTCGATGGGGTTCTCGTCGACGAGGAGCACCTCCGCGCCGCTCCGGGCCGCCGCGGTCGCCGCGGCGACGCCGGCCGCGCCGGCCCCGACCACCACCACCGCGACGTGACGCTCGGGCTGGGGCGCCTTGTCGGCGATGGAACGTCGATCGATCCCGCGCGTCATCTCGGCCCTCCGGCCGCCGCCTCGATGGCGGCGGGGCCCGCCGGGATCCAGCCGACCCGCTCGCGCCAGTCCGGCGGCGTGTCGGCGAAGCGGGTGAGGGCGAGCGCCGACAGGTCGGCGAAGAGGCAGCGGCCGTGCATCGCCAGCTCGCTCAGCGCTCGGCCGACCGCGGGGGAGAGGCCGAACCCGACGCTCGACATCGTGGCCAGGATCGCGTTGTCCGGGGAGGCGAGCCGATCGATGACCGGGAGCCCGTCGGGCGTATTCTCGACGATGCCCCCCCAGGATCGAATCACCCGGAGATGCGCGGCGCCGGGCAAGAGCTCGGCGAGCCGGCGGGCGAGATTTCTCACCAGCGGGGTGTTGGGGTGATCGGGGGTGGCCATGTCGGGCACGTTGATCCACTCATGAGGCCCGCCGCCGTAGACCAGATTGCCGCGGAGGGTCTGACGGCCGTAGAGGCCGT
>DATMMH010000471.1:0-18403 GCA_035569855.1 Candidatus Dormiibacterota bacterium
GCGGACGTGGCGGTGGTCTGGGCCAAGGGCGACGACGGCGAGATCGGCGGGTACCTCGTCGAGAAGGGCACCCCGGGCTACAGCACGCTGGACATCCACGGCAAGTTCTCGATGCGCGCGTCGATCACTTCGGAGCTCGCGTTCGCGGACTGCCGGATCCCGCTCGAGAACAAGCTGCCGGGTGTGAAGGGGCTCAAGGGCCCGCTCTCCTGCCTGTCCCAGGCGCGCTACGGCATCGCGTGGGGCGCGATCGGCGCGGCGATGGGGTGCTACGACTGGGCGCTCCAGTACGCCCAGCAACGGATCCAGTTCAACAAGCCGATCGGATCGTTCCAGCTCGTGCAGCAGAAGCTGGTGTGGATGATCAACGAGATCACCAAGGCGCAGCTCCTCTGCTGGCGGCTCGGCCAGATCAAGGACGCCGGGAAGGTCCGCCCCCAGCAGATCTCGCTGGCCAAGATGAACAACGTGCAGATGGCGCTGGATACCGCCCGCCTCGCCCGCGACATCCTGGGCGCGGCCGGCATCGTGGACGAGCATCCGATCATCCGCCACCTGATGAACCTCGAAACCGTCAACACCTACGAGGGCACGCACGACATCCACATCCTGATCGTGGGACGCGACATCACGGGTCTGGACGCGTTCGGGATCTAGCTCCCGGGCGGACTGGTGTAGCATAGACGGCCTATGACTCCGGACCCCTCCTCGCCTGCCGTCGCGCTGCCCGCGTCCCCCGTCGCCATCGGCGCTGTTCCCGGCGATCGCGTCAAGCCCGACATGCGCCTACTCGGGCTGCTCGCCCTCGGGCACATGGTCACCGATATCAACCAGGGCTCGCTGCCCGCGATCCTACCCGTTCTCAAGGACGTGCTGAGCCTCTCGTACGCCGCGACCGGGATGATCGTGCTGACCGGAAACATCACGTCCTCGCTCATCCAGCCGCTCTTCGGCTACTTCGCGGACAAGACCGCGCGACGCTGGCTCCTTCCGCTCTCGGTCCTGCTCTCCTCGGTCGGCCTCGCCTTCATGGGGCTGGCGCCGTCCTACGCGGCGGTGCTCGCGCTGATCGTGATCAGCGGCTTCGGCGTCGCCGCCTATCATCCCGAGGGCTATCGCACCGCGACCGCGGTGGCGGGTGATCGGAAGGCGACCGGCGTGTCGATCTTTTCCACCGGCGGCAACATCGGCATCGCGCTGGGGCCGCCATTGCTGACCGTCTTGCTCACCGGCTTCGGGCCGGCCGGCAGTCTCGGGATGCTGGTCCCCGGCGTGCTGGTGGCGGCGCTGCTCACCGCGGTGCTGCCGCGGCTCTCCGCGCCCCCGCCGGCGGCGGCGCGGGCGCGCGCGAACGCGGCGGGCGCCCGGACCATGGTGGGCGCGATGGGCCTGCTCATCCTGGTGGTGGCGATCCGCTCGTGGACCCAGCTCGGGTTCACGACCTTCATGCCCTTCTACTGGCGGGACGTGCTCCACGGCGATCCGCGGCTGGTCGGCACGCTGCTCGCGGTGTTCCTGGGCGCGGGCGCCATCGGCACCCTCGCGGCCGGGCCGGTGGCGGATCGAATCGGCATCCGGCGCTACGTGGTGAGCGTGTTCCTCCTCGCCACGCCGATCGCGGTGGGCTTCCTGTTCGTGCAGAGCGTCCCGCTCGTCTTCGTCATGCTGGCCCTGCTCGGCTTCGTGCTCGTCTCCACCTTCACGGTGTCGGTGGTGCTCGGGCAGGCCTACCTGCCGCGCAACCCGGGCATGGCCTCCGGGCTCATCGTGGGCTTCGCCATCGGAGCCGGCGGCCTCGGGGCGAGCGTGCTCGGCTGGGTCGCCGATCACTGGGGGCTCACCGCCACGCTCGGCATCTCCGCGGTCATGCCGGTGGCGGGCTTCGTGGCCGCGCTCTTCCTCCCGGACCCCAAGCCCGGTGACGTCGTCGGATAAGTTCCAGGACGGTGAGCAGGCCCTGCTGATCGACCAGCGGGGCCGGCGGCATCTCCTCCTGCTGCGCAAGGGCGACACCTTCCACTCCGATCGCGGCTGGGTGCCGCACGACAACATCATCGGCCACCCCGACGGCTCCTGGGTGCGGACGTCCAAGGGCACGCGCTTCCTCGCGTTGCGCCCCACCCTGGCCGAGTACGTGCTCGACATGCCCCGCGGGGCCCAGGTCATCTATCCCAAGGACCTGGCCATCGTCATGTTCTGGGCCGACATCTTCCCGGGCGCCCGCGTGCTGGAGGCGGGCATGGGCTCCGGCGCGCTGACGCTCGCGCTGCTGCGCGCGGTGGGGCCCGACGGCCGCGTGGTGAGCTACGAGCAGCGCGAGGATTTCTGCCGGCGCGCGCTCGCCAACATCCACATACGGCTGGGCGAGGTGACCAACCTGATCGTGCGCATCCGCCCGGTGGAGGACGGCCTCTCCGAGGAGGAGCCGGTGGACCGCGCGGTGTTCGATCTGCCCGAGCCCTGGCGCCTCGTGGATCCGGTGGCCGCGGTGCTGCGTCCGGGCGGCATCTTTCTCTCCTACGTGCCGACGATCATCCAGGCCCACCAGCTCACCGAGACCCTACGGCGGCATCGGGGTTACGCGCTCGTGGAGACGTTCGAGACGTTGCTGCGCCCGTGGAACATCGAGGGCACCTCGGTCCGGCCGTTCCATCGAATGGTCGCCCATACCGGATTCCTCACGGTGGCGCGGCGCGTGGTTCCCGAGGAGGGCGTCACCGTGCCGCCGGTCGCGGACCCGGAGAGCGACTGACCCATGCTCGAGCGGCGCTTCGACCTCGGCCGGCGCGGCGCGACGGTGGGCGGTGAGATCCGCGGAGGTCTCACCACCTTCATGGTGATGGCCTACATCATCTTCGTGAATCCGGCGATCCTGTCCTTCGCCGGTATCCCGCCGCTGCAGGGGCAGGGGCCGTCGTTCCCGGCCACCCAGGCCGCGACCTGCCTCGTGGCCGGCGTGATGACGATCGCGATGGGGCTCGTCGCCGACTATCCGCTCGCCCTCGCCTCCGGCATGGGCCTCAACGCGGTGGTGGCCTTCCAGCTCGTGGCCGGCATGAAGCTACCCTGGACCGCGGCCATGGGCGTGGTGGTGCTCGAGGGCGTGGCGATCACCGCGCTGGTGCTCACCGGATTTCGCGAGGCGATCATGAACGCGATCCCGGTCTCGCTCAAGCGCGCGATCGGCGTCGGCATCGGCCTGTTCATCCTCTTCATCGGCCTCGTCTCCGCGGGTATCGTCAAGCCGGGCCCGCCCGGCGTGCCGGTCACGCTCGGCGATCTCACCGCCGCGCCGGTCGCGGTGGCCCTCTTCGGTCTCCTGCTCACGCTCTGGCTCAGCGCGCGACAGATGAACAGCGCGCTCCTGGTCGGCATCCTGGCGAGCACCGTGGTGGCGATCGTGGTGAACGCGGCCACCGGCGGCGCCGCCTTCCCCACGCCCGGGCAGGCGGTGTGGCCCGCCGCGCTGGTGGGATGGCCGGATTTCTCGAGCCTGGGCGCGGGCTTCGATTTCTCGGTCTTCGCCCGGGTCGGCGCCATCACCGCGCTCGTGACCATCTTCTCGATCATGCTCTCCGACTTCTTCGACACCATGGGCACCGTGATCGGCATCGGCGGCGAGGCGGGCTGGCTCACGCGTGAGGGGCGGCTCCCCCGGCTCAACCGGGTGCTGCTCGTGGATTCGCTCGCCGCGGCGGTGGGGGGCGCGGCCGGCGCGTCGTCGGCCACCACCTACATCGAGTCGGCGGCCGGAGTCTCCGCGGGTGCCCGCACCGGTCTCGCCTCGGTGGTGACCGGAGTCTGCTTCCTGCTCGCTCTCTTCTTCGCCCCCCTCGCCGGCATCGTTCCGGCCCAGGCCACCGCTCCGGCCCTGATCGTGGTCGGCTACCTGATGATCCGGGTCGTGCGCGACATCCCGTTCGGCGACTTCGACGAGGGCTTCCCCGCGCTCTTGACGCTGGCGGTGATGCCGTTCACCTACTCGATCACCAACGGGATCGGGGCGGGCTTCATCGCGTACTGCTTCGTCAAGCTGGTTCGCGGGAAGGGGAGCGAGGTCGCGCCCATGATGTACGGCTCCGCGCTCGCCTTCGTGGTCTACTTCGTCCTCCCGCTCATTCAGCGCCTGCTCCACGTCTGAGGCCGGCCGGAGCGCGAGCCGGCCTGTGGTACGCTACGCCCTGATCTTTTCAACCAAGGGTTCCGTCTGGGAGGGTCGTCGCGTTGATTAGCGCCATGCGTGAATATGCCAGGGGCTTGAAGATCGTGCTCCTGGCGGTGATCGTCGTCTTCATCCTCACCTCGGGGGTGCTCTTCTTCTCCAGCTCCAGTCCGTTCGGGGGCGGCGGCCGGAGCACCGCGGTGGCGATGGTCAACGGCGAGGAGATCCCATACGCCCGTTTCCAGCGCGCCCAGACCAACATGATGGCGACCTACGAGCGCATGGTGCGCCAGCGGCTCACCCCGGAGATGGCCGAGCGCCTCGGCCTCTCGCAGCAGGTGATCAACGAGCTGGTGACCGAGGCGGTCGTGATCCAGGGCGCGGCGACCGAGGGCATCCGGGTCGGCGACGACGAGCTACGCATGACGATCCAGCAGATCCGCGAGTTCCAGGAGAACGGGCGCTTCTCCCGCGACGAGTACGTCAAGGTCTTGCGTCAGCTCCGTCTCGATCCGGCCGAGTTCGAGCGCGAGGTCCGTCGCCAGCTCGTGCGACGCAAGATGGAGAACCTGGTCAAGCAGGGCGTGAAGGTCTCGGACGAGGAGGTGCGCGAGGCCTACGCCCAGCGCCACGAGCGGGTGCGCGCGGTCTGGGCCTCCGCCGACGTCAAGCCCACGATGGCCACGGTGCAGGTGGCGGACGCCGACATCGAGCCGTACGTGAAGGCGCATCAGCCGCAGTTCAGCCAGCCCGAGCGACGGAAGCTCCAGTACGTGATCGTGAGCCCGGGCAAGACCGCTCCGACCGTCTCCGACGCCGAGGTCGAGGCCTACTACAAAGAGCACGGGAGTGAGTTCGAGGAGCCGAAGCGCCTCCGGGTCGCGCACGTGCTGGTGCGGGTGCCGCCGGTGGGGGGGAGCGAGGCGGAGAACGCGGCGAAGGCCAAGATCGAGGACGTCATCAGGCGCGCGCGGGCGGGTGAAGACTTCGGCAAGCTCGCGCGCGAGGTGTCGGAGGACAAGGCGAGCGCGGTGCAGGGCGGCGACCTGGGATTCGTCGGACCGGGCGAGCTGGTGGCTCCGTTCGAGCAGGCCGCCTTCGCGCTGAAGAAGGGCGAGATCTCGGACGCGGTGCGCACCCCGTTCGGCTACCACGCGATCCGAGTGCTGGAGGTGCGCGAGGGCGGCAAGACCCCGCTCAAGGACGCGGCCGCGAAGATCAAGGAAGCACTGGTGGCCCAGAAGAGCGAGCGGGCGACGCAGGCGCGGGCCGAGGAGGTGAAGACGGCCCTGGCCGCGGCCAAGGACTTCGGCGCGGAGGCCAAGCGCCTCGGCCTCGAGTCACGTGACGTGACCTTCGGGCGCGGCGACACGATCCCGGAGGCCGGAAGCGACGCGCAGCTCGAGGATTCGATCTTTTCCCTCGCGGTGGGTGGCGTCTCGGCGCCGCTCAAGACCCCGGGCGGCTACGCGGTGATCCGGGTCGTGCAGCAGTTCCCGGCGGGCGTGCCTCCGGTCGCGGAGATCCACGATCGGGTGGTGGAGGCGATCCAGCGCGAGCGTGCCGAGCAGCAGGTGATGGACAAGGCCAGGGCGCTGATCGCGACGCTCGGCCGAGGCGAGGACTTCGACACCGCGGCCAAGTCCCAAGGCTTCACCCCTGGGACGGTGCCGCTGTTCTCCCGCTCGGACCCGCCCAAGGAGCGCGGGACCCTGCCCGGCGGCGTGTTGCTCGCCGCCCTGCAGACCCCGGCGGGACAGGTCGCGGAGCCGGTGCGCGCCGAGACCGGAGTCTACGTGGTCAAGACGCTGGAGCGTCAGCCCGCCGCCCCCGACGGCTTCGACCGCGAGCGCGCGGAGCTGGAGAAGCAGGTGCTCGAGCAGAAGCGCACGCTGGCCTGGGACAACTGGGTCCGCGGCCGGCTGGCTCTCGCCAAGGTCGAGGTCGGCGGCCAGGCCACCACGCTCACCCGCTGACCGGTCCCCCGAGGCCCTGATGGACAAGACCGCGCTGCTCATCATCGACGCCCAGCAGGAGTACTTCGCCCCGCTCGGCAAGGTCGTGCTGCCCGACGGGCCCAAGGCGGTGGCGCGGATCTCGGCGACGCTGCGGTGGGCGCGCGCGAACCAGGTGCCGGTCTTCCACATCGTGCACGAGAGCCGGCGCCCCGACGCCGCCACCTTCGTGCCGGGCAGCCCGGCGCTGGCCATCCACGATGCGGTGGCGCCGGCGGCGGACGAGCCGGTCATCACCAAACACCTGCCGGGCTCCTTCACCAACACGGCTCTCGAGGCGGAGCTGCGGGGGCGCGGCATCGAGCGCGTCATCGTTTCCGGCTTCATGACCCAGATGTGTTGCGACACCACCACTCGCGAGGCCGCCCACCGCGGGTTCAAGGTCACCCTGCTCTCCGACGCCACCGCCGCGATGGACGTCAAGGGGCCGGACGGCGCGGTGATCCCCCACGATCAGGTGCACCGGACCCACCTGGGCAGCCTCAACGGCTTCCTGGCCGAGGTGAAGCGGAGCGACGAGGTGATCGGCGCATGAGCATCCAGCGCACCCCGATGACGCGCTCGGGCTACGACCGGCTGCGGGAAGAGGTCGACCGGCTCAAGAAGGAGCGGCCCAGCATCGTGCGGGCCATCGCGGAGGCGCGGGCCCACGGCGATCTCAGCGAGAACGCGGAGTACCACGCGGCGCGCGAGCGGCAGGGCTTCATCGAGGCGCGCATCACCGATCTGGAGTCCAAGGTCGGCACCGCCGAGGTGATCGATCCGCCCACCTCGGGTGATCGGGTCACCTTCGGCTCGACGGTGAAGCTGGAGGACGAGGACGGGAAGGAGGCGACCTATCAGATCGTGGGCTCGGACGAGGCCGATCCGAAGCGCGGGCTCATCTCGATCATGTCGCCGCTGGCCCGCACCATCATCGGCAAGAAGGTCGGCGACCACGTCACCGCCAAGCTACCCGCCGGCACGAAAAACTTCGAGATCCTCGCGGCCAACTTTCCGCTGAAGTAAGCGCGCTATCCGCGCAGCGCCTCCCGCAGCTCGCGGGTGAGGGCTTCCACCGTGCCCCGGGTGCCGCCCGCGAGCTTGTTCTTCCACTCGCCCTCGGTCTCGAAGCGCCGGTCCCGGAGCCGCTCGCCCCAGGGTTTCACCGCGTCGCGGATGGCGTGGAAATCGAACGCGTCGCGCTTGAGCTCGCGGGCCCGCGCCATCACGTCCGGGGCCACCCGGATGAAGGCGCGCAGGGCCGCGCCGGTCTTGATCGAGTACTTGCGGCCCGCCCACGCGGTGGGGAAGACGCCCGCGACCGCCTTCATGTAGTTCAGGAAGAAGCGCTTGGCGTGCTGGCGCACCTCGTTCATGCGGGCGCCGCCGCCGATCTTCTCGACCGCGTCCAGGAAGTCCACGATCTCCTCGGCGAGCGGGGCCTGCGAGACGCGCCCGCGCCCGGTGCCGAGCATCTTGATGTCGCCCGACAGCGGCGAGGTCTCGTCCTCGTTGAGCGAGCGGATCACGTCGTGGGCCATGGCCTGGTTGGGATCCGGGTAGAGCTTCCGCCCGGCCAGGCTCACGATGTGCGAGGGGTTGAGACGGGTGTGCTTGGCGTTGATCGTGACGAACAGCTCGACGATCTGCCGCGCGTCGAGCCGGTCGAAGAGCACCGCGGGCACCTCGATGCCGAGGTTCTCACCCGCCTGGGTGAGCGCGTGCAGGGCGAGCAGGCGGTGCTGGCCGTCCAGCACCCGGAGCACTCCGTGCTCCTCGGGGATCTGCAGGAGCCCGAGGTCGTGCTGGCTCGCCATCGGGGTGAAGGTGAAGCGCTTCTCGGAGGTGATGATCACCGCGCCCGGGATGGCGGGCAGGGTCCCCGCGTCCTTGCAGTCGCGGTAATAGCTGACCAGCTCGTCGATCTTCCGGCGGATGACCGGGCGCTGGTACGCGGTCTCGCTCTCGCCGATGCGCTTCTCGAGGGCTTCCCAGTTCACGCGGGCGCGGTTGGCGCGCTGCTTACCGGGCTTGGCCCCCTCGTGGCCGTCTCCGCCGTAGCCCAGCACCTCGAACTTGACCAAGCGATCGATGTCCTTGGCAGAGAACGAGGCCTGGAAGAATTCGACCCCGAACTGCTTCACGCGGTGCGCGGGAACCGTGATCATCAGCCGCTCCGTATCCGTGAGGACCGTGTCTCTGGGGGGAACCCTCGATACTCTAGTCGAAGCTTAAACCCTGGTCAACATGTACGTTTTCGGCCCCATAGGAGGTTCGGATAGCCCCCAGGGATAGGGGCTGGGGAGCTAGTTATCCCCAACATGTGGGTAGGCTGGGGATACGGGAAACCCTGTGGATAGCTGTGGATGATTCTCCGCTCAGTGAGTGATGACGGCCCCCACCGCCGCGACCAGGCCGAAGAACAGGAAGAGGGCGGCGGCGAACCAGCGCACCCGATGCATCGGCACCAGCCGGGTCAGGCGCGCGCCGCCGAAGACTGCCAAGCCGTCGGAGACCAGCATCCCGAGCGTGGTGCCGGTGGTCACCATCAGCGCGGAGTCGAAGCGCGCGCCCAAGGCCACCGTCGCGAGCTGCGTCTTGTCGCCCATCTCGGCCAGGAAGAACACGACGACGGTGGTGAGGAGTGGCCCCCACGTCGCGTGCTCGCGCGGCTCGGCGGCGCGGTCGGGAAAGAGCGTCCAGATACCGAACGCGAGGAAGCCGCCCGCCAGCAGCCAGGCGAGCACCGCGTGCGGCAGGAGCCGCGCGACCCAGACCCCGACGGTGGCGGCCAGCGCGTGGTTGAAGACGGTGGCGACGAGGATGCCCAGCATGATGGTCCACGGGCGCCGATAGCGCACCGCGAGGGCCAGCGCGATCAGCTGGGTCTTGTCGCCCATCTCGGCGAGGGCGACGACGAGGAACGAGCTCCAGAGCGCGGTCATGAGCGGAGGCCTCTCTGCCCCCGGAAACGAAAAGACCTCTGGCGGGAGCGTCCGGAGGCGGTCGCTCCCGCCAAAGGTCTCGCAAGCTCTCGGAGCCCGGGGGCCAAGGCGTCGCCGCCTAGCATGTTGACCCCAGGTCCCGGCGTCCACCGCCGGGCTGCTACTCCCCTCTGGCGCTCACTACGTTACTACAGCCCGCGTTGGCCGCGGCGCCGATTCTCCATCGACCGCGCGCCGCGTTGACAGCCTCCGGACCGAATGCTAGGCTCGCCGCCATCCGTCCACTCGATCCCCTTCCGGAGGACACGATGTCCGACAACGCGCGCAGGCTCGATGCGGGGACCTTCGGCCGCCGCCGCTTCCTCCAGACGCTCGGCGCGGCCTCGGCCGCGGTCACGTTGGGCGCGCCCGCATTCGTGCGCGCGCAGGCGCGCGAGGTGAAGGTCGGCTACATGCTGCCGGTGACCGGACCGCTCGCCTTCGAGGCCCAGCTCGCGCTCAACGGCGTCCAGCTCGCGGTGGACGAGATCAACGGTGCCGGCGGCGTCAAGTCGCTCGGCGGCGCCAAGCTCGTGCTGCTCCCGGGCGACACCCAGAACAAAGTCGAGCTGGGCAACTCGGAGGCGGCCCGACTCATCGACCAGGGCGCGACCGCGCTGATCGGCCCGTTCTCGAGCCTGGTGGCGTTCTCGGTCCGCCAGGTCACCGAGAAGAACAAGACCCCGTTCCTGCTCCTGGCCACGGTGGCCGACAACGTCCTCGAGGGCGGGCTCCACTACGCGTTCCGCATGCAGCCCAACGGCCGCGCGATGGCCACCCTCACGATGACCAACATGATGGAGATGGCCAAGAACGCGGGGATCACGATCAAGCGGGTGGCCATCATGCACGAGGACGGCAACTTCGGCACCACGATGGGCAACCACGTGGAGGGCTTCGCGGGGAAGATGGGCTACGAGCTGGTGCAGCGGGTGCCCTACAACCTGCGCTCGCCCGACTTCACCGCCGAGCTGTCGAAGATCAAGGCGTCCCGTCCGGATCTGCTCGTGATCAGCGGCTACTACGGCGACTCGAAGCTCATCGCGGAGACCGCGGCCAAGCTCCGCATCGGGGTGCACGCCCTGGTGGGGCTGGCCAACGCGGCCTATTCGAATCCGAAGTTCATCGCCGAGAATCGCGATCTCACCGACGACCTGTTCGACGGCAATTACTGGCACAATCCGCAGAGCCCCCGTGCGCGCGCGGTGTTCGAGGCCTACCAGAAGCGCTTCGGCTCCACCATGTCCAACCACGGGGTGCAGGGCTACCAGGTGGTGTTCGTCCTCAAGGACGCGCTGGAGCGGGCCGCCTCGACCGACCGGGAAAAGGTCCGCGACGCGCTCGCGAAGACCAACCTCACCGATCACATCCTGACCCAGGACGCGATCCGCTTCGACGAGGCGGGCGAGAACGTCAACGCCACGCCCGCGCTGCTCCAGGTGCAGGGCGGCAAGCCGGTGGTGGTGGGGCCCGCGCGGTTCGCGGAGGCCAAGCCGGTGTTCCCGGTCCCCAAGTGGAAGGGCTAGCCCGCTCGAGGTGACCTGGCTCTTCCTCCAGGCCGTCGTCAGCGGCCTGCTGCTCGGCGGCGTCTACGGACTGGTCGCCAGCGGGCTCTCCCTGATCTTCGGCGTCCTCCGCATCATCAACTTCGCCCACGGCGCGGTGATGATGCTCGGGATGTACACCTCCTACTGGCTGTTCGTGCTGCTGGGCCTTGACCCGTACCTGTCGATCCTGGTGACCGGCCCGCTGTTCTTCGCGATCGGCGTTCTGATCCAGCGAATCGTCATCGAGCCCAACCGCGCGGCCGCCGAGCACAACCAGCTCCTGCTCACGCTGGGCGTGGCCCTCGTCTTCGAGAACCTGGCCCTGGTCCTCTGGCAGGGCGACTTCCGCACGGTCCGCGTCTGGTACTCGGGGGCGTCGTTCCTGGTGGCCGACGTGCTCGTCGAGGTACCGCGCCTGGTCGCGGCGGGCGGCGCGGTGCTGATCGCGCTCGCCCTGTGGGCCTTCCTGCGCACCACCGACGCGGGCAAGGCGATCCGCGCGTTGTCGGAGGAGCCGGAGGGCGCGCAGCTGGTCGGCATCGACGTGGCGCGCGTGCGCGGGATGGCCTTCGGCATCGGCTCGGCGTGCGTGGCGGTGGCCGGCGCGTTGGTGACCCCGTTCTTCTACGTGGCGCCGGACGTGGGCGAGAGCTTCAACATCATGGCCTTCGTGGTCGTGGTGCTGGGCGGGATGGGCAACTTCCTGGGCGCGCTCCTGGGCGGCTTCATCGTGGGCCTGGCCGAGTCGCTCGGGGCCGCCTTCCTGCCCGGCTCGCTCAAGCAGCTCGTGGTCTTCGGCCTCTTCGTGGTCGTGCTCCTGCTGCGGCCGCAGGGGCTGTTCGGCGGCGGGCGTGGCCGCTAGGCTCCTCGGCGGCCTCGCCCTGGCCGCCCTCGCGGCGCTGCCTCCGCTGCTGCCCAAGTACGGGCTCGAGGTCCTGATCAGCATCCTGTTCTTCGCGTACCTCGGCACCTGCTGGAACATCCTGGGCGGCTACGCCGGGCAATTCTCGTTCGGCCACGCCGCCTTCTTCGGACTCGGCGCCTACACTTCCACGCTGCTCCTCCTGCGCCTGGGTCTCACGCCCTGGCTCGGCATGCTGGCCGGCGGCGCGCTCGCCGCCGCCTTCGGGCTCTTCGAGGGCTACCTGTCGTTCCGCTACGGCCTCCGCGGGCCCTACTTCTCGCTGGTGACGCTGGCCTTCGCGGAGATGCTGCGCGTCGTGGCGGTGAACTGGAAAGCGGTAGGCTCCTCACTCGGGCTGGTGGTGCCGAGCGGCTCGTCCCCCGCCCAGTTCCTCTTCGCGGGCAAGCTGCCCTACTACTACGTCATCCTGGCCATGACCCTGGTCGCGCTCGCGATCACCCGTCTCATCGAGCGCTCCCGCATGGGCTACGCGCTGGCCGCGATCCGCGAGAACGAGGACGCGGCGGAGGCCTCGGGGGTGAACGCGCTCGCCACCAAGCTCTCCGCGATGGCGGTATCCTCATTCCTCACCGCGCTCGGGGGCACGTTCTACGCGCAGTACTTCGCCTACATCGATCCGAGCCTCACCTTCGGTCCCGCGATCTCGATCCAGGGGCTCCTGCCCGCCATCGTGGGCGGAGCCGGCACCGTGGTCGGGCCGCTCCTCGGCTCCTTCGTGCTGACCCCGATCTCGGAGCTGACCCGCGCGGTCCTCCGCGGCCGGGCCGGCGCCGACGTCATGCTCTACGGCCTGGTCCTCATCCTGGTGATCTCATTCCTGCCCAACGGGCTCGTGGGCTTGCTCCGGAGCCGCCGGCCCACCGCGGGGCGCGCGACGTGACCGAGGCGGCGGGTCTCGAGGTGCGCGGGCTCGGCAAGCGGTTCGGCGGGCTCCAGGCGGTCAGCCGGTTCGATCTCGCGGTCGCGCCCGGCGAGATCGTGGGGCTGATCGGTCCCAACGGCGCCGGCAAGACCACCGTGTTCCATCTCATCGCGGGCTTTCACGAGCCGAGCGAGGGCACCATCCTCTTCGATGGCCGGTCGCTGGTTGGGCTCAAGCCCCACGCGATCTGCCGGCTCGGCCTGGCGCGCACGTTCCAGCTCGTACAGCCATTCGCCGGCCTCACCACGCTCGAGAACGTGATGGTGGGCGCCTTCAACCGCGCCCGCGACGTGGGAGAGGCGCGCCACCGCGCGGCCGAGATCGTGGACTTCGTGGGCTTGGGTCCCCGGCGCGACAGCCCGGCGCGCCATCTCACGCTGGCCGACCGCAAGCGCCTCGAGGTGGCGCGGGGCCTGGCCACCGGCCCGCGGCTGCTGCTGCTGGACGAGGTGATGTCCGGGCTCAACCCGACCGAGATCGAGGCGATCATCGGGCTGATCCGCCGGATCCACGAGCGCGGGGTGAGCCTCTTGATCATCGAGCATGTCATGCGGGCGATCCTCGCGCTGTCGCATCGCCTGGTGGTCCTCCATCACGGCGAGAAGATCGCCGACGGGGCGCCCGCCGCGGTGGCGCGCGATCCGCGCGTGGTGGAGGCCTATCTCGGCGACGCGGCGGCCGAGGCGGCGCGATGAGCCTGCTCGCGCTCCGGGGCCTCGAGGTGGCCTACGGCGACCTGCCCGCGCTCACCGGGGTCGATCTGGTCATCGAGTCGGGGGAGATCCTCTCGGTGGTGGGCGCCAACGGGGCGGGCAAGACCACGATGCTGCGTGCGATCTCCGGACTGCTGCGGCCCCGGTCCGGCGAGATCCTCCTCGACGACACGCGGCTCGACCGGCTGCCGTCCCACGCGGTGGTGGAGCGGGGCGTCGTGCAGGTGCCCGAGGGTCGCAAGATCTTCCCGAGCCTCAGCGTGCTGGAGAATCTGGAGCTGGGCTCGTACGCGCGGGCGGCTCGGCCCCATCGGCGCGAGAGCCTGGAGCGCGTGCTCGCGCTCTTCCCTATCCTCGGGGAGCGCCGCCGTCAGGCGGCGGGCACCATGTCGGGCGGCCAGCAGCAGATGCTGGCCATCGGCCGGGCCCTGATGGCCCGCCCGCGGCTCCTGATGCTCGACGAGCCGTCGCTCGGACTCGCGCCCCGGATCGTGCAGGAGATCTTCCGCATCATCGGCGAGATCAACCGCGCCGGGACCACCGTGCTGCTGGTCGAGCAGAACACGCGCCAGGCGCTGGCCCTGGCCAGGCGCGGCTACGTGCTCGAGAACGGGCGCGTGGTGCTCTCGGGGCCGGGCCGCGAGCTGCTCGACAACCCCCACGTCCAGCGCGCCTACCTCGGCATGTGAGAAAGTCTCCGACATGACCGACCCCACGTCCTCGACCCTCGCCGAGCTGGCCCGGGCCGTCCGCGCCCGAACCCTCTCGCCGGTGGAGCTGACCCGCGCGTATCTGGACCGCATCGAGCGCCTCGATCCGACCTTGCGCGCCTACATCACGGTGGACGCCGAGGGCGCGCTCGCCGCCGCGGCCACGCGGGAGCGCGAGGCGGCCGCCGGGACCTGGCGCGGGCCGCTCCACGGCGTGCCGCTCGCCCACAAGGATCTCTACCTGATCGAGGGCCTGCCGACCTCGTGCGGCACGCGCACCCCCGACTACTTCGTCGGCGCGCCGCCCGCGACCGCGGTCGCTCGGCTGGTGGCGGCGGGCGCGGTCACGCTGGGCAAGCTCAACATGACCGAGCTGGCGCTGGGTCCGTTCGGAGACAACGCGCATCACGGCGACGTGCAGAACCCGTGGCGCATCGGCCACGTCTCGGGGGGCTCGAGCAGCGGCTCCGGCTCTGCGGTGGCGGCCGGTCTCGCCGCAGGCGCGCTGGGCACCGACACCGGCGGTTCGATCCGGCTGCCCGCGGCCTGCTGTGGCGTCGTCGGCCTCAAGCCGACGTACGGCCGGGTGAGCCGGGCCGGGGTCATGCCGCTCTCCTGGTCGTACGACCACGTGGGTCCGCTCGCACGCACTGTGCGCGACGCGGCGCTCATGCTCGGCGTCATCGCCGGTCACGACCCGCTCGACGCGACGTCGAGTCGCCAGCCGGTACCGGACTGCGCGGCGTCGCTCGGCGGATCCGTCGCCGGGCTGCGCGTCGGGGTGGCCGGCGGCTTCTATGCCGACGGCCTCGACGACACCGTCGAGCGCGCGCAGGGTGAGGCGGTGGCCGCGCTGCGGAGCCTGGGCGCCGTGGTCGAGCCGGCCGTGGTGCCCGATCCCGGGCCGCTGGTGGCGGCGTGCAGCAACGTCATGGTCCGCGCCGAGGGCGCCGCGATTCACGCGCGGCTCCTGAAAGAGCGGCCGGGCGAGCTGCAGCCCGCGGTGCGCGACCGGCTGGCGCCCGGCCTTACGGTTACCGCCTATGAGTACCTCCAGGGCCAGCGTCTGCGGGCCCGATTCACCCGCGAGTTCATCGAGACGGTGTTCGAGCGCCTCGACGTGCTGGTGACGCCGACCATCCCGGAGCCGGCGCCCGCGCTCGCCCAGGTCAAGGCGGGCACCACCGCCGACGTCGTCGGCCGCATGGGCCGGTTCTCGCGGCTCACCCGGCCGTTCAACGCGCTCGGCCTCCCGGTGCTGTCGGTGCCCTGCGGGGCGGCGCCGGACGGCCGCCCGCTGGCGATGCAGCTGGTGGGCCGTCCGTTCGACGAGGCGACGCTGCTGCGTCTGGGCCACGCCTACGAGAGCGCGACCGCCTGGCATCGCCGGCGGCCGCCCCTGCCGTGATCGGGAGTCGTGATCTCCCTCCGTTGACGGCCCGGGTTGACCTGGGCTAGGCTCCGTCCGTGCTCGATCTCGTGATCCGGAACGGCCAGGTCATCACGCCGCAGGGTGTCGGGGTCTGGGACGTGGGCGTGCGGGGCGAGCAGATCGCGGTGGTCGCCGCGCCCGGCACGCTGCCCGCCGAGAGCGCCCGCGTGATCGACGCCACCGGACAGATCGTCTCGCCGGGCGGCGTCGAGCCCCACGCGCACCTGGCCCACGGGATCATGTCGCACCCCGAGGAGCCGGCGATCACCCTCGGCCCGGAGGAAGACACGAAGGGCATGGCGTGTGGCGGCACCACCACCCACATCGACTTTGCCTACCTGCGTCCCGGCAACGACGTGCAGCCGGTGATCGAGCAGCGGGCGGCACGCTGGAAGGGCAACTCCTACGTCGACTACGCCTTCCACCTGACCCTGGCGGGGGCGCTGCCGATCCGCGTCTTCGATCAGATCGGGGAGGCGATCCAGGCCGGCCACCCGAGCTTCAAGGTCTTCACCACCAACGTGCTGCCGCCGCATCCGAAGCGGGCGGGCAACCGCATCGACTTCGGCCGCATCCACTTTGCCATGGAGAAAGTGGCGAAGGCGGGCGGGATCATGGTGGTGCACGGCGAGGACGAGGATCTGGTCCAGTTCAACTACGAGCGCTTCCGCGAGGAGGGCCGGATGGAGGGGAGCAACCTCCATCTCGTCCACACCAAGCTCTCCGAGCTGCTGGCCTTTCGGCGGACGATTGCCCTCGCCAAGGCGAGCGGGGCCGGGGTGTACTTCGTGCACGTCTCCGCGCGCGAGGGCGTGGAGGCGGTGGCGGAGGCGCGCGCGCAGGGGTTGCCCGTATACGGTGAGACCCTCCACCAGTACGCGTGCTTCAACGCGGAGTATTACAAGACGCCGCGCGGCTTCTGCTCGCACACCTATCCGTCGCTCAAGTTCCCCGAAGACCAGCAGGCCCTCTGGGACGGGCTCGTGCGGGACGGGCTCTCGACGCTCGCCACCGACGAGTACCCCACGAGCCTCGCGCTGAAGCTCAAGGGCCGCACCATCGAGGACGTGACCGGCGGCAACGTGGGCGCCGAGGCCCGCATCGGCATCGGGTTCACCGAGGGCGTGGTCAAGCGCGGCATGTCGCTCCCGCGCTTCGCCGACGTCACCGCGACGAACGCGGCGAAGATCCTCGGGCTCTATCCGAAGAAGGGCGTGATCGCGCCGGGCAGCGACGCGGATCTCGTGCTGATCGATCCCACCATCCGGAAGACGCTCACCCGCGAAGATTTCCACGTGACCGACTACAGCCCGTGGGAAGGCTGGTCGGTCTCGGGGTGGCCGGTCATGACGCTGCTGCGGGGCAAGGTCATCGCGGAGCGAGGCCGCCTGCTCGGCACCACCAGCGACGGCCAGTGGGTGCGCCGGCGTATCGATCCGTTGATGCTCCGCCGTCCGGCCTGCTAGGACCGCCTCCGACATGGACGAAGGCCGCCGTCTCTCCCCGCCGGACTACGCGCAGCAGTTCAATCCGGGCTTTCGGCTGGACCCGGCGCGCGTCGCGCTGGTGGTGGTGGACATGCAGTACGCGAGCGGATCGCGCCACGAGGGTCTCGGGCGGTACCTGAAAGATCTGGAGCGCGAGGCGCAGGGAGCCGAGCGCTTCGATCGCATCGAAACGGTGGTGGTGCCCACCATCGGGCGTCTGCTCGAAGCCTTCCGGGGACTCGGGCTGCGCGTCGTGTACCTCACGGTGGGCTCGGAGCTGCCCGACTACAGCGACCTGCCGCCCCACATGCGCCCGATGGCCGAAGCGGTGGGCAACACCCGCGGCCGGCGGGAGCACGAGATCCTGGACGGCCTCGCGCCCCGGCCGGGCGAGCCGGTGCTGAACAAGACGACGATGAGCGCGTTTCACTCGTCGGGGTTCGAGCGGCTGCTCCGCACGTGGGGCGTGGAGCAGCTCGTGTTCACCGGGATCTCCACCAACTCGTGCGTGGAAGGCACCGCTCGCGACGCGGCCGACCGCGGCTTCCGCTGCCTGCTCGTCGAGGACGGCTGCGGAGCGGCCAGCCGCCGGCTCCACGACGCGGCGTGCGAGAACTTCGGCCGCCTGCTGGGCCGCGTCGACCCGAGCGACCGGGTGATCGCGGAGCTCGACGCCGCGCGCGCTCCAGCCCGCTGAGCCGACCCGAGGAGGCACTCCATGGCGGGCAAGCTGTTCGAGGAGCTGGCGCCGGGGCAGGTGTTTCAGCATCAGCCCGGGCGCACCATCACCGAATCCGACAACGTGTTCTTCACGTGCCTCACGATGAACCCGCAGCCGCTGCACATCGATTTCCACGCCGCCCAGAAGGCGGAGTTCGGCAAGCCCCTCGTCAACAGCCTGCTCACGCTGGGGATCGCGGTGGGGCTGAGCGTCGGGGAGACCACCCTCGGCACCACGGTGGGCAACCTGGGCTTCGAGAAGGTGGAGTTCCCCAAGCCGGTCTTCCACGGCGACACCATCTACTCGGAGACCGAGGTCGTGGAGAAGCGCGAATCACGCTCGCGGCCCGAGTGGGGGATCGTGATCTTCGAGCATCGCGCCCGCAATCAGCACGGCGATCTGGTGATGCGCTGCCGCCGCGCCGCCATGATGCGGCGGCGCCCCGCCTGATGACGGCCTCCGCGATGCGCCGCTCGCTCCACTTCGTACCGGGCGGCAACGAGAAGATGATCGCGAAGGCGCTCACCTTGCCGGCCGACGGTCTGATCCTCGACCTGGAGGACGCGGTCACCCCGGATCGCAAGGCGGCGACGCGGCCGATCGTGCGGGGCTGGCTCGAGCGGCTCGAGTTCGGCGGGCGCGAGCGCTGGATCCGGATGAATCCGGTGTTCACCGAGTACGCGGAAGCGGACCTCGCCGAGACCATCGCGGGCCGGCCCGACGGCTACGTGATGCCCAAGCCGCGCCGCGCGGAGGACGTGCGCCGGGTGGCCGCCACCCTCGACGCGCTCGAGCAGCGCCAC
>DATMMH010000472.1:0-10004 GCA_035569855.1 Candidatus Dormiibacterota bacterium
GCCCCGCTACGGCAGGTACAGCTGCTGGCGCACGCGGGAGAGCGAGGTCGATACGAGGCGGGCGGTCTCGTCGACCAGCGACATGACCTCCGAGTACGGCATGCGCCGAGGGCCCACCACGCCGAGGATGCCCAGCACCTGGTCACGGTAGGTGTACGTCGACGTGATCAGGCTGCAGCCCCGCATCTCTTCCACCGGATTCTCGCTGCCGATCATCACCTGGACCCCGCGCTCTTCGGCCATGCGGGAGAGCAGATCGACGAGCCGGGCCTTGTCCTCGAAGGCGCGCAGCACCGAGCGCAGGGTGGCGGTATCGGAGAGGTCGGGGTGGTCCAGCATGTTGGTGGCGCCGCTGATGTAGAGCGTGCGGTCGCGCAGGAGCGCCACCACCTCGTCCAGCACCCCGCGGGTTCGCGTCCAGAGGGGATCGAGCGGATCGGCGGGCGCGGTCAGCTCGTCCAGGATCTCCTGGAAGGTCTTGCCGCGGAAGCGCCGGGTGAGCGCGCGGCCGATCTCGCGCAGCTCCTCGCTCCCCGCTCGGCTCGGCGTGGCGAGGGGGCGGGCGGCGACCCAGCCGGTCGCGGTCACCAGCACCGCGAGAGCCCGCTGCTCGTCGAGCACGACCAGCTCGATGCGGTCGAGCGCGGTGTGCTTGAGGGGTGGCGCGAGCAGCACGCCTATCATGTGGGTGCCGGTGGAGAGCAGCGCGGGCGCCTCCGCCATCATCTCCTCGGCCGCCTCGGCGTGGGGTACCACCGCGGACTGGCCCACCGCCGGGGCCTTCCCGGCGCTCCACGGCATGCGCTCGAGATGACCCACGTAGAACCGATAGGCCGCGTCGGTGGGCACGCGTCCCGCCGAGGTGTGCGGCTGCACGAGGTAGCCCATCTCCTCCAGATCCGCCATCGCGTTGCGGATGGTGGCCGGAGAGAGGCCGCGGATGTGGTGCCGCGAGACCGCGCGCGAGCCGACCGGTTCGCCGGTCTCGACGTACTCGGCGATGACGGCCAGCAGGACCTGACGGCTGCGCTGATCGAGGGCGGGAGGCACCATGATGTTGGGCGGGATCTTACCGCTAGAGCAGCTCGGTGAACAGGGCGTCGGAGAGGAGAAAGCCCGCCTCGGTGAGGCAGACTCGATCGTCGCGATCGACCAGCAGCCCGCGCGCGCGCCAGGCCTCGAGCACCTCGGGCAGGCGATCGCGCTCGAGCGCGCACCGCTCCGCGATCCACGCGGCGGGCACACCGTCGATGGTCCGCAGCCCGAGGATGAGCCGCTCGGCCAGCGCCTGGCGATCGGTCAGGACCTCGTGGCTCGCCAGCGGCGCGCCGCCCTGCTCCACGAGCGCGCAGTAGCGCTCCACCGGCTTGACGTTGCTGTACCGCACCGAGCCCAGGAAGCCGCACGCGCCGGGTCCCAGCGCGAGGTACTCCTCCCAGTGCCAGTAGCGCTGGTTGTGCCGCGAGCGGTGGCCGGGCCGGGCGTAGTTGGAGATCTCGTAGTGCTCGAGGCCGGCCTCGCCGGCCAGGCGCGCGAGCGTCCAGTACTGGGCGGTGACCGTCTCCTCGGCGGGCAGGCCGGTCGCCCCCGCGGCGTGCCAGAGGCTGCCCTCGTCGAGGGTGAGCGCGTAGGCCGAGACGTGATCCGGTTGCCAGGCGAGCGCCTCGCGGACGGTGTCGGTCCAGGTCGCCAGGTCGAGGCCGGGCAGTCCGTAGATGAGGTCCACGCTCACGTCGTCGAAGCCGGCCTCGCGGGCCGACGCGAAGGCGGCTCGAGCCTGCCCCGCCGAGTGGCGCCGGTCCAGACGCGGTAGCACCGTGTCGTCGAGGCTCTGCACCCCGAGGCTGATGCGGGTCACCCCGGCCGCCCGATAGCCGGCCAGGCGGGTGGTGGTCACGTCGTCGGGGTTGCACTCCACCGTGACCTCGGCCCCGGGCTCGAGCGGGAAGTCCCGGCCGATGCGGTCGAGCACCGCCGCCATCTGCTCGTTCCCGAGCAGCGACGGGGTCCCGCCCCCCAGAAAGAGGCTGGCTAGGAGCACCCCCGGGGCCCAGGGGGCGGAGGCGGCCAGGTCACACTCGCGGAGCAGCGCGGTGAGGAAGCGGTCGAGGCCGTTCGGGGTGTAGGGCGCGGTGTTGAAGGAGCAGTAGCCGCATCGCTCGACGCAGAACGGTAGGTGCACGTAGGCCCCGAGCCGGGCGGCCCGGGGCCTCCACGGCGCTACGGAAGGTAGTGGCCCAGCCGGCGCCAGCGTAGCCAGTGCCCGTCCCCGTTCCACGACCAGTAGATCAGGAAGGCCTTGCCGCGGATCTTCTCCCGGCGGACGAAGCCCCAGTAGCGGCTGTCCTGCGAGTTGTCGCGGTTGTCGCCCATCACGAAGTAGGACCCGGCGGGCACCTTCAGCGGCTCGCAGGCGTAGGCGTACGTGCACGGGCCGCCCCCCGGACCGGAGAAGGAGCCCGGCCTCGCGTACGGCTCGTCGAGCACGTGGCCGTTCAGGGTGACCCGGTTGTCGCGCACCTGCACGGTGTCGCCGCCCACCGCGATGATGCGCTTGATGAAGTCGCGCGTCTCGTCGTTGGGGTACTTGAAGACGATCACGTCCCCGTGCTCCGGATCGCGCAGGCCCGGCAGGTGCCGGTCGGTGAGCGGGATCTCGGCGCCGAACAGGAACTTGTTGACCAGGATGTAGTCGCCGATCAGCAGCGTGTCCATCATGGAGCCGGAGGGGATCGTGAAGGCCTGCACCGCGAACTGCCGGATGAACAGGGCCAGCAGCACCGCGATGACGATCGCTTCGGAGTACTCGCGGAACAGCGACTTGCGCCGGGGCCTCACGGTGGGCGCCGCGGACGCGGTCTCGCGCTCGGGACGGACCTGGAGATCGTTCATGGATGGACTCTCAGCTCTTGAGCACCGACAGGAACGCTTCCTGCGGTACTTCGACCTTTCCGACCTGTTTCATGCGTTTCTTGCCTTCCTTCTGCTTTTCGAGCAGCTTCCGCTTTCGCGTGATGTCGCCGCCGTAGCACTTGGCGGTGACGTTCTTCCCCATGGCCTTGACCGTCTCGCGCGCGATGACCCGGCTGCCGATGGCGGCCTGGATCGCGACCTCGTAGAGCTGGCGCGGGATCACCGCCCGCAGCTTCTCGGTGAGGGTCTTGCCCTTCTCGTAGGCCTTCTCCCGATGCACGATCACCGACAGCGCGTCGACCGGATCTCCGTTGAGCAGGATGTCGAGCTTGACCATGTCCGAGGGCCGAAACTCCAGGAAGTCGTAGTCGAAGGAGGCGTAGCCCTTGGAGATGGACTTGAGCCGGTCGTAGAAGTCGACCACGATCTCGCTCAGCGGGAAGTCGAACTGGATGTGCACGCGCTTGCCGACGTACTCGAGCGACTTGTGCTCGCCCCGCTTGTCCTGGGCGAGCTTGTAGATCTCGCTCATGAACTCGGTGGGGACGAAGATCGAGCCGCGTACGTAGGGCTCCTCGATCCGCTCGATCTTGTCCGGCGGGGGCAGCTTCGACGGGTTCTCGACCTCGACGACCTCCCCCGCGGTGCTGACCACCTTGAACCGCACGCTGGGGGCGGTGACGATGAGGGAGAGATTGAACTCGCGCTCGAGCCGCTCCTGGACGATCTCGAGGTGGAGCATCCCGAGGAAGCCGCAGCGGAACCCGTAGCCGAGCGCCAGCGAGGTCTCCGGCTCGAAGTTGAAGGCGGAGTCGTTCAGGCGCAGCTTCTCCAGCGCGTCGCGCAGGCCCTCGTAGTCGGTGTCCTCGATCGGGTAGAGCCCCGCGAAGACCATGGGCTTGGCGTCACGATAGCCCGGGCAGGGCTCGGCGGTCGGCCGCAGCACCTCGGTGATGGTCTCGCCGATCTTGGCGTCGCCCACCCGCTTGATCGAGGCGGTGAGGTAGCCGACCTCACCCGCGGCGAGCTCCTCCACCGGGCGCATGTCGGGAGAGAAGACGCCGACCTGCTGCACCTCGTAGGTCCTGCCGTTCGACATCAGGAGGATCCTCGCGCCCGCGCGTACCCGTCCGTCGAGCAGGCGGATGTAGACCACCACGCCCTGGTACGAATCGTAGAACGAGTCGAACACCAGCGCCTTGAGCGGCGCCTCCGCGTCGCCCTTGGGCGGCGGGACGCGGGCCACGATCGCCTCGAGCACCTCCGGCACTCCGGTGCCGTGCTTGGCCGAGATGGTCAGGGCGTCGTCGCCGTCGAGGGTCAGGATCTCGGTGATCTGATTCCGGGTGCCTTCCACGTCGGCGGCGGGCAGGTCGATCTTGTTGATGACCGGAATGATCTCGAGCCCGCCGTCCAGCGCCAGGTAGAAGTTGGCCAGGGTCTGGGCCTCGACGCCCTGGGCCGCGTCCACGATGAGCAGCGCGCCCTCGCAGGCGGCCAGCGACCGCGACACCTCGTAGGAGAAGTCCACGTGGCCGGGAGTGTCGATCAGGTTGAGGGTGTACACCCGCCCGTCGCGCGCCTTGTAGAGGAGGCGCACGGTGTGAGCCTTGATCGTGATCCCGCGTTCTTTCTCCAGATCCATCGAGTCCAGCACCTGATCCACCGCCTTCTTGGCGTCCATGGTGCCGGTGAGGGAGAGCAACCGGTCGGCCAAGGTCGATTTGCCGTGGTCGATGTGGGCGACGATGGAGAAATTGCGGATCAGATCGGTGGCCATCGGCCTCAGAATACCACGTCGGGCGGGCCCCCGCGGGGGGCGCGGGCCTAGAGACGCGCGTGGTCGGGAACGACGGCGCCGGCCTCGAGCACCACGGTGGCGCCGAGGTGGCTGCCCGCCCCGACGCGTGCGCCCGCGCCGATGATGCAGTCGCGGAGCACCGCGTCCGGCCCCACCGTCACGTCGTCCCAGAGCACCGCGCCCTCGATCCGCGCGCCCGCGCCCACGACGCAGCGGGCGCCCAGCACCGCGTTCGGGCCCACCCGACAGCCCGATTCGAGCCGCGCCCGCGCTCCGATCACGCACGGGCCGGCGATCGTGGCGTCGGCGGCCGCCTGTACGTCCGCGCCGATGAATCGCCCGTCGCGGCCCGCGCCCTCCGGCCGCACCGTGGTCGCCACCTTGCCGGCGAGCAGGTCGAGCTGGCCCTGGCGATACTTGGCGGGATTGCCGATGTCGAGCCAGTAGCCGCCCGATACCCAGCCGAAGAACGGCACGCCGTCGCGCAGCAGGCCGGGGAAGGTCTCGCGCTCGATGGAGACGGGCCGGTCGGTGGGAATGGCGGTGACCACCGAGCGGTCCAGCACGTAGGCGCCCGCGTTCACGGTATCGGTGGTGACTCGACCCGGCTCCGGCTTCTCCACGAAGCTTTGGATGCGCCCGTCGGCGGCCAGCTCCACGAGACCGTACTGCGTCGGATCGGGCACCCGGGTGAGGTAGAGCGTCGCGCGCGAGCCGCGCTCGGCGTGGAAGCGGAGCATCGCGGTGAGATCCGGATCGGCGAGGATGTCGCCGTTGAGCACCACCACGAGGCCGCGCACCAGATCCACCGCGTTGCGCACGCCGCCCGCGGTGCCGAGCGGCTCGGTCTCGACCGCGTAGCGCAGCTTCACCCCGTGGGCGGCGCCGTCGCCCATGGTGCGGCGCACCTCGTCGATCAGGTACGAGCAGGAGAGCACCACGTCGGTGATGCGGTGGCTGCGGAGGAGCGCGAGCTGATAGGCGAGGAACGGGACGTTGAGGAGCGGGACGATGGGCTTCGGGGTCGCGAGGGTGAGCGGCCGCAGCCGCGTGCCCTGGCCCCCCGCGAGGACGACCGCGGTTATTTCGTCGGGGTCCAGGGCTCCGCCTCGCTGATCAGCATCACCGGGATGCCGTCGCGGATCGGATAGGCCTTGCGACAGGCCGGGCAGATGATGCGGGTCTCTTCGAACTGAAGCTCACCCTTGCACGCCGGGCAGGCCAGGATGGCCCGCAGCTCCTCGTCGATCATGGTGCGACCTCCTTCTGGAAGAACCGGTACGTTCGGCCGAGCCCTTCCGCGAGCGATACGGTGGGCCGCCAGCCGAGCGCGCGCGCGGCCAGCGCCGGGCTGAGGCAGCTCCGGCGCTGCTCGCCCGGTCGCGCCGGCCCGTGCTGGGCCGCCACCGTCGAGCCGGCGGCTCCGACCAGGCCCGCGTACAACCCGTTCACCGACGTCTCCACCCCGGTGCAGATGTTGACCGGCCCGGTGACCTCCGGATGCTCGAGCGCTTTCAAATTTGCGGCGGCCACGTCCTCCACGTAGGTGTAGTCGCGGGTCTGCTCGCCGTCCCCGTTGATGATCGGGGTCTGGCCGGTGAGCAGCCGGTGGCAGAAGATGGCGATCACGCCGGCCTCGCCCTGCGGGTTCTGGCGCGGTCCGTAGATGTTGGCGTAGCGGAGCGAGATCCCGCTGATGCCGAAGATGCCGCTCCACGCGTTGACGTAGTACTCGATGGCGACCTTGGTGATGCCGTAGGGCGAGATCGGGAGAGTCGGGTGGCTCTCCGGAGTGGGGATCACGTCGGTGTCGCCGTAGCCCGCGCCGCCGCTCGACGAGTAGATGATGCGTCGCACCCCGAAGCGACGGCAGCAGTCGAGCAGGCCGAGCCCGCCCAGCACGTTGACGCTCGCGTCGAACACCGGATCGGTCACCGAGCGCCCCACCGAGGCCTGCGCGGCCAGGTGGGCCACCACCTCCGGCCGCTCGGTCTCGAACACCTGGGCCAGGCGCGCGCTCCGCAGATCCATGACGTGCAGCCGGGCGCGGGGATTGACCCAGCGCGCGTCGCCGGTGGTGAGGTTGTCCACCACCGCCACCTCGTGGCCCGCCGCGACGAAGGTGTCCACCACGTGGGAGCCGATGAAGCCCGCGCCGCCCGAGACTAGGATCCTCACGGCTGGGCCACCAGCTTCCGGCACCACTCGATGGTGCGGGCGAGGCCTTCCTCCACCTCGACCTTCGGCTCCCACCTGAGCAGGCGGCGGGCCTTCCCGATGTCGGGCTGCCGCACCTTGGGATCGTCGGTGGGTAGTGGACGGAAGACGATCTCGCTGCGCGAGCCGCTCAGGCTGGAGATCTGCCGGGCGAGCTGGAGCAGGGTCATCTCGCGGGGATTGCCGAGGTTCACCGGCTCGTTGACCTCCGCCTGCATCAGGGCCCAGATGCCCTCGACCAGGTCCGAGATGTAGGTGAACGAGCGCGTCTGCGAGCCGTCGCCGAACACGGTCAGCGGTTCGTGGCGCAGGGCCTGGCGCACGAAGGTGGGAATCGCGCGGCCGTCGGTCAGCCGCATGCGCGGGCCGTAGGTGTTGAAGATGCGGACGATCCGCGCGTCGAGCCCGTGCACGCGATGGTAGGCCATGACCATGGCTTCGGCGAAGCGCTTGGCCTCGTCGTAGACGCCGCGCGGGCCGACCGGATTCACGTTGCCCCAGTAGTCCTCGCGCTGCGGGTGAACCAGCGGATCGCCGTAGACCTCCGAGGTGGAGGCGAGCAGGAACTTGGCCCGCTTCTCCTTGGCCAGCCCGAGCGCCTTGTGGGTGCCGAGGGCGCCGACCTTGAGGGTCTGGATCGGCAGCTCCAGGTAGTCGATCGGCGAGGCCGGGCTCGCGAAGTGCAGCACGTAGTCGAGGGGGCCGCCCACCACGATGTAGTTGGTGACGTCGTGCTTGACGAAGAGAAAGCGCGGATCGCTGATGTGCGCGATGTTGTCGGTCGACCCGGTGAGGAGGTTGTCCATGCAGACCACCTCGCAGCCGCGGGCGAGGAGAAAGTCGCACAGGTGGGAGCCGATGAACCCGGCCCCGCCCGTCACGAGCACCCGCACGAGCGCGCGCCTCTAGCCGGCCAGCACGGGCTTGCGCCCGATCGAGTAGTACTCGAACCCAAGCCGCCGCATGCGCTCCGGCTCGTAGAGGTTGCGGGCGTCGAAGATGACCCGGCGCCGCAGCAGCCCCCCCAGCCGATCCAGGTTCAGGTACTTGAACTCGTTCCACTCGGTGAGCAGCGCGACCGCGTCGGATCCGGCCGCCGCCTCGTAGGCCGACTCGCAGAAGGCGACGCCCGCGGGCATCAGCGCGCGGGCGTTGTCCATCGCGACCGGATCGTAGGCGCGGACCTGGACGCCCGCTCCGTGGAGCAGGCGCACCACCTCGAGGCTCTTGGCCTCGCGCATGTCGTCGGTGTTGGGCTTGAAGGCCAGGCCCAGCACCGCGATCGTCCGGTCCTCGAGCCCGCCCAGCGCCTTGCGCATCATCTCCACCAGGTGGGCGGCGCGCTCCCGGTTGATCTCCACCACCGACCGCAGCAGCTTGAAGTCATAGCCGAGCTGGGCCGCGGTGTGGATGAGCGAGTCGACGTCCTTGGGGAAGCAGGAGCCGCCGTAGCCGAGCCCGGCCTGGAGGAACTGCATGCCGATCCGCGAGTCGAGGCCCATGCCCTTCATCACCTGGCTCACGTCCGCCCCCGCGGTCTCGCAGATGTTGGCGATCGCGTTGATGAAGGAGATCTTGGCGGCCAGGAACGCGTTCGAGGCGTACTTGATGACTTCCGCCGACGGCAGGTCGGTGATGATCATGGGCCGCTCGAGCGGCGCGTACAGCTCCACCAGCGTCATCGCCACCTGCTGGTTCGGGGCCCCGATCACGATGCGGTCCGGCCGCAGGGTGTCCTCGATGGCGGAGCCCTCGCGGAGGAACTCGGGGTTGGAGACGACGTCGAAGTCGATCGGACGGGGCTGGTGCCTGGTGATCACCTCCCGGACGAACTCGCCGGTGCCCACCGGGACGGTGGACTTGTTCACGACCACCTTGTAGCGGTCCATGGCGCGGCCGATCTGCGCGGCCACCGCCTCCACGTGGGAGAGATCCGTCTCGCCGGTCTCCTTGGGCGGGGTGCCCACCGCGATGAAGATCACGTCCGCGTGCTGCACCGAGCCGGGCAGGTCGGTGGCGAAGGTGAGCCGTCCGTCGTCACGGTTCCGGACCACCATTTCTTCGAGCCCGGGCTCGTAGATGGGCATCCGGCCCCCCCGGAGCGACTCGATCTTGGCGTGATCGTTGTCCACGCAGACCACGTCGTTGCCGAGATCGGCGAAGACCGCGCCGGTCACCAGCCCCACGTAACCGGTTCCCACCACGCAGATGTTCATTCGGTCAGGCCTCCAGACGGGGCCTCAGATTACCAGACAACCCACCCGGCACGCCAACCGCCCGCCCGGGGCTGATCCCTCGGCCTAGGAGAGGGTATGCCGGATCAGCCGCTCCCCCACCAGGACCAGGAACAGCAGCAGCAGGTAGAAGTTGGAGAACAGGAAGAGCGAGAGCCAGCCCCGCTGGTCGTCCGGCCGGCGCGCGAACTTGGCGGCCAGCCAGATGAGCCGCCCGCCGAGGGCCCCGGCCGCCACCAGGGCCGCGGGGCCGCCCAGGCCGAAGGTCGGCGCGGCCAGGGACCAGGCGGTGAGGGCCAGCGCGTAGAGGAGGATGAGCCGCGCCGTCCCCTCCACCCCCACCCGCTCGCTGACCATCGGGAATCCCCCCGCCGCGTAGTCGGCACGGTAGCGGAGCGCCAGGGCCCAGAAGTGAGGCATCTGCCAGAGGAAGAGGATGCCGAAGAGGATGATCGCGCCCGCGTCGGTGAGGCTTCCCCCTCCGGCCACCCAGCCGATCACGGGGGGAATCGCCCCTGGGATCGCCCCCGGCACCGCCGCGAAGGGCGAGTTCGGCTTGAGCCACGGCGTGTAGACGCCGTTGTAGAAGGCGCTCGCGATGAGGCCCAGGATGCCGGCCGTCCACCCGATGCCGAGACAGAGCGCGACCGCACCCGTCGCGATGGCGGCCAGGGCAAAAGCCAGCCCCTGCAGGTGCGAGAGGCGACCAGAAGGTAGCGGCCGGCCCGCGGTGCGGGCCATGAGGGCGTCCCGCGATCGCTCCTGCACCTGGTTGAGCGCGGAGGCCCCACAGGACAGGAGCATGACGCCGACCAGGACCACCAGGCCCTGGGCCCAGG
>DATMMH010000473.1:0-5602 GCA_035569855.1 Candidatus Dormiibacterota bacterium
GCGAAGGCGGAGGCGATCGCGTCCGGGTCCGGATCGTCCTGCATGAGGATCAGCACGCGCTCGGCGTCGTAGAAATGGGCGCGTAGCCGGTCGGCCCGCGCGCGCTGAGCGGCGCGATCCACCGCCGGCTGGATGATGCGCTCGCCGAAGGCGGAGAGCGGGACCACGGTGGCCCCGGACATGGGCCGGTCGTCGTCCCGCAGCACCAGCAGGGGGGAATCGGGTGCGGCCTCTCTCACCGCCGCGGCCACGCGCCCGAGCTGGCCGGCCGGGGCCGCCACCACCACCGGCCCGCGCCCGCCCCGGAGCGCGTCCTGGATGAACCCGACGTCCGCCACCTTGCCGGCCACCACGCGGTCGCCGTGGCGACCAAGGCGGGTGCGGAGGCTCGCGCGGGAGACCAGGTACAGGGGCCGCTCGCCCGGAAAGGCAGCGGCCGCCACCATGTGCTCCAGGAGGTCATCCGGACAGATCAAGACCGGTCGCATGTCGGCGTCACCTGGGGCTCTCCCAGCCCCGGCCCTCCTATTGTCGACCTACCCGGCGAGGCGACCAAGCGGAAATCCGGCTAGCGCCGGCGGCCCCGGTACGCGGCCCGGCCGGCTCGGACCCCGGCCTTGAGACCCCGCGTGAGCAGCGAGACCTCCTGGCTGACCTTCTGCTGAGAGTCGGCCAGCGTCCGGGCCAGTCGATCGAGCGAGTCCTTCACGCTTTCGCGAGCCTTGGCGATCTGGCGGGCCGCTTCGCGGCGCGAGCGCACGCTCAGGAGCGAGCGGCTGAGCCGGTTCACCGAGTCCTTGAGCCCGACCTGGGCGCGCTTGACGTGCGCGGCCATCGTCTTCTCGATGTCGGCGAGCCGAACCCGGGTGAGTCCGCCCCGCGCGGCCGTGCTGCGCACGTACGCGAGATCGGCCTCGACCTGAGCCAGGCGGGTCTCCAGCTGCTTGATCTTCGCCGGCGGCCTCACCGCCGAGGGCCTGCGTCGCTCCGCCATCGCATCTCCTCCTGCGACCTCGCGCCCCACCCAGCGAGCGTCCGGCCACCGCACATTGGCGAGCAGTATACGACGCCCACCTGTCCAGCAAACCAGCTTGGCCGTCGGGGTCCCCGATGCGAAACTTGGCCGTGGTCACCGACCCCGTCTTCTTCCGGGACTTGGCGTACGTGTTGGTGGCCGCGGTGGCCGGCGGGGCAGTCGCCCGGCTGGCCCGCCAGCCCCTCATCCTGGGCTACGTCCTGGGGGGCATCCTGATCAGTCCGCTCACCCCGGGGCCGTCCGTCTCGGATCTCCACACCTTCGAGCTCTTCGCCGAGATCGGCGTGATCCTGCTGATGTTTTCGGTCGGCATCGAGTTCTCGCTCCGTGATCTGCTGCGCGTGAAGTGGGTGGCGCTCCTCGGGGGCCCGCTCGGCATCGTGCTGTCGGTGGGGCTGGGCCTGGGGGTAGGCACCCTGCTCGGCTGGCCGCCGTTGCAGGGCGCCATCGTGGGCATCGTGGTCTCGGTGGCCAGCACCATGGTGCTGGCGCGGCTGCTCATGGACCGGGGTGAGCTGCACTCCCGCCACGGCCGCATCATGATCGGCATCACGCTCGTCGAGGACCTCGCGGTGGTGGTCCTGATCGTTCTCATCCCGGCGCTCGGCAGTCTCGAGCCGGGGCGGCTGCTGACGATCGCGCTCGCCCTGGGCAAGTCGCTGCTGATCCTGGTGCCGACGATCTACCTGGCCGCCAAGGGCATCCCACCGCTCATGACCCGGGTGGCTCGCTGGCAGAGCGACGAGATGTTCCTGCTGGTAGCCCTCGCCATCGGGCTCGGGACCGCCGCGCTCAGCCAGGCGGCCGGGCTGTCGCTGGCGCTCGGCGCATTCCTGGCCGGGCTGATCATCAGCAGCTCCGACCACGCCCACGAGACCCTCGCGCGACTCCTGCCCCTGCGGGACGTCTTCGTGGCGCTGTTCTTCGTCACCATCGGTGCCCTGATCGACCCGGGCCGGCTGCTCGCGAACGTCCCGCTCCTGGCGACGATGGTGGCGATGGTCGTGATCGGCAAGCTGGCGCTGTGGGCCCTCGTGGTCCGGCTCTTCCGCCAGCCCTTCTGGACCGCGCTGCTCGTCGGGGTCGGGCTCACCCAGATCGGCGAGTTCTCGTTCATCCTGGTCCAGGTCGCGCGGACCGCCGGGCACGTGGGCGCCGACGTCTACAACGCCACGCTCGCCGCCTCCCTCGTCACCATCTTGGTCAACGCGGCGCTGGTGCGGACGGTCCCGGGATGGATTGCGCAGGCCCGCGGCGTCGAGCCCCGGCCTCCAGCCTCGATCGATCCCGAGCCGGTCGGGCACGTCATCCTGTGCGGGTTCGGCCGGGTCGGCAGCGCGGTGGGCGAGGCGCTCGAGACGTTCGGGATCCGCTTCGTGGTGATCGAACGGGATCCCGACGTGGTCCGCGGGCTGCGCTCCCGCGCGGTGCCGTGCTTGTTCGGCGACGCCGCGCAGGGACGACTCCTGGAGGAGGCCGGCACGGCCCGCGCCGCTCTGGTGGTGGTGTCGCTGCCCGAGAACGATCGAGCGGCCCACGTCGTCCGCAACGTCCGGGCCCGCAATCCGCGCGCGCCCATCTTGGCGCGGGCGCACGGTGCGGCGGCTCGCGCGGGGCTGACTCGGGCGGGAGCCACCGAGATCATCGAGCCGGAGCTGGAGGCGGCGGCCACCCTGATCCGCCACGCCCTCCGCGAGCTCGCGCTCCCGCCCGACGAAGTGCTCGACTACCTCGCGCGGTTCCGCGGGGCCATGGGCGCGGTCACGGCGGGTGGGCCCGGCGGGCCGCCCACCGATCACCCGTTGCCCGAGGTGCGCGAGATCACCCTCGCCACTGGCGCGCTGGCCGACCTGACCCTGGGCGAGGCGCGCGTGCGCGAGCGCTTCGGGGTGACCGTGGTAGCGGTGGAGCGGCGAAGCGGCGAGACCCTGCTCAATCCCTCCGCGGATACGGTGCTGCGTGCGCGAGACCGGCTCCGCGTCTTCGGCCTGCCCGAGCAGATCGACGCGTTCCGACTCGAGACCGAGCGCGCTCCCTGAGCCGCGCTAGCGCAGGTACCCGTTCCAGATCGCCAGCGCGAAGGCCAGCGCGGTGAGAGCCACGGTGGCCACCGCCGTCACCCGGTCCAGGCCGCGCTCCGGACGGTGCTCGACCGGGCCGAGCACGAGCGCGGTCAGGTAGCCGCCCGCGAAGCCGCCGGCGTGGGCCCAGTTGTTCACGCCCGGCATGAAGAAGCCGAAGATGAAGATCAGCAACGCCCATTGTCCGTACTGACGGAAGACGGCCACGCCGAACGTCCCGCCGCGCGCCCGGCCGTAGGCGACCAGGGCGCCGAGGAGACCGAACACCGCCCCGGAGGCTCCGAGGGTCCACGGTACGCCGAGCGTGTTGGAGGCCACGAAGCCGAGCACACCGGCCGCGGTGTAGATCACGATGAGGCGGGCGGTCCCGAAGAGCTGCTCCACCGGCGGCGCCAGCTGCCTCACCCACAACAGGTTGAAGACCACGTGGAGGAGGCTTCCGTGCAGGTACATGCCGGTGAACAGCGTCCACCACCAGCCGGCCGACCACGGGATCGCCCCGGCGGCCCCGAGCCGCTTGACCACCAGATCGCCCGGGGCCAGCAGGTCGAACGGGCTCCGCGCCCGCAGAGCCGACGCGGGATCGAGCAGGAGAGAAACCACGTACACCACCGCGCACGCGACCGTCACCGATTTGGCGAAGTCCACGCGGCCGATCAGGCGGCCCGCCAGCGGCGCGAATCCCCAGAGCCCGGGACGCCTGGCCCCGCAGTAGAAGCACGCGGCCGCGTCCACGCGGTTCAGCTTGCCGCAGGAGTAGCAGAGGCTCGAGCCGGAGCGCTGCCTGAACACGTGGACGGGGCCCTATTTCGGCGGGAACGGGGCCTGTTGCTCGAGCCGCTCCAGCAAGGCCTTGACGTGGACCGTGAACGCCTCGCGACGGTGGGCGGGCACCGGCGCGCCCGGGATGAACTTCTCACCCAGCGGGTTGACGAAGACCCCGGCCTTGCGCACGCGATAGTCGAGGTGGGGCCCGGTGGCGAGGCCGGTGGCGCCGACGCGGCCGATGACCTGGCGCTGCCGCACGCGCTCTCCGCGGCGCACGTCGAGCTTCGAGAGGTGGTTGTACATGGTCTCGTAGCCGCGCGCGTGGCGGAGCGAGATCGAGAGCCCGAAGCCGCCGTCCCAGCCCGCGGTGGCGACCACGCCGTCGGCCACCGCGCGCACCGCGGTGCCGACCGGGGCCCCGTAGTCGACGGCCAGGTGCGGGCGCAGCCCGCCCAGGATCGGATGGTGACGCGCGTGGGAGAAACCGGAGGTGACGCGCGTGAAGTCGAGCGGCGCCCGCAGGAACATCTTCCGGACCGACCGCCCGGAGCCGTCGTAGTAGTCGCTCCGGCCGGCTGCGTCCGCGAAGGCCACGCTGGTCAGCACCGGACGGCCGACCGAGGCGTACTGCGCGATCAGGATGTCGCCATAGCCCAGCCGGGTGTCTCCCACGTACCGCTTCTCCACCAGGAAGCGGAAGCGGTCGCCGGGTAGCGAGTCGGCCGCGAAATCGAAGTCCCACTCGAAGAGGCTCACCAGTCGCGCGGTGAGGCCCGCGGACTCCCCCAGCCGCTCCACGCTCGCGAACAGCGAGTCGTGCAGATCGCCGACGATCGCGACCACGCGCGTGTCGACCGCGGGCCGCACCGCGGTGACCGTCCATCGGCCGCCGTCCAGCTTGATCTCGTAGCGCTCGGCGGGCGAGCGCGAGTACCTCACCTCCGCGGTGGATCCGTCGGGGCCCGGCACCACGGTGAGGCGCTCGCCCGGCGCGAGTCGCCGCATGTTCACGCTGCTGCGCAGGGCCGCCACGATCTCGGCTGCCGTCGTCCGCTCGACACCGGCGCCGCGCAGCGCGGTCTCCAGCGTCTCGCCGCGCTTCAAGACGACCTCCGTCGGCTCGGGGGCTGCCTCGGGGACCGGCGGCGGTGAGGCCGAGGGGAGTGGGGCGGTCGGAGCCTCGGCGACGACGGGTGCCGCCGGCTCCCGGGTGGGGACGGCCACGCCGATCGCGCCCAGGGCCAGCAGCACGGCCGCGGTGATGAGACAGTGCGAGCGTCTCATTGTGGTGTCCGCCAGGATACCGCGGCGGGTCGAGCGGCCAGCCGCTTTTCGAGCCGGCCTAGGCCCCGTACTTGGTGAACCGGAGCGCGTTCGCCATCGCCAGCGGCATCAGGTCCTGGGCCGGCATCACCCCGAGTGAGCCGCCGGCGCAGTCGCGCTCGGTGAACCGGCTCACCAGGTCCGCGCCGCAATAGGGGCTCGCGAGGAGGGCGGGCACCCCTTGCCAGCCGTGGCCCTTGAGGATGGACGGCGTCGCGTGGTCGCCGGAGATCGCGAGCACGTCCGGGCGCCGCGCCACGACCCGTGGCAGGAGCGCGTCGAATCGCTCGAGCGCGGCGACCTTCGCGTCGAAATCGCCGTCCTCGCCGGCCTTGTCGGTGTCCTTGTAGTGGAGGAAGAAGAAGTCGTAGTGCTCCCACTGCTGCTCGAGCGT
>DATMMH010000474.1:0-4917 GCA_035569855.1 Candidatus Dormiibacterota bacterium
GAGGCGGTCCTCTGGCGTCTGCGGGACCTCCTCGGGGTGCCCCGCGCGATCGTGAACCTGTTCGACTGGACGACGCGCCAGGTGGAGTGGCTGGCCGCGGTCGGGCGCCATCGCATGCATCTTGGGCCCGGCGTGCGGTACTCGCTGGATCTGGCCGGTGATCTTGACGCGCTCCGGAGGGGTGAGCCGCAGGTGATCGACGTCCACGCGCTCCCGCCGAGCCCCGAGGCCGAGGCGCTCCTCGCCTCCGGCGTGCTGGTCTACATGGTGGTGCCGATGATCGCGGGCGGTGAGCTGATCGGCTCGGTGAGCTTCGGCGGAGACCGCGCGCAATTTGCCGGTGAGCAGGTGGGCATCGCGCAGGAAGTGGCCACGCAGCTCGCCATCGCGATCACCCAGGCCCGCCTGCACGAGCGGGTGCAGGAGCAGGCCACCGAGCTCGAGCGGCGCGTGCACGAGCGGACGCGCGAGCTGGAGGGCGCCAACCGCGAGCTCGAGGCGTTCACTCACACCGTCTCGCACGACCTCAAGGCACCGCTCCGCGGGATGGAAGGATTCGCCCAGGCCCTCGAGGAAGACTACGGGGCGGTGCTCGACGACACGGCCCGCGACTACGTCGGACGGATCCGGGGCGCGGCCGCCCGCACGAGCCGGCTGGTCGACGACCTGCTGCGGTATTCCCGGATCGAGCATCGCCCGCTGGAGCCGGGCTCGGTCGCGTTGTCGCCCCTGCTGGACGAGCTGCTCGCGGAGCTGGCCGGGGAGCTCCAGACCCGGGCGCTCACCGTCACCCGCGATCTCGCGGTCGCCGAGGTTCCGGGCGAGCCGGAAGGCCTCCGCGAGGCGCTGGCCAATCTGATCTCCAACGCGGTGAAGTTCAGCCCAGAGCGAGGGGGCGTGGTCACCCTGCGCTCCTACATCGAGGGGAACGAGGTGATGATCAGCGTCGCCGATCGTGGCGTCGGCTTCGACATGCAGTACCACGAGCGGATCTTCGGTATCTTCCAGCGCTTGCATCGCCAGGAGGAATACCCGGGAACCGGGGTGGGGCTGGCGATCGTCCGAAAAGTCGTCGAGCGCCACGGCGGTCGGGCCTGGGCCACCTCCGAGCCCGGCAAGGGCAGTATCTTCTTCCTCGCCCTTCCGACCTCGAAGTAGCCCGCCAGCTGGCGTGTTGCCGGATGACGGGACGGTAGTCTGCCGTAGTACGGGGCCGGACCGGATATGATGCCTGAGGAGGGGCATGGCGCGCGAATCGCCGGAGGGGCGCCAGGTATTCCTGTCGACACTGACCGCGGGACGCGGGGAGCGACGGCTTGCGCTCGCGGTCGTGCTGGTGAGCGCGGCTGTCTTCATCCTCGTGGTGCCCATGGCCAAGGTGCCCCTGTCCCCGGTCTGGGCTTTCATCCCGGTCTATCAGTCGGCGCTCGTGGTCAACGATCTGATTACCGCGGTGCTTCTCTTCGGTCAGTTCGCCATCCTCCGATCGCGGGCGCTCGTGGTGCTCGCCAGCGGCTACCTGTTCACCGCCGTGATGGCCGCCGCGCATGCCCTGACGTTCCCCGGCCTGTTCGCGCCGGGCGGCCTCCTCGGAGCCGGGCCCCAGACCACGGCGTGGCTGTACATGTTCTGGCACGGCGGCTTCCCGATCCTGGTCGGCGCGTACGCGCTGCTCAAGGGCGACGGACCCCGAGCCGCGCAGCCCGCGCGGCATCCCGGCGTCGCGGTCCTCTCCGCCGGCGCCGTCGTGCTCGTCGCGGTCTCCCTGCTCACGCTTCTCGCGACGCGGGAGCAGCACGTGCTGCCGGCGATCATGCAAGGCAACCGCTACACCCCCGCGATGATCACGGTCGTATCGAGTGTCTGGGCCCTCAGCTTGCTGGCCTTGGGCATGCTTTGGCGTCGCCGGCCCCATTCGGTGCTCGACGTGTGGCTCATGGTCGTCATGAGCGCGTGGCTCTTCGATATCGCGCTCTCGGCCGTTCTCAACGCCGGCCGCTTCGACCTGGGGTTCTACGCGGGCCGGATCTACGGCCTCCTGGCGGCGAGCTTCGTGCTTCTGGTGCTCCTGATCGAGCACGGCATGCTGTACGCCCGCCTGGCCGAGGCCCACGAGCGCGAGCGGAGGGAGCGGCGGCTCGTGCAGCTGCGGACCGCCGAGCTGACCGCGGTGAACAAGGATCTGGAGGCATTCTCGTATTCCGTGTCACACGATCTCCGGGCGCCGCTGCGTGCCGTACAGGGCTACCTGACGATCCTGGAAGAGGATTTCGGTGAGCGGCTGGAAGCGGAGGCGCGCCGGCTTCTCGGCGTGATTCAGGATCGGGCCCGCCAGATGGAGCAATTGATCGAGGATCTGCTCGTGTTCGCCCGCCTGGGCCGCCAACAGCTCGCGGTCACGTCCGTGCAGCTGGACGATCTCGTGACGCGGACCCTCGACGACCTGCGGTCCTCGTGCGAGGGCCGCCAGATCGGCTTCACCGTCGGCCGGCTCGGAACCGTCCAGGCGGACCCCGCGATGCTCAAGCAGGTTTTGGCGAATTTGTTCGGCAACGCGATCAAGTTCACGCGCAAGCGCGACCCCGCCGCGGTCGAGATCGGGTGCCGGACCGTAGCGGGCGGCCCGAGCGTCTACTACGTGAAGGACAATGGGGCCGGCTTCGACATGCGCCACGCCGACAAGCTCTTCGGGGTGTTCCAGCGCCTCCACAGCGCGGCGGAGTACGAGGGCACCGGCGTGGGCCTCGCCATCGTGCAGCGCGTGATCGAACGCCACGGCGGGCGGGTGTGGGCCGAGTCCGCGCCCGGCGAGGGTGCGACCTTCTACTTCACGCTCCTGGCCGCCTCTCCCGATCGCCGCGCGCCCGGCCGGCCGGAGCACCAACCGCAAGACAGTGAAGAAGTAAATGCATGAGCGATCCGTGGCGCCTGCTTCTGATCGACGACAATGCGGATGACCGCTTCTTTGTCCGGCGGGCGCTCGCCCGTGAGCTGGACGCGCTCGAGGTGCACGAGGCCGGGGACGCCGAGACCCTCGCGCGCGCGCTCGAGACGGGGCCGTTCGACCTCGTCATCACCGACTACGCGCTCGGCTTCACGAACGGGTTCATCCTGCTGGACACGCTCAAGGCCCGGTGGCCGGAGTGCCCGGTCATTCTCTGCAGCGGGACGCTCAGCGAAGAGATCGCGGTGGAGGCGCTACGCAAGGGGCTCGACGACTATGTGCTGAAGGATCCTCAGCGCCTCCTGCGATTGCCGGCGGCCGTCCGCGGCGCGATCGCCCACGCTCGGCAACGCGCGGCCGCTCGAGCCGCCGAGAGCCGCTACGAGGCCCTGTTCCACGGCGCGCCGGTCGGGTTGGTGCGGTCGTTGCCGGACGGCCGGATGCTGGCCGCGAACGCCGCGGCCGCGCGAATCTGGGGATATCCCGATGTCGCGGCCCTCCTGCAGGTCGATGCGCGGGAGCTGTACGTCGACCCGGAAGACCGGGCTCGATTGGTCGCGGCCGTCGAGGGCAGCGACGCGGTCCAGGACTTCGAGCTTCGCGGGCGTCGCGGCGATGGGACCCTGTTCTGGGTGAACCTCGGTGTTCGAGCCGAAAAGGACGCGGGCGGGCGGGTGCTCCACTACGAGTGGAGCGTCGCGGATATCACGGAGCGGAAGCGACTCGAGTCGGAGCTTCGCCAGGCGCAGAAGCTGGAGGCGATTGGCCAGCTGGCCGGCGGCGTCGCTCACGACTTCAACAACCTGCTCACGGTCATTACCGGGCGGAGTCACCTCGCGCTCGGGCAGCTTCCGCCCGACCACGCCGTCCGCCGACACATCGATCTGATCCAGACCACCGCCGAACGCGCGGCGGCCCTCACGCGCCAGCTGCTGGCCTTCAGCCGCAAGCAGGTCCTGGAGCTGAAGGTGCTGGACTTGAACGCGTCGGTCACCGGGCTCGCGTCGATGTTGCGCCGGCTCATCGGAGAGAACCTCGAGTTCGCGGTGGTGGCGGCTCCGGGACTCGGGCCCGTCAAGGCCGATCCGTCCCAGCTGGAGCAGGTCATCGTGAACCTGGCCGTGAACGCACGCGATGCCATGCCCCAGGGTGGCAAGCTCACGATCGAGACCGCCAACGTGGAACTCGACGAGGCCTATACTCGCCGCCACCCGGGTGCCAGCGCGGGACGCTTCGTGATGCTGGCCATCAGCGACACCGGTCACGGCATGGACGCCGCGGTCAAGGCCAGGATCTTCGAGCCGTTCTTCACCACCAAGGAGCCCGGCAAGGGGACCGGCCTGGGCCTCGCGACCGTGTTCGGGATCGTCAAGCAGAGCGGCGGCAGTATCTGGGTCTATAGCGAGCCCGGGCAGGGAACGACCTTCAAGGTCTATCTTCCGCGGGTCGAGGCGCCGGTCGATCGGTTGGCGCCCGCGTCGGCTCCCACGCTCGCCCCGGGCTCCGAGACGATCCTCCTGGTCGAGGACGATGACGAAGTCCGGGCGCTGGCCCGCGAGACGCTGGACGGCAACGGCTACACGGTCATTTCCGCCGCCGCCCCCACCGAGGCCTTGAGGCTGGCGGGCACTCACTCAGGCCCCATCCATCTCCTGGTGACCGACGTCGTGCTTCCCCAGCTCAGCGGGCGAGGGCTCGCGGAGCGCTTGACGCCGGACCATCGAGACCTTCGGGTCCTGTACATGTCGGGCTACACGGACGACGCGGTTGTCCGACACGGTATGCTGGAGGAAGGGACGTTGTTTCTTCAGAAGCCGTTCACGCCATACGCCCTCTTGTTGAAGGTGCGGGAAGTACTCGACCAGCGGGCCTGATGGTTCCCGCCTCGTGCAGCCGTTCGCCGTCGGGCAATCTCGATACGCTTGCTGCATGCTGAGGCGGAGCGCAGTGACGGCTTCGCGAGCGCATTCCTG
>DATMMH010000475.1:0-4321 GCA_035569855.1 Candidatus Dormiibacterota bacterium
CTTCAAGACGCAGAGCGTCCGCACGGTGGCGGTGCGGTCCCCGCCCGCGGTCTCGGTCCACCGCCGGCCGTAGCCGATGATGGTGGTCCGCTCGATCCGCTCGAGATACACGGGATTCATCCGGCCGATCACGTCGGACAAGGCGGGGTGCACGAAGTAGTCCGTCGCCCGCGGGAGCACACTGTCCTCGCCGAGTGAGCCCTCGCCCGGACGCAAGAATCGCTGCACCCATTCCCCGCGCACCCAGTCGTGGTGAACGTGGCCCAGCAGGCCCACCCGGAAGAGAGCGCAGAAGACGTGCCGCTCTTCGAATCCGCCGCCGCTCGCATTGTGCGCCTCGAAGAGGACCTCCACCTGGTCGCGGGTCATCACGTGCCCGGGGAGTCGGCGAAGGAACCGGTCGAGATCCAGGTCGCCCAGGTACGGCGCGATCTCGGCCAGATACTCGTAGGCGATCTCGGTCGCGGCCTGATTCACGACTTCCTTGAGCCGGGGCTCGTGCCTCCGCTCCTCGGGCCGGAGCGCGGCCAGCCGCTCGCCGATGGTCATGAGGTCACGCGGTCGAAGCAGCGTATGCCGGCACAGGTACTGGAAGGCGTCTTCCTCTTCACGGGTATACGTGTGCAGGACCGTGGTCCGCCCCAGGAACGCCTCGATCGGATCCGTCCGCAGCCGATCGGGGTACACCATCCGGTCCCTCTTCTCGAGCCCGATGTTGTTGACGAAGATCTCCCGGAGGCTCTCGGTCGAGTACACGATGTCCACCGCGCTGCCTCGATATTGCTGGGACATGACGGTGGCCTGCGGCAGGCGGGCGTACGCCTCCTTCCGCACCGCGGCGAAGACCTTCAGGTGGTGATTGACGCGCCGGAGCTGGTAGGCGACCTCGACCAACCCGAGCTGGGCGAAGTACCACACGTTGGGCGACAGCTCCCCGGTGACGCTCGGGCTGGCCTTGACGCCCTCGATGTGCTTGTTGAAATATTCGTCGACCCCGTCCACGAAGATCGCGAGCGGGGACGTGATCGCCCGCAGGAGCGGCACCAGCCGCCCGTCGGTGTCGGTCGAGCAGCGCTGGAGATCGCTCGGGGTGAAGTCGAGGAGCCGAACGAAATGATCGACGACGCTCCGCAGGTGCTCGTCGCCGATCAAGCCCGCCAGCTTCGGGCTCACCTTCAGGCCACCCGTCTGGCCGAGGTGCTTCAGGGTCGCGACCGCGATCGCGGTCAGCCAGACCTTGGACCACGGCAGCGGGGAGGCCGCGAAGAAGGCGATGGCCTCGCTCCCGAAGATCTTGTCGCCGATCGGCTTGTCGAGAAGCGCTCCGGTCGGCAGGCACACCGCCCGGCCGTCCCGCTGGTAGAGAATCCTCTTGGCCTTGAGCAAGAGCGTCTTCCCGAATCCCTTCGTGCCGATGACGACGAACTTGTCGTCTCGGTCCGGGGTCAGGAAGCTGTCGATCTCCGGCGTCCGGTGCAGGAACGACTCGTCGAAGTCGTCCGCGACTCGGATGTCGTCGGCGTCCACGGTCCAGGCGCGCATACGCCCGCCACGCCCCCTAGCGCAGGACGGTGCCGCGGCGCTCGCAGCGGAGGAACCGGCCGCGGCCCGGCTGGGCCAGGAGCTTGCCCTCGTCCACCACCGTCTCGCCGCGCGAGAGCACGACCTCGGGCCACCCGCGTACCGGCATGCCCTCGTACGGCGTGTAGTCGCAGTTGTGGTGCAGCAGGTCGTTGGTGATCACCACCTCGCGGTCCTCGTTCCAGATCGCGAGGTCCGCGTCGCTGCCGACCGCGATGGTGCCCTTCCGCGGGTAGAGCCCGTAGAGCTTGGCCGCGTTGGTGGAGGCCAGCGCCACGAAGGTCGGCAGGTCGATGCGCCCCTTGCCGACGCCCTCCGAGAAGAGCAGCGGCAGCCGCGTCTCCACCCCGGGGAGGCCGTTGGGGATCTTCGCGAAGGCGGCCGCGGTGCCGTGACGTTTCTTGCCCGCGGGGTCGTCGAAGCGAAACGCGGCGTGGTCCGAGGAGACCACCTGGAAGACCCCGCTCGCCAGACCGTGCCAGACCGCCCGCTGGCTCGCCGCGTCCCGCGGCGGCGGGCTGCAGACGTACTTGGCCCCCTCGAAGTCCGGCCGATCGAGGTGATCGGCGGTGAGCACGAGATACTGCGGGCACGTCTCGGCGAAGATGCGTAGCCCCCGCCCCCGGGCCCACCGGATCTGCTCCACCGCGTCGGCGCCGGCCACGTGCACGAGCAGGATCGGGACGTCCACGATCTCGGACATGGTGATGGCCCGGTGCGTCCCTTCGCGCTCCACCGCGGCGGGACGCGAGAGCGCGTGGAAGTAGGGCGCGGTCTGACCCGACTTCTCGAGCTCCGCGGTCAGCCAGGCGATGCAGTCCGAGTTCTCGGCGTGCACCATCACCATCGCCCCTTCCCGCCGGGCGAGGGCCAGCACCGAGATGATCTGGCGATCGTCGAGCTTCAGGGTCTCGTAGGTCATGTAGATCTTGAACGAGGTGTAGCCCTCGCGGATCAGGGCGGGCAGCTCCTCGCGGAGGACGCGCTCGGTGGGATCCGAGAGAATCACGTGGAACGCGTAGTCGATGACCGGCTTGCCGTCCGCGCGACGGTGGTAGTCCTCGATCGCGGCCCGGACGCTCTGGCCCTGGAGCTGGCACGCGAAGGGCACGACGGTGGTCGTGCCGCCGTGAGCGGCCGACACCGTGCCGGAGAGGAAGTCGTCGGCCAGCGTGACGTTGTCCCGCATCGGCTGGTCGAAATGACAGTGGGTGTCGATGCCGCCGGGCAGCACGTAGCGACCGCCCGCGTCGAGATCGCGGCGCGCCGGGCCGAGATTGCGCCCCAGGGCGGTGACGACCCCGTCGCTGATCCCGATCTCGGCCTCGAAGATGTCGGCCGCGGTTCCCACCACCGCGTTGCGAATGACCGTGTCGAACTCAGCCATGCCGGCCTCCTCTCGTCGAGGCTCCGGGCGACGGAGCCCTCCGCGAGGACCGCACTCTATCACGGCCGCGATGGCGCGGTCAGTCCGGGTGGCAGCACGCTCCGTGCGGCGTCGAGCGAGGAACGTCGAGGCCGGGATTGCGGTCGAAGAAGCCGGACGGCTTGAGCATGAAGCCGATCGTCACCACCGGCATCACCGGCCAGTCCTCCGGGCGGACCACGTGGTGCGCCCCGAAGGTGTACCAGACGACCAGATCGGTGTTCTCGAGCGGGGCATCGTCCTTCACGTAGCTCGGCAGGCCCGCCCCGCCCGGGTGCTGGTTCGGGTACTCGCCCGCCGCGTACCGCTCCCGCGGATCGTGGCGGGTGACCCAGAGATGCCTGGTCATGAAGCCCGCGCGCTTGGTGACGGAGGCCTCCGGCCCCGCGAACGGCAGCACGTTCTCGCCCGGCATCAGCTTGTAGGCGACGTGCTCGCCCATGCGGTTCCGAGCCGAGGGGTTGACGATCTTCCAGAAGCGGCCGGCGAGCGGATCGATGATCCGCTGGGCACGGGCCTCCGACGCCAGCAGGGTCGCCTCGGCGTGGAACGCGTTGTGGTACGGGTTCTCGGGCCCGGGCGGGTCCGCGACGGTGTTGACCTCGTAGACCGAGTTGTCGCGGCCGTCCACCATCATGTCGAGCCGGGCGCTGAAGAAGTGTTGGTGGATGGGCCCGTAGACGCCGGGCGCGACCATCTCGCCCCACCGGGGCTTCTCGCCGGGCCGCTCGGCGCCGTTCGAGATGACGCCGGTCAGCTTGACCTCGAGCTGGATGGTGCCGTCCTGGTAGAAGTACCAGTAGAAGCCGTACTCGTAGTTGCCCACCGTGGAGATGGACGACACGACCAGGCGGCGCGAGCGGCGCACCTCGGTGGTCCCCAGACGCCAGTCCACGTGCTTCCACAGGATGCCCGCGTCCTCCTCGTGCAGGCAAATGGCGTTCGGCAGCGTGACCGCGCGGCCCCGTCCGTCGTTGACCACCGCGTCGAGGTAGCGGATCTCGCCCAGGCAGTCGCAGCCGTTCTGGAGCGTGTTGGCCAGCGTGCCGATCCCGTACTCACCCACGTCGAAGGCGTTGCGGTGAAAGTAGGTCGGGCGCGGATCGCCGTACGGCACCACCATGTCCGCGACGGAGGCCCGGTAGAGGATCGGCCGCTCCCGCCCCTGATCCTCGTAGGAGACCGTGTGGATCACGAGACCTTCGCGGGGCGTGAACCCGATCCGCATCCGCCACTTCTGCCAGCGCAGTTCGTGACCGGCCAGCTCGAAGCTCGGGCCCTCGGGCTGTCGGATCTCTACCGGCTTGAGGCCCG
>DATMMH010000476.1:0-19703 GCA_035569855.1 Candidatus Dormiibacterota bacterium
CTCGGGCGAGCCGATGAGACCGGCCTAGAGCGTCTCCTGCGCCTTCGGCGTGTGCCGCCACTCCTGATAGAGCTTCCACATGTCGCCCTTGCCCGGCTCGGCCATGCCGTGACGGCCGTAGTGCGAGAGGCAGAAGACGAAGAACGTCCAGCCCGCCGCCTTCTCCCGCGCCTCCTCGTCGGTCGGCGCGCACATGAAGGCGCTCACCATCGCAACGTTGGGGTTGACCGGGTAGTCCGCGAGTCGGTTCAGATCGTGGGTGAGGCTCGTGTAGTAGCGGTTCACCCACGCGCGCGCCGCTTCGGGCGAGACGAACTGGAAGCCGAGCGCGCCCATGCCCCACTGCCCCGCGCTGGCGATCGTCTGGATGTTCGAGCACGCCACCCACAACGGCGGGTGCGGCTTCTGTCTCGGTTTGGGGATGACGTTGCGCGCCGGGAAGTCGAAGAACTGGCCGTGGTACTCGACCGCGTCCTGGGTGAAGCAGGGCACCAGCACCCGCACCGCTTCCTCCCAGACCTCGCGCTTGTCCCGCACGCGGCGACCGAAGGGATGGAGCTCGATGGGCCCCTGCCCCTCGCCCAGCCCCAGCTCGACGCGCCCGCCACTCAGCAGATCGAGCGTCGCCACCCGCTCCGCCACGCGGATCGGATGATTGGTCGGGAGCTGGATGATGCCGTGACCGAGGCGGATCCGGCTGGTGCGCTGGGTGGCCGCGCCCAGGAAGACCTCCGGCGCGGAGGAGTGCGAGTACTCCTCGAGGAAGTGGTGCTCCACCTCCCACGCGTAGTCGTAGCCCAGACGGTCGGCCAGCTCGATCTGGGTGAGCGAGTCCTGCAGCAACCGATACTCGCTGTCCGCGCCCCAGGGCCGCGGGAGCTGGTGCTCGTAAAAGATCCCGAACTTCATGCCACGCGCGCCCGGTCGCGGGTCGTCATGGCGGGTACTGTACGGCAACCGCATGGTCCTTGACCACCCCTCCGCCCGGCGCTACGCTCCCTCCACCATGATGAAACGAGCGACCGTCGAGTCCACCGCCGACGCCTATCTGGAGCTCCTCGCCGCGCGCGGAGTGGAGTACTTCTTCGCGAACGCGGGCACCGACTTCGCCCCGCTCATCGAGGCCTATGCGCGCCGGAGCGCGCAGGGCCAGGCGAGCCCGCGCCCGATCACGGTGCCGCACGAGGTGCCCGCGGTCGCGATGGCGCATGGCTACACCATGATCACCGGCCGGCCCCAGGTGGTGATGGTCCACGTCATCGTGGGCGCGGGCAACGCGGCGGGCGGCGTGATCAACGCGGCTCGCTCCAACGTGCCCATGCTCTTCTCGGCCGGGCGCAACCCGATCACCGAGGCGGGCAACTCGGGCAGCCGCGACCGCCCGATCCACTGGGCGCAGGAAGCGTTCGACCAGGCGGGCATGCTGCGCGAGTTCGTGAAGTGGGACTACGAGCTCAAGCGCTTCGACCAGCTCGAGACGGTGGTGGATCGCGCGCTCGCCCTGGCCCAGGCCGAGCCGCGCGGACCGGTATATCTGACGCTGCCCCGCGAGGTCCTGGCCGAGCGGCACGAGGCCATCGAGTACGCCGATCCCGCGCGCGCGGTGGTGCCGGCCGCGACGGTGCCCGATCCGGCCGCGGTGGACGCGGCCGCCGCGATCCTGGCCGGGGCGCACAACCCGATCGTCATCGTCAAGGCACTCGGCCGCGATCCGGCCGCGGTGCCCGCGCTGGTGAGGCTCGCCGAGGCGCTCGGCGCGCCGGTCTTCGACCAGTTTCACACCTACGTGAATTTCCCCCAGGATCATCCCCTCCACGGCGGGTTCGAAGCGGCGCCACACCTGGAGGAGGCCGACGCCATCCTGGTCGTCGAGTCCGACGTGCCGTGGTTCCCTGCGATGAAAAGCCCGAAACCCGAGACGCGGGTGATCCACCTGGGCGTGGATCCGCTCTTCTCCCGCTACCCGGTGCGTGGCTTCCCGGCGGACCTGGCGCTGGCCGGTACTCCCCGGCTGGCCCTGGCCGCGCTGGCCGACGCGGTGGCGCGACGGGCGGAGCGGGCCGCGGTGGCCGAGCGGCGCGAGCGCTGGACCCGCGCGGGCACCCGCCGACGCGAGGCGGCCGCGGGCCGGGCGCTGGCGGTGCGGGGTGACGCGCCCATCGACATGGTGTGGCTGTCGCGCGCGATCGGCGAGGTGGTGGACGACCGCACCATCGTGGTCAACGAATACGATCTCGACGCGACCCAGTGCACCTTCACGCGGCCGGGCAGCTACTTCGCCGCTCCGCCGTCGGGCGGGCTCGGGTGGGGCCTGGGGGCCGCGCTCGGAGCCAAGCTGGCCTCGCCCGATTCCACCGTGATCTGCTGCGTGGGCGATGGGGCCTACATCTTCGGCTCGCCGACCGCGTCGCACTTCGTCTCGCGCGCCTACAACCTGCCGGTGCTGTTCGTGGTCTTCAACAACCGCACGTGGAACGCGGTGAAGCGGGCGGTCCAAACCTACGCGAAGGACGGCTGGGCGGTGCGTACGGATGCGATGCCGCTGACCGCGCTCGAGCCCGCGCCCGACTACGAGATGCTCTGCCGCGCCTCCGGCGGCCACGGCGAGCGGGTCGAGGACCCCGCCGCGCTACCGGACGCCCTCCGGCGCGCGCTCCGCATAGTCCGGGAAGAGAAGCGACAGGTCGTCCTCAACGTGATCTGCAAGAAGCCGTGAGGATCCTGGCCTCGGGCCCGAGCGGCCCCGCGAGCGAGCTGGAGCCGCTGCGGGAGGCCGGACACGAGGTCGTGATCGGCCGGCCCCTCGATCAGCCGGGGCGACCCGCGTATACGGACGTCGATCTGGCCGCGGCCGCGCACGACTGCCACGTCATCCTCGCCTCGCACCTGGACGCGATCACCCGCGGTGTGCTCGAGGCGACCCCGCAGCTCCGCCTGGTCATCGTGCCCTTCATCGGCACCGACAAGATCGACCTGGAGGCCGCCTCACGGCACGGCGTCCTGGTGGCCAACAGCCCGACGCCGGAGAACTTCATCGCGGTGGCCGAGGCCACGGTGGCGCTCATCCTGATGCTGCAGAAGCGCATCAAGCACAACGAGGCCAAGCTTCGCCGCGGAGAGTGGGCGCAGCGGCACGACCGGGGCGAGTTCCTCTTCGGCAAGACGGTCGGCCTGGTCGGGCTCGGCCGGGTGGGCTCGCACGTGGCGCGCCGCCTGGTGAACTGGGAAGTCCGGCTCCTCGCCGCCGATCCGTACGTGCCGGCCGAGCGGGCCCGGAGCCTCGGGACGACGCTGGTCGATCTGCCCACCCTGCTGGCCGAGAGCGACGTGGTGTCGCTCCACGCCTCGCTGACCGACGAGACGCGCGGGTTGATCGGCGAGAAGGCGCTGCGGGCCATGAAGCCGGGCGCGATCCTTATCAACACGGCGCGCGGCGAGATCACCGACGAGGAGGCGGTCGCCCGCGCCCTCGGCGAGGGCTGGATCGCCGGCGCGGCGCTCGACGCCTTCACGCGCGAGCCCCTGCCCGCCTCGAGCCCGCTCCGCGCGGTCGATCCGGAGCGCATGATCCTCACCCCGCACAACGTGAGCCACAGCGAGGCGGGCCGCCGCGCCAACCTGCGTCTCGCGCTCGACCAGATTCTGGCCGTGGGCCGCGGCGAGCCGCCCGCCCACTGCGTGAATCCCGACGCGATCCCGCGCTGGAGAGCCCGATGAGCCAGACCGCCCACGCCATCATCGACGCCGACGGCCACGTGACCGAGTCCCTCGAGCAGGTTCTCCGCTACCTCGACGCGCCGTACGCCCAGCGGCCCAACCGGTTCCCCTTCTACCCGTGGGACGGGTGGGACCGCGGGATGCTCGGCACCCTGGGTGAGAACGTGAACACCGCCGAGGCGTGGCTTCGCGCGCTCGACCGGGGCGGCATGGAGGAGACCATCCTCTACCCGACGCTCGGGCTCTTCCTCTCGTTCCTGAAGGACCGCGAGTGGGCGGTTGCGCTCTGCCGCGCCTACAACAGCTTCATGCACGAGGAGTTCGTCCGAGCGAGCCCGCGCCTGCACGCGGTCGCGCTGCTGCCGGTGCAGGATCCAGAGGCCGCCGCGCGCGAGCTGCGCCGCGCGGTGACCGAGCTCGGCATGGTGGGTGCCATGCTCGCGGCCGACGGGAGCCACCTGCTGGGCGACCCGCGCTTCCTGCCGATCTACGAGGAGGCGGCCCGCCTCGACGTGATGCTGGGAGTGCACGCCTCGGGCTCGCACCTGGGCGGGGGCGGGCTCGAGCTGTTCCCGCGCTTCATCCAGACGCACACGTGCTCGCACGCGTTCGGGCAGATGCGCCAGATCACCTCGATCGTCTTCGAGGGCATCCCGGAGCGCTTCCCGCGTCTGCGCATCGCGTTCTTGGAAGCGGGCTGCGGCTGGGCGCCCTACTGGATGGAGCGCATGGACGACGAGTACGCCAAGCGCGCCGCCGAGGCCCCCGCGCTCAAGCGCAAGCCGAGCGACTACGTGCGCGGCGGGTCCATCTTCTTCTCGTGCGAGGCCGACGAGTGGCTGCTCCCCCAGGCGCTGAAGCTGGTCGGGGAGAACCAGATCGTCTACGCCTCCGACTTCCCGCACTGGGATCACAGCTACCCGGCCTCGCTCGACGAGATCCGGGAGCGCGGGGACATCACCGAGACCCAGAAGCGCAAGCTGTTCGCCGACAACGCGCGGAGGCTCTACGGACTCAAGGGGTGACGCGGGCGCGTCGCCGGCCGTCGCGCTCATCGGCGCCCGCAAGCGCTACGGCCAGGTCGAGGCGCTGCGCGGCGTCGATCTCACCATCCATCGCGGCGAAGTCGTCGCCATGCTCGGCCCAAACGGGGCGGGCAAGACCACGTCGATCAGCCTGATGCTCGGGCTGCGCCAGCCCACCGCGGGCCAGGTGCGGCTCTTCGGCCTGCCGCCCACCGATCGCCGCGCGCGCAGCCGCTGCGGGGTGATGCTGCAGGAATCCGGCACGACCTCGGTGCTGACGGTGCGGGAGATCGTGGACGTCTTCCGCGCCTACTACCCGGCGCCCCTGCCCGCCGAGCGCGCCCTCGCGATGGCCGGGCTCACCGACCGAGCGGACGCGCGGATCGGCACGCTCTCGGGCGGGCAGCGCCAGCGGCTCTACTTCGCGCTCGCGATCTGCGGCGACCCCGACATCCTCTTCCTCGACGAGCCCACCGTGGGCATGGACGTGGAGGCCCGCCGTGCCTTCGTGACCAGCATCCAGACCCTCGCCGCCGCCGGCAAGACCATCGTGTTCACCAGCCACTACCTGCGCGAGGCCGAGGAGCTCGCGCGGCGGATCGTCGTGATCGACCGCGGCACCGTGATCGCGGACGCGAGCCCACAGGAGCTGAAGGCGCGCGTGCCGGGCAAGAAGATCACCCTGGTCGCCGGGCGCCCGTTCACCGGTCAGGAGCTGGAGGGTCTGCCCGCGAGCGTGCTCAGCATGACCGGGGAGCGGGCGAGCCTGCTGAGCAACGAGCCGGCGGTGGTGCTGCGCGAGCTGTTCCGCCGCGGGGTGGACGTGGTGGACCTCGAGGTGACCGGCGCGGACCTGGAGGAGGCGTTCCTCGCCCTCACCCGACGCGCGGAGGCGGCCGCGCCGTGACCGCAGGGGGGAAGCCGGAGGTCGCCCCGCTCGGGCGCATGCTGCTCGTGCAGGCGCGGAGCGAGATACGGATGCGCTGGCGCATCCCCGCCTTCAGCGTGACGATCGTGGCACTGCCGGTGCTGTTCTTCACTTTCTTCGGCCTGCCCTACGTCAAGCAGACCCTGCCCAACGGCATCAACCTGGGCGCGTACCTGCTCGCCTCGTTCGCGGCCTACAGCGTGGGCAGCGTGATGGTCTTCGGCTTCGGCATCGGGGTGGCCACCGAGCGCGGGCTCAAGGTGGACGTGCTGATGCGCGCGACCCCGCTGCCGCCGCTGATCGCGATCCTGGCCAAGGTGGTGAACGCGCTGGCCTACTCGCTGCTGTCGCTGGTGGTCCTCATCGTCTACGGGGTCGTGGTGGGCGGCATCCGGCAGGATCTGGTGGTGTGGCTCGACATGATCGCGCGGCTGCTGGTCGGCTCGGTGCCGTTCATCGCGCTGGGCTTCGCCATCGGCTACACGTGTGGGCCCAACGTGGCGCCCGCGGCGGCGAACCTCGTGTACCTGCCGCTGTCGTTCGCCTCCGGCCTCTTCCTGCCGCTCTCGCAGCTGCCGGGCTTCGTGCGGAGCGTGGCGCCCTACCTACCCGCCTACCACTACGGCCAGCTCGCGTGGAGCGCGGTCGGCGCCGCCTCGGAGCGCATGCCGGTGGCTCTCGCCTGGCTCGCGGGCTACACGATCCTGTTCCTCGCGATCGCCTTCCGCGCCTACCGCCGCGAAGAATCCCGCAAGTTTGGGTAGGGGTCTAGGCGGTGGCTTTTTTCGCGCGGAGGGTCTGGATCTCGGCGGGGGAATAGCCGAGGTCGATGAGGACGGTATCGGTGTGCTCGCCGCGGAGGGGAGCGGCGCGCCGGACGCCGGGGGACATGCGCGAGAAGTGCAGCGGGGTGCCGACGACCGGGATCTCGCCGAGCTTCGGATGCATCGCGCGCTGCACGATGCCGCGCTCGGCGGTCTGCGGATCGTTCATCACCTGGTCTACCGTGTTCACCGGGGTCGCGGGCACGTCCGCCTCCTCGAGGCGCTTGAGCAGGGGCTCGCGATCGAGCGTGCCGATCGTCTTCTCGAGGAGATCCTCCAGCTCGACGCGGTTGGCCACCCGCCCCTGGTTCTTCTCGAAGCGCGGATCGGCGGCCAGGTCGTCGAGGTCGAGGGCCTTCGCGAGCTTCTGCCAGAATCGGTCGTTGGCCGCCGCGATGAAGATCCACTGCCCGTCGCGGCACTTGAAGTTGCGATAGGGCGACAGCGACGGGTGCCCGGAGCCGAGCGCGCGCGGCAGGGCGCCGGTGAGCAGGTAGCCCTCGGCGTGGAACGCGAGCAGGCTAACCGCGGTCTCGAGCAGCGAGCCGTCGACGCGCTGGCCGAGCCCGGTCTTCTGGCGCTGGATGATCGCGTTGGAGACGCCGAGCGCACACAGGATGCCGGTGGTCAGGTCGAGGAACGACACGCCCGCCCGCACCGGCTGACCGCCCGGCTCGCCGGTGATGGACATGATGCCGCTGAAGGCCTGCATCAGCGCCTCGTAGCCCGGGCTGTCCTTGCGCGGCCCGGTGCGCCCGAACGCGGAGACCGAGCAGTAGATGAGCCGCGGGTTGATCTGCGCGAGCACGTCGTAGCCGAGGCCGAACGACTCCATGGTGCCGGTGCGGAAGTTCTCGATGACCACGTCCGCGGTCTTCACGAGGCGCTTCACCACCTCCACCGCCTCCGGAGTCTTGAGATCGAGCGCGATGCCGCGCTTGTTCCGGTTGAAGAGCAGGTACGCGGCGGCCTCGCCGTCCTTGTGGGGCGGCCAGGTCCGCGACTCGTCGCCGGGGCCGACGTCTTCCACCTTGATGACGTCGGCGCCCAGGTCGCCGAGGAGGGCGCCGCACCAGGGTCCGGCGATCACGCGGGAGAGATCGATGACGCGGATGCCGTCGAGCGACAGCGACGAGGACGGAGCTGGAGTCGTCATGGCGCGTACTATACCGCCGTTGGCGGTGTATATTCACCCCTCGCCAGATCCCGCACAGGAGGGACTCCCATGGAGCTCTACGACGTGATGACCACCACCTTCTCGGCCCGAGACTTCACCGACGAGCCGCTGCCCGACGAGACGCTCTTCAAGATCCTGGACCGCGCGCGCTTCGCGCCGAGCGGCGGCAACCGCCAGGGCTGGCGCGTGATCGTGGTGCGCGACCGGAAGACGCGCGAGGGGTTGGCCGCCGCGACGGTGCCCGCGGCCAAGCGCTACGCCGCGCAGGTGCAGGTCGGGGAGAGCCCCTGGAACACGATCGACCGCACGAAGGTGGACGCGGCCACCATCGAGCGCACCCCCGCACCCCCACGCCTGATCGAGCCCGTGCTCAAGGCGGCGGTGGTCCTGGTGGTCTGCGTGGACCTCAAGGTGGTGGCGTCGATGGACGCCGAGCTCGCGCGCGTCGGGGTGATCAGCGGTGCGTCGATCTATCCGTTCGCGTGGAACATCCTGCTCGCGGCCCGCCACGAGGGGTGGGCCGGAACCATCACCACCCTGGCCGCCGCGCAGGAGCCCGCGGTGCAGGCCCTGCTCGGGCTGCCCTCGCACGTGGCCCTCGCCTCGGTGATGCCGCTCGGCCGGCCGGTGAAGCGGATCACCCGGCTCACCCGCAAGCCGGTAGGCGAGTTCGCGATGCTGGACCGGTGGGGCGGGCCGCCGCTCCGGCCGGGATCCGCCTAGCGGCCGCCGCCGGTGAGCAGGTCCAGGATGCGCTCGCCGGTGATCTCCCCCGGGATCAGCACGTAGTCGGCGCCCGCGCGGCGCAGATCCTCCGCGTCGCTCCTCTCCTCGCCGGTCATCACGATGATCGCGCGTGGCGCGAGGCGACGCAGGTTCGACACGAGCCGTCGCGTGCTGATCCCCTTGAGGAAGGTGTCGGAGATCGTGGTGACCACGATGCGCGCCTCCTCGATGCCGAGCTGCTCGAGGGCGTCGGGGTTGGCGAGGTCGCCGTACTCCCACTGGAAGCCCCGTCCCATCACTCCGCGCGCCCGGTTGGCGTCGTAGTCCACCAGCGTGATCCGTCCCTTGAGATCGGGCGCCTGCGTCTCCACCAGATCGAGCACCGCCTGCGCGATGCGGAAGTGCCCCAGCAGCACGATCTCGCGCACCGGTCGCGCCTGCCCGGCGGGAGCGCGGGCGGAGGAGGCCCGGGGCCGGCGCTCGAAGGGCCGCAGGAGCAGCCGGGCGAGGCGGTCGTTCCAGGTGATGACGTACGGCGCCACCATCGAGGTGAGGATCATCGCGGTGAGGACGACCGCGCCCGCGCGCTCCGAGACGTGCCCGTAGTCGGCACCCAGTGTCAGGATGACCAGGGAGAACTCGCTGATCTGGGCGAGGTTCAGCGCGGTGACGGTGCCCGCGTAGAGGCCGTCGCCCAGCCGCACCGCGGTGGGCACCACCGCGAGGAAGCGGCTCAGGAAGACGAAGGCCACGATCAGCAGCGCCTGGCCGAGCACCTCCGCGTTCGGCACCGGCACCTTCATGCCGAGGGCCACGAAGAAGAGCGTCACGAAGAAGTCGCGGACGCCCGTCACCTTGGAAATCACGTCGGAGCCGTAGGGGAACGTGGAGATGCTCACGCCCGCGATCAGCGCGCCCATCTCCCGGGAGAGCCCGAGCTGATCGGCGAAGCCGCTGATGCCGAAACACCAGGCCACCGACGAGATCAGCACCAGCTCGGGCCGCCGGGCCGAGGCCTCGAGCAGCGGGGCGAGCAGGTAGCGGCTGGCCAGGAAGGCCACCCCCACCAGCACCGCGCCGCCCGTGATGGACTGGGCGATGCGCAGGACGCCCGGATGGTCGAGGCTCGGCTGCACCGCCATGAAGAGGATGGCCCAGATGTCCTGGACCACCAGCACCCCCAGGGTGAGCCGCCCGGACAGGAGCTTCAGCTCGAACTTCTCCCGCAGGAGCTTGACCACGATCAGGGTCGAGCTGAGCGAGATGACAATCGGCAGGTAGACGAGGTCGAAGCGACCCTGCCCCGCGCGATAGCCGAGCCAGGCGAAGAAGGCGACTCCGAGCAGGGAGTTGATCACGAACTGGCCAACGCCCAGGGCCAGCATCGAGCGGCCGAGCCGCCGCAGCTCCCGCAAATCGATCTCGAGCCCGATGATGAAGAGCAGGAGGATCAGCCCGATCTCCGAGATCAGCTCGATGCTCTCCGCGCTCGTGACGAGGCCGAAGCCCATCTGCTGGCTGAGCAGCACTCCGCCCGCGATGTAGCCCAGGAGCAGCGGCTGGCGGAGGAGCCGGGCCACGTGGCCCAGCACCGCCGCGAAGACGATGCCGAGGGCGATGTCGCGGAGCAGGGTCACGTCGTGGAGCACCGGGTCGCCGGGACCTCCGTCTTGGGATAGAATCGGACGCCGTATCGTAACCAACTTTCCGCTTCGGGGGAGGATCTCGTGCAGCAGCGTACCCTCGGCAAGAGCTCGCTGGCCGTGTCGGCGATCGGACTCGGCTGCATGTCCATGTCCAACGTGTACGGCAAGGGCGACGACGCGGAGTCCATCGCGGTCGTCCACCGCGCCCTCGACCTCGGGGTCAACTTCCTCGACTCCTCCGACGTGTACGGCTGGGGCCAGAACGAGGAGCTGCTCGCCCGCGCCCTCCGCGGCCATCGCGACCGGGTGGTGCTGGCCACCAAGTTCGGCAACCTCCGGAAGCCGGACGGCACCGCCGGCGTCAACGGCCGGCCCGAGTACGTGCCCCAGGCCTGCGAGGCGAGCCTCAAGCGCCTGGGCACCGACGTCATCGACCTCTACTATCAGCACCGCGTGGACCCGGGCGTGCCCATCGAGGACACGGTGGGGGCGATGTCACGGCTGGTCGAGGCCGGCAAGGTGCGCTTTCTCGGCCTCTCGGAGGCCGCCCCCACCACCGTCCGGCGCGCGCACGCGGTGCACCCGATCACCGCGCTGCAGAGCGAGTTCTCGCTGCTCTACCGCGTGGAGGCCGAGGAGACGCTGCCCACCCTGCGTGAGCTCGGCATCGCGTTCGTGGCCTACGCCCCGCTCGGCCGGAGCCTGCTGACCTGCAGCACGCACTCCGCCGGCGACATCCCGAGCGACGACCGGCGGCGCGATCACCCGCGCTTCCAGGACGAGAACCTCAAGAAGAATCTGGATCTGGTCAAGCCGCTGCTCGACATGGCGAAGAAGAAGGGCTGCACGCCCGGCCAGCTCGCGCTGGCCTGGCTGCTCGCGCGGGGCCGCGACATCGTGCCGATCCCCGGGACGAAGCGGCCCGCGCGCCTGGAAGAGAACGTGGCCGCCGCGGAGGTCTCGCTCACCCCCGAGGAGGTCGAGGTACTCCGCGAGGCCGTCCCCACCGGCGCGGCGGCGGGCGAACGCTACCCGACGGGAGCCATGAAGGCCGTCTACATCTAGTGGCCGACTGGCTCGAGACCTATCGCGGCATCGTCTATCGCTGGGAGGTGGACCCGAACGACCACCTCACGGTGGCGTACTACTTCGCGCGCATCGCCGACGCCGGCCAGGGCCTGCTCGGCGCCCTGGGCCTCGCTCCGACCGCGACCCGGACGGTGGACTGCTTCGTCCGCTACCAGCGCGAGCTGCGGGTGGGCGACATCATGCACGTGGAGTCGGGGGTGATCGGGGTCGAGGACGATACGCTGGCGCTGGGGCACAAGGTGTTCGACTCGGGCGCGGCCACGCTCTGCACCACGGTGGAGCAGCGCGTGCGTCTCGCCACCGCCCCGTCCGAGGAAACGCAGCGCCGCATCCGGGAGCGGCGGGTGGCCTGGGACGGGCCGGCCCGCGAACGCCGTCCTCGCCCCCGGAACCTCGCGGGCCTGCGCGACACCGGGCGCGATCTGGTCGAACCGGTCGAGGTGGATCTCTCCGGCGGAGCGGCGCTCGCACACTACATCCACCGCTTCTCGGGCGCGAACGGCCACGCCATCGCGGCCTTCGGCATGACGCCCGCGTACATGCGGGCCGAGCGGCGCGGCTTCTCGACCTTCGAGTTCCAGCTCGAGGTGGCGGGGCCGCTGCGCCCCGGCGATGTCGCGCGGGTGCGGTCGGGCGTCCTCCACGTGGGCAATTCGTCGCTGCGCCTGCTCCACGTGATGAGCCGCGAGCCCGGCGGCGAGGTCGTCGCCACCCTCGAGCAATCCGGCGTGCATTTCGACCAGGACGCCCGACGCCCCGTCCCGCTGCCCGAGTCTCTCCGGGATCGCGCGCACGCCATGCTGCTCCGAGACTCGTGACGGCGCTCGCGGGCGGCTAGTCGGCCCGCGATCCCGGACGGCCGGAGCGCCCCCACTCGACCACGAAGCCAAGGCCCGCCCATCCCGGATTGTCGGGATCACTCGCCCCGCGCGAGCCCACCGGGGCGTTCGGCGCGGTGAAGCCGGCCGCGCCGGCGCGGCCGGTCTCGGTCTTCCTCGTGAGGGGCTCGATGAATTGCGGCGCTTCCGGCAACGACGGGCGCTGAGGATAGAGATCGCGATCCGGCATCGGTGGTGCCACGCGCTCGCGCGGAGTCGACGGGGTCTTCAGATCTATCGACGACTGGGCCGGGGCGCCGGGCGGAAAGATGGTCAGAGGAATCGAGACCGCGAACACGGCAACGAGCGACCTCGCGAGCATGGGCGTGGTCCTCCTACCCTCCCTCGACGCACAATGGATGCCGGATCGGCCCGGGCTTGGAAGGTCAATGAGGACGGGTACTTCCGCCGGCCGCCCGCAGGTGGCGCCGGATCGGACCGGAAGGAGTGACCTGGCAATTCTTACCCCTTCACGAGGCCCGGCAAGGCGCTTATCATGGCGGCACTTCACCGCTCACCTTCGAAGGAGAAGGCCATGACAGCCATCAGTCAATCCGTGGATCTCGACCGCCGCGGCCGCGTGGCCGTGCTCACCGTGAACAATCCGCCCGTGAACGCGCTGAGCCAGCACGTGCGTCAGGGGCTTCGCGACGGCCTGAAGCAGGCCGCAGCCGATGCGGGCGTCGCGGCGATCGTGATCACGTGCGCGGGGCGCACGTTTATTGCGGGCGCCGACATCACCGAGTTCGGCAAGCCGCCGAGAGAACCGGGGCTGCACGAGGTGCTGGACCTGATCGAGAGCGCGCCCAAGCCGGTGGTCGCGGCGATCCATGGCACCGCGCTCGGCGGTGGGCTCGAGGTGACGCTGGCCTGCCACTACCGCGTGGGCGTGAAGACCGCCCGCTTCGGCCTGCCCGAGGTCAAGCTCGGCATCCTGCCCGGTGCGGGTGGCACCCAGCGCCTGCCGCGCGTGGTCGGGGTGCCCAAGGCGCTCTCGATGATCGTGAGCGGGGATCCGATCGGGGCGGACGAGGCGCTGAAGGTGGGGCTCATCGACGAGATCGTGGACGGCGACCTCGCCGCGGCGGGCGTGGCCTTCGCGGAGAAGGTCGTGGCCGAGAAGCGGCCGCTCAAGAAGATCCGTGATCTCGACGACAAGGTCGCGGCGGTGCGGGGCAAACCCGAGGTCTTCGCGGAGTTCCGCAAGTCGGTGGCGCGCCAGACCCGCGGCTTCCGGGCGCCCGAGAACTGCATCAAGGCGATCGAAGCGGCGGTCAATCTACCGTTCGACCAGGGCCTGAAACGCGAGCGCGAGCTGTTCCAGGAGCTGCTCACCTCGCCCGAGTCGAAGGCGCAGCGCTACTTCTTCTTCGCGGAGCGCGAAGCGGCCAAGATCCCCGACGTGCCGGGCGACACCCCGAGCCGGGAGATTCGCAAGGCGGCGGTGCTCGGCGCCGGCACCATGGGCGGCGGCATCGCGATGAACTTCGCCAACGCGGGGATCCCGGTGACGGTGGTAGAGGTGGCCCAGGAGGCGCTCGACCGCGGCCTCGGCGTGGTGCGGAAGAACTACGAGGCCACCGCCTCTCGCGGCCGGCTCACCATGCCCGACGTCGAGAAGCGCATGGGATTGATCTCCGGCACCACCGACTGGAGCAAGATCGCGGACGCCGACATCGTGGTCGAGGCGGTCTTCGAAGAGATGCCGATCAAGAAGGAAGTCTTCGCCAAGATCGACAAGATCTGCAAGCCGGGGGCGGTGCTCGCCTCGAACACCTCCACGCTGGACGTCGACGAGATCGCCTCCGCCACCACGCGGCCGGAGAGCGTCATCGGCATGCACTTCTTCAGCCCCGCCAACGTGATGCGCCTGCTGGAAGTCGTGCGCGGGGCCAAGTCGGCCAAGGACGTGGTGGCCACCGCGATGGGAGTCGGCCGTCGGATCGCGAAGGTGCCGGTGTGCGTCGGCGTCTGCTACGGCTTCGTGGGCAACCGCATGCTCCACCAGCGCGGCCGCGAAGCCGAGAAGCTGATCCTGGAGGGCGCGCTCCCGCACGAGGTGGACAAGGTCCTCACCGACTTCGGCTTCCCGATGGGCCCGTTCGCGATGGGCGACCTCGCCGGCCTCGACGTGGGCTGGCGCATCCGCAAGGGCAAGGGCGTGAAGTCGGCGGTGGCCGACCGCATCTGCGAGCTGGGGCGCTTCGGCCAGAAGACGGGCGCCGGGTACTTCCGCTACGAGAAGGGCGATCGCACCCCGATCCCCGATGCGGACGTGGAAAAAATCATCGTCGAGGTGGCGAGCGAGATGCGCATCACCCGGCGCAAGATCTCCGAGGAGGAGATCCTGGCCCGGCTCCTCTACCCGATGGTGAACGAGGGCGCCAAGATCCTCGAGGAGAAGATCGCGATTCGCGCGAGCGATATCGACGTGATCTGGGTCTACGGCTATGGCTGGCCGGTCTACCGGGGCGGCCCGATGTTCTGGGCGGATCAGGTCGGGCTCAAGACCGTTCGCGATCGGATGCAGGAGTGGCAGAAGACGCAGGGCGAGGTCTGGAAGCCGGCCGATCTGCTGAGCCGGCTGGCCAGCGAGGGTAAGACCTTCACGGGAGCGTGAAGCTGATGCGCGCGCTCGTGACGGGAGCGGCGAGCGGGATCGGACGGGCGACCTGCCTGCGCCTGGCCCGCGACGCCCAGGCGCGGGGGCAGAAGGCCAAGATCGCGGCGGTCGATCTGGGTCCGTCGCCCACCCTCGACGCGCTGGTGGAAGATCTCGGCAAGCTCGGCGCGACCGCGCTGCCGCTCCGCGGGGACATGGCCTCGGCGGACGCGCCGGCGCGCGTGGTCGCCGAAGCGGTCGCTCGATTCGGCGGCCTCGACGGGCTCGTGAGTAACGCGGGGGTGAACCGGCCGGGCCCGCTGCTGCACTACGCGGTGGAGGACTGGGACCGGATGTTCTCGGTCAACACCCGCGCGACGTGGCTGCTCGCCAAGGCGGCCCACGACGCGCTCGCCGCCGCCCGCGGCTCGGTCGTCGCGGTGGCGTCCATGTCCGGGAGCAACGCGCACGCCAATCTCGGCCCGTACGGGCCGAGCAAGGCCGCGCTGATCATGCTCGTCCAGGTGCTCGCTCAGGAGTTCGGGCACGACGGCATCCGCGTCAACTCGCTCTCGCCCGGTATGGTGCGCACCGGCATGACCGAGAAGGTGTACGCCGATCAGAGTGTCGCGGCCGCGCGCGACGCGCTGGTGCCGATCGGGCGCGTGGCCACACCGGAGGACATGGCGGACGTCATCGCGTTCCTGCTGGGACCCGACGCGCGCTACATCAACGGCCACGATCTCGTCGTGGACGGAGGGGTGAGCGGCAACTTTCTCGGCCGCCTGCCCGGCCTCGCCCAGATCACCAAGAGCTGAATAGTGTCAGGGAGGTGACTGCCCCGGGCTGACAGTGGGCCCGGGGGCGGCGCGGCAACCAGTGGACGTGGTCTAACTCAGCGTCGTTGCAGCAGAAGTCGTTCGTGTAGGTTGGCACCCCCCTCGCATACTTCCGGCCATCCGGAGGTGTGCGAATGCTCACCCGAATATTGGCACTTGCGACCCGATATCGAGACGCCGACCAGCGGCAGCTTGCCCTCTTCCCCGAGTGGGAGCGCCTGCTGTGGATGGAGCGCCTGCCCGCGATAGGAGCGGCATTGGGCCTGGCCGCGCTCTTCGCGATCGGGACGCCGGCACACGTGGTGGAGCACGCGGTGAAGCCCAGCGAGCCGGTCGCCGAGACCGAGCCCGCGGAGTCCACCGATGCGACCGACCAGGAATACGATCTGGCCGCCATCCCCGATCACATCAAGTCCGCCTCTGAGCGATACCGGCTGCCCGAGCAGCTCATCACCGCGGTCATCTCGGTCGAGTCCAACTTCGATCACGCCGCGGTCTCCCGCAAGGGCGCCCGCGGGCTGATGCAGCTCATGCCGCAGACCTCCGCCCTCATCGGGGTTCGCGACCCGCACAGCCCCGAACAGAACATCGACGCGGGCGCCAGCCATCTGCGCGCGATGCTCGACACGTTCAACAACGACCTGCCACTGGCCCTGGCCGCTTACAACGCGGGCGAGCAGTCGGTGGTGCGCTATCACGGCATCCCCCCGTATCCGGAGACGCGCCGCTTCGTGGCCCGGGTGCTCAACAAGATGGGTGACCAGCAGGCGGCCGCGCGCGTGATGGCCAAGCCGATCCCGGCGCCACAGTGGCTCTCGCGCGCGCCGCGGCCCCGGACCCAGATCACGGTGCAGACCGTGAGCTCTTCGCCGGCGCGCCCGATCATGGTGCCGGTGCCGGCGCCCAGGCCGGCCCGCTCCACCCCGGTCATGGCGCAGGATCCGGACGCGCGAGACGCCTCTCGCACGTGGCGGCCGGCGGCGCCGCCGTCCGCCGCCGACACGTTCTCGGGCCCGCCGGCGCCCACCACCCCGCTCGCGCAGTCCCCCTAGCCGGTCCCCTCCTCGCTCCCGCCCGCCTCCTGCGCTACCATGGCGGCGCCCGTCGGCGCCGCCGGCGCCGCGCGAAAGGAGCGAGCATGCGATTCGGGGTCTTCTACGAGCATCAGCTCCCCCGTCCCTGGAACGACGGGAGCGAGCTCCAGCTCTTCCAGGACGCGCTCTTGCAGGTGGAGCTGGCCGACCGGCTCGGCATCGACTACGCGTGGGAGGTCGAACATCACTTCCTCGAGGAATACTCCCACTCCTCCGCCCCCGAGGTCTTCCTGGCCGCCGCCTCGCAGCGCACCCGGCGAATCCGGCTCGGTCACGGCATCGTCCTGATGCCTCCCGGCTACAACCACCCGGCGCGGGTGGCCGAGCGGTTGGCTACCCTCGATCTCGTCTCGAACGGCCGCGTGGAGTGGGGGACCGGTGAGTCGGCCTCTCGCGCGGAGCTCGAGGGCTTCGGGATCGAGCCCTCCGAGCGGCGGGCCATGTGGCGCGAGTGCACCGAGCAGGTAGCCAACATGCTCGCGCTCGATCCATATCCCGGCCACCAGGGAAAGTACTTCTCGATGCCGGTGCGCAACCTGGTGCCGAAGCCGGTGCAGAGACCCCATCCGCCGCTGTGGGTCGCCTGCTCCAATCGCGAGACCATTCACCTGGCCGCGCAGCTCGGGGTGGGCGCGCTCACCTTCGCGTTCATCGACCCGGCGGAGGCGAAGCACTGGGTCGACGACTACTACGAGACGTTCAAGCGTGAGTGCGTGCCGATCGGGCACGCGGTCAACCCCAACGTGGCGATGGTCACCGGCTTCTCGTGCCACCGAGACGCCCAGGAGGCCCGCCGACGCGGCACCGACGGCTTCCGCTTCTTCCAGTTCGCGCTCGGGCACCACTACGTCTTCGGCAAGCACCGGCCCGGCCGCACCAACATCTGGGACAAGTTCGAGGCGGTGCGCGCCGAGCTCGACCTGGAGGTGCTGGGTGGTGGCACCGGCTGCATCGGTACGCCCGAAGAGCTCGCCGTCTCGCTACGCGCCTTCGAGGACTACGGCGTCGATCAGGCGATCTTCATCCAGCAGGGCGGCAAGAACCGGCACGAGCATATCTGCGAATCGCTCGAGCTGTTCGCGGCCGCGGTGATGCCGGAGTTCAAGGATCGTGACGCGGCGCGGGCGGCCCGCAAGGCGGAGGCCCTGGCGCCCTACGTGGCGGCGGCCTTCGAGCGGAAGAAGACCACCGCGGGACTGCCCGAGGCGCTCATCCCGACCTACGAGGCGTACGGCCTCACGGTGGCCCAGCCGGTGGATCTGGAGAAGATGCCGGAAGCCAACCGGCGTCGTATCCTGACCTTCAGGCGGATGCGCGAGATCATGGAAGGCCGCTAGAACCGGTATGACGTCGGGCTCCGAGCCGTCCCCGACTCTTGCGGGTCGGCTCAGACGTGTCGGCGAGATCCTCATCGGGCTCTCCGGCTCGCCGGTTCCTACCCACCTGTTTCAGACCCTCGCCGAGCAGGCGGAGACCGTCGTCCCCCACGACTTCCTCGCGGTCTGTCTCGAGGACGCCGACCAGCAGGGCTACCTCGTGCACTCCCTCTCCGGACTCGCCGGCGAGCCGGTGGCGGCGCGCGTCTTCACCCGGAACGAAGGGCTCCCCGGACGCACCATGCGCACCGGGCGGGCACATCTGGTCGGCGAGCTCGACTCGATCCCCGACGGCGCGCCCGACCTCGACGGGGTGCTCGTGCGGGCGGGGTTCACCGCCGCCCTCAGCGTGCCGGTGCGGCGGGGCAGCCAGGTCTTGGGCGCGCTGCTCTTCGCGCGACGGGGCGCGCCCTACACGGTCGACGACCTCGAGGTCGGTACGCTCGTGGCCGCCGGAGTCTCGGGCGCGCTCGAGACCTGCCGGGCCTACCAGGCCCTGGCCGACGAGCGCGGCACCCTCGCGGCGGTGCTGACCAGCACCGCCGACGCGGTGGTGATGGTGGGCCAGGACGGCATCGTGCTCCTCGCCAACCCGGCGACCCGGGCCATGCTGGGAGTGGCGCCCGAGAGCATGACCGGCCGCTCCTTCCTCGAAACCGTCGAGCACGAGCCGCTCCGGCGCCTCTTCGAGAGCGGCCGGCCCGGCGTCTCCGAGCTGCCGCTACCCGACGGGCGCACCGCGCAGGCGAGCCTCGTCTTCGTCACCACCGAGTACGGCGAGCCGGTGGGCCTGGCCGCGATCCTGCGTGACATCACGCTGCTCAAGAACCTCGAGCAGATGAAGAACGACTTCGTGAATACGGTCTCCCACGACCTCAAGAGCCCGATCATGGCCATCGCCATGACCGCCGAGCTGCTCCTGAAGGTGAGGCCGATCACCGGCGAAGAGGCCTACCGTGAGCGCTGCGGCCGTATCCTGCGCAGCGCGAAACACATGACCACGCTCGTCTCCGATCTGCTCGACCTGGGCAAGATCGAGGCGGGGCTCGAGGGCGGGGGCGAGCGCGTCGACCTGCTCGCGCTGATCGCGGACACCGTGAAGGCGCTCTCCGCGCAGGCGGAGTCCAGGCGGATCACCGTCGACGTCGAGCTGCCGCCCGCGGCCGCGGTGACCGGCGTTGGCGCGCGGCTCTCCCAGGTGCTCATGAACCTGATCGGCAACGCGGTGAAGTACACGCGGGACGGCGGACGGGTCTCGGTCGGCGTGGACATGCCGGCACCGGGAGCCGATGGGATGCTCCGGATCCGCGTCACCGACAACGGCATCGGCATCCCCGCCCGCGACGTCCCGCACGTGTTCGACAAGTTCTACCGCGTGCAGAGCGACGCGACCGCGAGCATCCCGGGCACCGGCTTGGGCCTGGCCATCACGAAAAGCATCGTCGAGGCCCACGCGGGCCGGATCGGGGTGGAGTCCATCGAGGGAGCGGGCAGCACCTTCTGGGTCGATCTGCCGCCCGCGCCGGGCGGCGGCCTGGCCGCCTGAAGGGCGGCGCGACCGAGCGCGGCCGGGCGGGTGGAGCCTCAGCCTTCGGACTTCACCTCGGCGAACACGTCGCGGGCCGCGATCAGAGCCTCGCGGATGATGGGCACGCCCACGTAGCCCGACAGGTGCAGCAGCACCTCGATCAGCTCGGTCTCGGTCCAGCCCTGGCGCAGCGCCATCCGGAGGTGGATGCGCAGCTCCGGCTCGCGGCCGGTGGCGGCGTCCGAGACGACGCA
>DATMMH010000477.1:0-2804 GCA_035569855.1 Candidatus Dormiibacterota bacterium
TCCTACGAAGCCATCCTCGTCATCGCCGACGGGCTCGAGCGCGCCGCCTCCACCGACCCCGACGCGGTCGTGGCCGCGATCAAGAAGACGAGCTTCGTTGGCGGGGTGACCGTCTCGACCGGACCGGTGGTCTTCAACGAGGTGGGCGACAACCCGAACGCCTCCACCGCGATGCTCCAGATCCTGGGGCAGCAGCCGCGGGTGGTATGGCCGAAGGACGCGGCCGAGCGCAGGTTCGTGTTCCCGCGGCCGAGGGCGTAGCGGAGCGGGCGGCTACTTCACGATCCGCTCGGTGCGCTCCAGCACCGCCGGCGGGATCTTGACCCCGAGCGCCTTCGCGGTCTTCAGATTGACCGCGAGCTCGAGCCGGGCGGGCCGCTCCACCGGCAGGTCGGCGGGCTTGGCGCCCTTCAGGATCTTGTCCACGAAGACCGCCACCCGGCCGTTGATCTCGCCCGGCGCCGGGCCGTAGGACATGAGCCCGCCGGTGTCCACGATCTCCGCCCACTCGTACATCGCGGGCAGGCGGTGTCGGGCCGCGAGCTGCACGATCCGCTCCCGGTTGCTCGAGAGGACCGGGTCGATCGTCACCAGGAGCGCCCGCGCGCGACTCTTGACGAAACCCTCGAAGGCATCCGGGTACTGCTCGGGCAGCCGGGCATCCGCGACCTGGATGTCGAGCGACATGGCTCGCGCCGCCGCTTCGGTAGCCTTCACGTCGGCCGCGCTGCCCGGGTTGCGCAGGTTGGCCAGGACCGCCACCCGGCGAAGACCGGGCAGGCAGTCGCGGAGCACCTCGAGCCGCCGGGCCGCCAGCTCCGGTATGTGCGTGGTCACCCCGGTCACGTTGCCGTCCGGACGGCTGAGGCTCGCCACGAACATGCTCTCCACCGGGTCGGTGCCGCTGACCATCACGATCGGAATGGAGGAGGTCGCCAGCTCGGCGGCCCGGATGGCCGGCGACGAGATCGCGATGATCACGTCCACGCCGCTCCGGACCAGGTCGGCCGCGAGATCCGACAGCCGCTCGAAGTCGTCGTTGGCCGCGCGGATCTCGAACTGGATGTCGCGGCCCTCGACGTAGCCCATCTCGCGCAGCTTCTGGCGCATCTCGGGCATGACCCCGCGAGGGGAGACCGACGAGGGCGTGAGGTAGCCGACGCGCGCGACCCGTCCGGCGGTCTGAGCACCCACCACACGGGGGCCCAGGAGGACGCCCGCCGCCAGCGAGGCGACGAAGGCCCGCCGGTCGCGCCGCACCGGGGACGGCCTATTCATGGGGCTCGCCTGACCTCCCGTCGTAGAATAGCGTGAACCGGGTCCAGGTCAACAGGAACGGGAAGAGCATGGGACGCGCGCGCATCCTGGTGATCGACGACGAACGGCCCGTCCGGGAGTTGATCTCGGACGCGCTCAAGATCGAAGGTCACGACGTCCACACCGCCGAGAACGGCCGGGAGGGCCTCGACGAGATCGGCCGGCAGCGGTTCGACCTGGTCCTCTGCGACCTGCGGATGCCCGAGATGGACGGCCAGGCCTTCTACGAGGAGATCCAGCGCGACTACCCTCAGGTCCTCAAGCGGATCGTGTTCGTCACCGCCCAGGCGCACTCGTCGGACTACGGCCCGTTCCTGCGCAGCACCGGGATCCCGGTGATCGAGAAGCCCTTCACCCTGAGCCAGCTCCGCCAGATGGTCTCCAAGGTGGTGGGACCGACGCGGTAGGGGCCCGACCCCGCCGGGCGCGCCTCAGTTCGATCCGAGCCCCTTCAGGAACTCCGCGTTGGTGGCGGAGAGCTTGAGGCGGCCCAGGAGCGCCTCCATCGCCTCCTGCGGCTTCGTCCCGGACAGGGCCCGGCGCAGCAGGTGGATCTTCTTCATCTGCTCCTCGGAGAACAGCAGCTCCTCCCGGCGCGTGCCCGAGCGCATCAGGTCGAACGAGGGGAAGATGCGCCGGTCGGCCAGCTCGCGCGAGAGGTACAGCTCCATGTTGCCGGTGCCCTTGAACTCCTCGAAGATGATCTGGTCCATCCGGGAGCCGGTGTCCACCAGCACCGTGCCGATAATGGTGAGCGAGCCGCCCTCCTCGAGCTTGCGGGCGGCGCCGAAGAAGGCGCGCGGCATCTGGAAGGCGCGGCTGTCGATGCCGCCCGACATCGTGCGCCCCCGCGAGGAGAGCTCGTTGTTGTAGGCGCGGGTCATGCGGGTCAGCGAGTCGAAGAGGATCAGCACGTCCCGCTTCTCCTCGACCATTCGCTTCGCTTTGTCTATCACCTGCTCGGTAACTTCTATGTGTCGCCGGTAGGGGTTGTCGTTGCTGGAGGCGACGATCTCGGCCTGCTTGCCGATCTGCATCTTGAAATCGGTGACCTCCTCGGGCCGCTCGTCCACCAAGAGCACCATCACCACCACCTCGGGGTGGTTGGCCAGGACGGCCTTGGCGATCTGCTGGAGCAGGATCGTCTTGCCGGTCCGGGGCGGGGCCACGATGAGCCCGCGCTGCCCTCGGCCGATGGGGGCGATCATGTCCATCGCGCGCATGGAGAGCTGGTCGGGCGTGGTCTCGAGCTGGAACTTCTCGTAGGGCTGGACGGCGGTGAGGCCTTCGAAGAGCGACGGGGCGGGAGGGCGGGACATTGGGCGGGGCGGCATCGGCCCGCGCGGCCCTTGCCCTTGCCCCTGGCCTTGCCCCTGGCCCTGCCCCTGCGGCGGTCGATTGCCCGAATGCCGGCGGCGGTGAGATCGCCTACTCAACTGACACGCTCATGGCGCACGAACCTTTCGGTGCAGACACTATTAGGGGAC
>DATMMH010000478.1:0-3519 GCA_035569855.1 Candidatus Dormiibacterota bacterium
AGAAGCCATAGAGATTCGCGCCGCCCTGCACCCGCATGGCGACCGCGCTCAGTTCCGCTGCGCGAGCTTCTGGCGCACGCGGCGGAGCTGGCCGCGCACCTGCTCGTGGTCGGCCGCGTTGGGGAACTCCGTGAGATAGCGCTCCCAGTCCGCCACGCCCCGGTCCAGGTGGCCCATGTTGCTCCACGCCGCGCCGCGGTCGCGCCGCTCTCCCGCGGAGGCCGGGTTGAGCGCGAGCATGCGGTCGATGACGCGCACCACCTTGTCCCACGCCTCCTGGCGCCAGTAGACGGCCTTGAGGTTGGCGAGCATGCGGGTGAGGAACTGCCGGGGGTCGATCGGCGCGAAGTGCTCGGGCAGGAGGCGCACCGGCCGGCCGAGCGCGCGACGCACCACCTCCCCGCAGCTCTCCACCGTCAGGACCGCGCCGCGGTTGAACGGATCGAGCAGCACGTGCTCGCCGCCGATCCGGACGCCGGTGATGAAGTGGCCGGGCAGGCCGATCCCCTCCATCTGCAGGCCGAGCCGGCGGCCCACTTCGATGAAGACCAGCGAGAGCGTGATCGGGATCCCGAGGCGGCGCTCCAGGACGTGGTTGAGATAGCTGTTACGGGGATCGAAGTAGTCGGTGCGGTCGCCCGCGAACCCGAGCTCCTCGAAGAGGTACTCGCGGAGGCGGTGCAGCCGCCGCAGCTCGTCGGGGGCCCGCCGGGCCGGCTCGGCCGCCTCCGCGAGGCCCTCGAGCCGCACCATGTACCGGTCGACGTCGAGATCGGGCTCCTCGGCCGCTGCGATCAGCAGGGCGGCGCGGGCCAGGCGGATCTCGCCGTCGGGAGATCCCACCGCCTGCGCGAACCCGGCCAGGGTCGGGTCGGAATCCATCAACAGCCGGGGGCGTGGTGGATGCCGGCGGTGCGGAGCGCGGCGCCCTGCAGCTCCTCGGCCAGCGCCAGGGTCCGCGCCGCCGCGCGGCGGGCCGCCTCCTGCGCGTCCGGCGTGGTCGCCAGCTTCAGCAGCAGGCTGCGTCCGAGCTCGTGGTGGAACCGCTCGTCCGGCTCGATGATGTCGCGGTAGAGGGTCGCGGTCACGCGGTCGCCCGCGCGATCGCAGAACTCGATGAACTGGCGGTTCTTCACCACCGCGATGGCCTCGCGGGTGAACTGGCCCGCGGCCACCCGCTCGACGGTGGTCGGGAGCGAGTCGAGGTACTGGAAGAGCGGACCGAAGCCCTGGGCGATCGGGTCGAAGCCGCGCGCGTCGAACCCGAGCTCGCGGAGCCGGTCCGCGATCATGCGGTAGTGCTTGGCCTCGTCGCCGGCCTGCCGCGCGAAGGCCATCTTCGCTTCCACGTCGGAGGTCGCGACGAGCCAGCGCGCCGCGATCTCGGTGGCCTCGATCTCGTTCTTGAGCGCGACCTTCAAGAGGTTCGTGACGTTGAGGGTGCCCGAGACCTCGGGCTTGAGGGTGGCGTCGGGCTCGAGCCGGCGCAGGACGGCCTGGTTGGTCTGATCCAGGCTCTCCACGAACTCGGCGGAGGTCACGCCGCGAGACCGCGCTGCAGGAGCCCGGGCAGCTCCTGGGTCAGCGTCTCCTTGGTCACCACGCGGCGACAGCGGCCGTGCAGCGGCTGGGTCGCGCGCGCCAGCGCGTGGGTCGTGAAGCCCAGCACCGGTACGTCGGGCGCGGCCGCGAGCGCGCCGAAGATCGCGTCGTAGTCCCAGCCGTTGGTGGTGAGATCCACGATCACGAGGGCGGGCGTCTCGGCGGCGAGGGCCGCGGAGATCTCTTCGGGGCTGCGGGCGAAGCCGAGCGGCGTTCCCACGAGGCGGGCCGTCTCCCGGATCCGGGCGACGAAGAACAGGTCGCGGACGACGGCGATGACCTTGATCGCCCGACTCCCGCTACTCGTCCTGCTCCTGGACGCCGAGCCAGTGCTTGTTCCATTCGGCCAGGTGCGTCAAGGTGGCGAGGTCCCGCATCCGGTCCAGGTAGATCTTGCCGTGGAGATGATCGGTCTCGTGCTGGATGACCCGCGCGAAGAACTCCTTGGCCACCACCTCGATCGGAGCGCCGTCCCGGTCGCGGGCCTCGAGCCGCACCGTTCCGAACCGCGGCACGATCCCGCGCATGTCGGGCACGGACAGGCAGCCCTCCCACCCGTCCTCCATCTCGTCGGTGAGCGGGGTCACCACCGGGTTGATCAGGACGGTGAGCGGGATGCTGGGGGCCTCCGGGTAGCGTGGGTTGCCGTGGACCTCGATCACGCAGATCTGTCTGGACACGTGCACCTGCGGGGCGGCGAGTCCGGCCCCGTTGTACTCGCGCATGGTCTCGATCATGTCGTCGATGAGCTGCTGCGTCGCGGCGGTGCGGATCTCCGACAACGGCACCGGGTCGGCTACCTGGCGAAGCACCGGATGCCCCAGACGCGCGACTTTCAGGATGGCCATGCGGGTCTCCTCTCGCGGACGGATTGTAGCATAGGCGGTCAGCCCTCCTGGAAGGCGGCCAGGACGGACGGCCAGCGCGGATCCTCGAGCGCGGGCTGGAAGGACGGGTAGATCTGGGTCCGATCGTAGAGAGCGCGATAGCGCGCGCGAATCCGCTCGCCGATCGTCTCGAAGGGGCCGCTCACCGCGAAGAGATCGAGCGTCTCGTCGCTGATCAGGTCGGTCATGCCCTCCCAGTCGCCCGCGAGCGACTTCGCGTGCAGGCGCGGGACGAGGTCCTCGAGCCCGTGGATGGCCAGCACGGGCTGGTACGTCCGGGTGGAGGCGTAGAACGCGATCTGGCGCTTCACCGCGCGGGCGTTGTGGCGCCGCTCCTCCTCGGTCTCGCCCAGCACCACCATCGTGGAGGCGCGGAACGTGAAGTCGGTGCGCGAGCGGCCGCCCCGGGCGAGCCCCTCGGCCACCGCGGGATGCACGCACTCGCGCAGGTACCGCGCGCTGTGGAACGAGTGGACGTGCAGCCCGTCGGCCACCTCGCCCGCGATGCGACACATCTGGGGATTGACCCCGGCCAGGTAGATCGGGATGCGGGGGTGCGGAATCGGCCCCGGGTTGAAGAACGGGGTCATGAGATCGAAGCGGTAGGAGCGGCCCTCGAAGCGGAGCGGTGTGCCGTGCTGCCAGCACTCCCAGATCGCCCGCAGCGCCGAGACGATCTCGCGCAGGCGCGGGCCGGGCGGCTCCCAGCGCACCGAGAAGCGGCGCTCGTTGTGGGCCTTGACCTGGGACCCCAGGCCCAGCACGAAGCGGCCGCCCGAGGCCCGCTGGAGGTCCCAGGCGATGTGGGCCAGGACCATCGGGCTGCGCGCGAAGGCGATCGCGATCGCCGTGCCGAGGCCGACGCGCGAGGTGGTCGTGGCCGCCACGGCGAGGGGCAGGAAGGGGTCGTGACGCGTCTCGGCCGACCAGATGGCCCCGAAGCCCAGCTCTTCGGCGCGGCGCGCGTAGGCCGATAGCGCCGGCAGGTCGAACGTCATGAGACCGATGTCGAGCTTCATGCCGAGTTCTT
>DATMMH010000479.1:0-2749 GCA_035569855.1 Candidatus Dormiibacterota bacterium
GCCGCCGGAGAGCACGAGCGCCACCGTCCGGTCCGCGAGAGCCACGCGCCGGTTGGCGAGCGCGGCCAGGGGCACCGCGCCCGCGCCCTCCACCACCGTCTTTTCGATCTCGAGCAACAGCAGGATCGCGTTGGCGATCTCTTCCTCGGTCACCGTGACCACCTGGTCCACGTAGCGGCGCGCCAGCTCGAAGGGCTCTTCGCCGACGCGGCGCACCGCGATGCCGTCGGCGATGGTGGTGGCGGCCGGCACCGAGACGCGCGCGCCCGCGGTGAGGGCGCTCCGCATCGCGGCTATCTCCTGCGACTGCACCCCGATCACCGCGACCTCCGGTCGGGTGCTCTTGATCGCGACCCCGATGCCGCCGATCAAGCCGCCGCCGCCCACCGGAACCAGGACCGCGTCGAGGTCCGGCACCTGAGCCAGGAGCTCGAGGCCGATCGTGCCCTGGCCCGCGATCACCCGCGGGTCGTCGAAGGGGTGGACGAAGACGAGCCGGCTCGCGCCCTCGATCTCCCGCGCACGCGTGTAGGCTTCGTCGAAATTCTCTCCGTGCAGCACGACGGTGGCCCCGTGGCGGCGCGCCGCGGTGACCTTGGCGAGCGGCGCCCACTCGGGCATCACGATGGTGGCCGCGAGGCCAAGCCGCTGGGCGTGGAAGGCCACCGCCAGCCCGTGATTGCCCGCGCTGGCCGCGACCACTCCGCGCCCGCGCTCCTCGGGGCCGAGCTGCAGCAGCAGGTTGGCGGCGCCGCGCTCCTTGAACGAGCCGCTCATCTGGAGGTTTTCGAGCTTGACGAAGACCCGGGCGCCGGTGAGCGCGGAGAGGGTCTCGGAGTACGGGCAGGGGGTCTCGGAGAGCGTGCCGGCGAGCCGCGCCCGCGCGGCGCGGACGTCCGCGACGTCGATCATGCCCGCGCGATCAGAACGGTAGCTCCGGCTCGCCGCGACCCGGCGACATGAGGCCCACCGGCATGAGGACGGTGGAGCGGGCCCAGCCCATCCGGCCACGCCAGTCGACGAGGATGAGCCCGCCCTGGCCCCGGCCTTCTTCCACCAGCACGCTCAGCGCCACCTCGGCCGCGTGGCTGGGGTCTCCAACCGTCTTCAGGATCTCCAGGGACCGGCGCGCCAGCGTCACCCGGATGATCGCCTCCCCGTCGCCGGTGCAGGAGACCCCGCCGAGCGTGCTCTCGGCATAGGTGCCGCAGCCGACGAGGGCCGAGTCGCCGACCCGGCCCGGCAGCTTGCCGGAGGTGCCGCCGGTGGAGGTGGCGGCCGCGATGGTCCCGAACCGGTCCAGCGCGACCGCGCCCACGGTGCCCGCCTGCAGGGCGGCGAGGCGCCGCCGCTGGTGCTCGGTGATCAGCTCCGCGGGATCGCACAGCTCCACGCCGAGCGCCCGCGCCCGGTCCAGCACGCCCGGGCCGGCGAAGAGCGAATGGTGACCGTCTTCCATGATGCGCCGGGCGAGCGTGATCGGGTTGCGCACCCCGGAGACCGCCGCGACCGCCCCGTTCCGGAGCATGTCGCCCTCCATGATCGAGGCGTCGTTCTCCACAGTGCCCTCGGAGGTCAGCACGGAGCCGCGGCCGGCGTTGAAGCGCGGGTGATCCTCGAGGCTACGCACCGAGGCCTCGACCGCGTCGAGGGCACTGCCGCCCCCGGCGAGGGCGCGCCAGCCGGCCGCCACCGCCTCGCGCATGCCGCTCCGCAACTCGTCGCGGCCGCCCGGGTCGGCGCCCGCCCCGCCGTGCACGATCAGGGCGGGCACGCGGCTTGTCATGCGTCGGCTCCGGTCGTTATCATCCTCGCGTGATTGTCGGGCAAGTTCGCCGGAAGGACAATACGACGCCACGGGCCGCCTCGCTCGCCGCCCTCGCCCAGCGAATCATCGACTGCCGCCGCTGCCCGCGCCTGGTGAAGCATCGCGAGGCAGTCGCGTCCGAGCCGCCGCGCCGGTACCGGGGCCAGCGCTACTGGGCGCGGCCGCTGCCAGGATTCGGTGACCCGGAGGCGCGCGTGCTGCTGGTCGGCCTGGCCCCGGCGGCCCATGGGGGCAACCGCACCGGGCGAATGTTCACCGGCGACCGCAGCGGCGACTGGCTCTTCCGCGCCCTGCACGAAGCCGGCTTCGCGAACCAGCCCACCTCGATCGATCCGGAGGACGGCCTGCGTCTCGCCGGAGCCTACATAACCGCCACCGCGCGCTGCGCGCCGCCGGCCAACAAGCCGACTCCGATCGAGCTACGGCGCTGTCAGCCATTCCTGCTGGAGGAGCTCCGGCTCCTCCGACACGTGCGCGTCGTGGTGGCCCTCGGCAAGATCGGGTGGGACGCCTACCTGCGAACCCGTCGCGAGGCGGGCCAGGCGGTACCGCGCCCGCTGCCGCGGTTCGGGCACGGGGTCTCAGCTCGCATGCCCGCCGATAACATCGCGTTGCTCGGGAGCTTCCATCCCAGCCAGCAGAACACGTTCACGGGAAAGCTCACCCGGCCAATGCTCCGGGCGATCTTCGTCAAGGCTCGGCGGCTGTCGCAGGAGATCCCGCCGAGCAGAGACAAAAAGTAGCCGAGGCCTGCCCGAAGAACGTTACGCTGACTCCATGCCGGATCCCAGCCTCTCCAAGTTGTATTCGGCTCGCTTCTCGCGGGACGAGAAAGAGCGAAAAGACCGCATCTGGCGCGTCCTCTGTCGACACTTCTTCCAGCGGTACGTGGAGCCGGAAAGCACGGTGCTCGATATGGGC
>DATMMH010000480.1:0-4688 GCA_035569855.1 Candidatus Dormiibacterota bacterium
GGGCGCGCCGGAGCGCCTCGTTGACGGTCAGGCGCTGGTTGAAGTCGCACATCAGCGTCGCCGCGTCGCCGATGCGCTTCTTCACCGCGCGCACCGCGGCCAGGTCCTGGTGGAAATCGTCGCGCCCGACCCGCAGCTTGAGCGCGGTGAAGCCCTCCGCGAGCAGCGCCTCGGCCTCGGCGGCCAGCGTCTCGACGGGCTGCACCCAGAGCCCGGTGCTGTTGTAGGCCGGGATCGGCTTCACGGCGCCGCCCAGCAGCGTGACCAGCGGGACGCCCCGGGCCTGGGCCAGCGCGTCCCACGCGGCCATGTCGATACCGGCCAGCGCGAGCCCGACCAGGCCCGGCGAGTCGAGCAGCGCGAGCTGCCGGCGCAGCTTCGCCTCGATCTCGAACGGCGCGAGCGCGTCGCCCTGGATCATCGCGAAGAGGGCCTGGGCGCAACCGGTGATGGGGCCGAGGGCCCAGGGGTGGAAGCCGAAGATGTACGAGCGGCCGGTGACGCCCGCGTCGGTCTCCAGATCGAACAGCACGAGCGCGGCCCGGGGGATGGCTCCGCTCGCGCTCACCGGCGGGCGAGTGAAGGGAACGAGCACGGGCCGGGCGCGGAGGGCTCGAATTTTCATGGCGCAGAAATAGCCTCCCGCGCCGGGCGTGTCAAGGCACACTGACCTGATGAGACTGCCGCGGCTCCTCTTCGGCTGGCGGGACGTCTCCATGGCCGGCCTGCTGGCGGCCGCGGTGGCGCTCGGCGGCTGCGTCACCGCGCCGCCCGCCGGGCCGCCCCCACCCCCTGAATCCGCCGCGCCGCCCGCGGCGGCCGGCCCGCTGGCGGCGCTCGAGACCGGTCTGCGTGACGCGGGCGGGCCCGACGCTGCGGGCTTCCGGCTCCTCGAGCGCAACGAGGACGGGCTCCGGTGGCGCCTCGCCCTCGTGGACTCGGCCCGCTCCGCGCTCGATCTGCAGTACTACGTCTGGGCCGGCGACAGCAGCGGGCTCCTGCTCATGAAGCGCGTGGTCGCGGCCGCCGACCGCGGGGTGAAGGTCCGCATGATCATCGACGACCTGGACACCCTGAAGAAGGACGCGGAGACGACCAAGGTGCGCGACTCGCCCTTCGCGAAGATCGACGGGCATCCCAACATCAAGATCCGGCTCTTCAACCCGTGGCACAACCGCTCGCTCGTCGGACGCGGCGTCGAGTCGGCCGGCGATCTGGCGCGGCTCAACCACCGCATGCACAACAAGCTGCTCATCGCCGACAACCGAGTGGCGATCATCGGCGGCCGCAACATCGGCGCCGAGTACCTCGGGCTGAACCCGAAGTACAACTTCTACGACCTCGACGTCCTCGGGGTGGGGCCGATGGCCCGGCAAGGCTCGGCCGTCTTCGATCGCTACTGGAACAGCCCGCTGGTGGTCGAGGTGTCTCGCCTCGGCCTCGAGGCCACGCCGGGCACCCTGCCGGAGATGATGGCGAAGGTCACCGCGCGCCTCGCCGGCGCGCCCGAGCTCGCGCGCTTTCCGCTGGAGCCGCAGGACTGGACCGCGGAGCTCGGCACCTTGCGGGCCGCGCTCCAGCCGGGCCAGAGCCGGGTGCTGGCGGACCGGCCCGGGGAGGAGGCGGTCAAGCACTGGATGCCGCAGGCCATCCGGAACCTGATCGGGGCCGCGAAGCGCGAGCTGCTGATCGCCAACGCCTACATCATTCCCGACCAGGACATGATCGAGTTGCTGCGCGGCCTGACCGCCCGCGGGGTGACGGTGCGGATCCTGACCAACTCGCTGGCCACCACCGACGTCCCCGCGGTCAACAGCCACTACAAGCTGTGGCGGCGGGACTTCATCGAGGCGGGCGTGGAGCTGCACGAGCTCCGGCCCGACGCGGCGCTGAAGGCGACCGCCGCCGACACGCCGCCCACCGCGTCGGCGTCCCTGGGACTCCACGCCAAGGCCATCGTGCTGGACCGCGAGCGTGTCTTCGTGGGCTCGATGAATCTCGACCCGCGCTCTGCCGAGGTCAACAGCGAGATGGGCGTCGTCGTCGACAGTAAGGAGCTCGCCCAGGTCGCCGCGGCGGCCCTGGACGAGGCGATGAAGCCCGAGAACAGCTGGCGCGTGGACATCGCCCCCAGCGGGAACGTGCGCTGGGTCTCGGGGCCCGACGTGCGTTACTTCCAGCCGGCGCGGAGCCTCTGGGAGCGCTTCCAGGACGTCGTCTACATGGTCTTCCCGCGGCAGCTCTACTAGCCGCGGGCCGGGCCGGCCGCGCTACTTCTTGAACTCGGCGGCCGCCTTGTCGTAGGACTCCGCCAGATCGCGGTAGGCCTTGGCGAAGCCCTCCTTGGCCCGCTCCCACGACGCCTGGGAGGCGCGGGTGAGCTCGTTGATCTTCCGGCCCGCCGCCGCCCGCTTGGCCTTGAGATCGCGGATCTGCTCCTGCGACTTGGCCTTGGCGTCGCCGGTCTGCTGCGAGGCCTGGGCCTCCAGATCGCGGATCTTGCCGTCCAGGTCGGAGGCGAGCTTCTTGGCCTGGGCCACCGCCTCGTCCTTCTTCTCGAGCGTGTAGTCGCGGATGGTGTCGGCGGCGTCCGCGGCCTTGTCCGAGACGTCCTTCGCGGTGGTCTGGCTCCAGGCGGGCAGGGCGGGGCCGAGGAGCACGGTGGCGGCGGCGAGCGCGGCGGTGAGGGCTCTGGCAGTCATGGTGACCTCCGGCGGGAGTATAGCCCAGCGGGCCGCGGGACCGCGATGCTTGACAGGTGACGGCACGGGGGACGAAAATTCTAGAAAAGGAGACGCCATGACGACACTGCAGCGGGCCGAGGCGGCCGAGCACGCGCTGAGCCAGGAGCTCGACCGGGTGGTGGTCAAGTCGGTGATCTTCACCTCCGGCGAGCGGGATCCCCGCCAGCCGATATCGCGCCCCCCGGACGACGGCCGCCTCTACATGATGGGCCACGACCCCCGGCTCGCGAAGATGCCCGACAAGCCGACGCTCTTCGACTTCTTCCGCTACCGCTTCGGGCCGTCCATGCACTTGCTGCAGAGCGCGCGCCTCGCCATGAAGAACGGGGTCAGCGAGAAGGTCGTGCTCGCGTGCCTGCTCCACGACATCGCCATCGCCGGCTTCATCCGCAGCGACCACGGCTACTGGAGCGCCCAGCTCCTCGAGCCCTACGTGGACGAGGAGGTGGCCTGGGGCATCCGCTACCACCAGGCGCTGCGCTTCTTCCCCGACGAGTCGGTCGGCTACCGGTATCCGGAGCTATACCTGAAGCTCTTCGGCGCCGACTACGTGCCCGAGCCGCACATCCAGGACGCCTACCGCTACGCGCGCGATCACAAGTGGTACATGACCTCGCGGCTCATCACCGTGAACGACCTCTACTCCTTCGACCCGAACGTCAAGGTCGACCTGGACGAGTTCACCGACGTGGTGGGGCGCCACTTCCGCCAGCCGAAGGAAGGGCTCGGCTTCGACCAGAGCCCGTCGGCCCACATGTGGCGCACCATCAACTGGCCGACGCGCTACCTGTAGCCCCGGACCCCGCGACCACCGGTCGGCAAACAGCCTCCTGAGGAGTCAGGAGGCTGTCGTTTCCTGCGCGGCGGTGCCCGGTGGGAGCGCGCTAGAATCGACCGATGCGTCAGCGGCACGATGTCCGCCCGCTCGCCCTCATCGAGCGCTTGACCGAGCAAGGCGGCGACCAGCCAGGGGTCGCCGTCTCGGTGATCCGAAGCGGCGACGTCATCGCGCGCCGGTATGTCGGGCTGGCCAGCCTGGAGTATCGGATCCCGATCGGTCCGGAGACCCGGTTCCACATCGTTTCGGTGTCGAAGACGTTCGTGGCGGCGGCCGTGCTCGTTCTCGCCGCGCGAGGTGCCTTGAGACTCGACGACGACGTGCGGCGATACATTCCCGAGCTGCGCTCGGAAATCGCCGTCACGATCAGACACCTCCTGTCGATGACGAGCGGGCTCCGGGACGTGCTCGAGATCGAACGGTTGCGCGGGGTCTGGACCTCCTCGCCGTCGAGGACGCGAGATCTGCTCGACCTGGCGTGGCGACAATCGACGGTGAGCGCGTCGGCGGGCGCCCAATACATGTACGCGAACGTCAACGCCCTGCTGCTGGACGAGCTGATCGCGCGCGTCAGCGGCACGCCCGCGGATACGTTTCGGCGGGCCGCGCTCTACGAGCCGCTCGGCCTGACCGCGACGCTGGCGCGCCCGCACGAAGGAGTCGTCGTGCCCGGCCTGGCCGAGCCCTATGTGCCCGATGGAGGCGGCGGGTGGTCACGCGCATCCTATCTCCTCGGCATCGCGGCCGACACGCTGACGACGAATCTCGGAGATCTGACGCGCTGGCTTCTGGCCCTGCGGACCGGCACGATCGACGGGGTCGACGTGACCGCGGCGATGCGCGAGCGAACGCGATTGCAGGACGGCACGCTGGTCTACTACGGGCTCGGTCTGGCGGTCCGGCGTTACCGGGGCCTGACCGTGCTCTGCCATACCGGCAGCCAGCCGGGCTACAAGGCTCACCTCGCCTACGTGCCCGAGCGCGACCTCGGGGTGGTGATCCTCTCGAATCGAGACGATAGCCGCCCGACCGCGCTGGCCGCGTCGATCATGGCGGAGTTGATCGGAGACGAGTTCCCGCAACCGCATCTGGCCGACGACGGGGGA